>CAYTZS010000276.1:0-5329 GCA_964442355.1 uncultured Saprospiraceae bacterium | reverse complement strand
ATTGATGTCCACGGCGCTGAGGCAGTCGTCGAGGAGCACGATGTCTGGCTGCTTGATGAGCGCCCGTGCGATGCTCACCCGCTGCTTTTGTCCTCCGCTGAGGGTGACGCCCCGCTCGCCAACCACCGTGCCGAAGCCTTCGGGCAGTTCGGCAATTTCGTTGTAAATGGCGGCATGGCGGGTGTAGGTTTCCACTTCGGCTTGGGTGGCGTCGGGGCGGCCAAAACGCACGTTGTTGCTCACCGTGTCGGAGAACAAGAACACGTCCTGCGGCACGTAGCCAATGCGTTGGCGCAGTTGGTGGAGGTCGTGCTGGCGGATGTCCACGCCGTCCACCATTATTTTCCCATCGGTAACGTCGTACAACCGTACCAGCAGGTCGGCGATGGTGGATTTGCCACAGCCCGTGCGCCCGATAATGGCCAGTTTTTGCCCCGATTTCAGCTCAAAGCTGATGTTGCGGAGCGCCACGATGCCTGTGTCGGGGTAGGTGAAGCTGACATTTTCAAAAACGATTGACGATTGATGATAGGTGACTAGTGATTGGTGACTGGTGACTGGGCTAACAATCTCTGGTCGTATTTCCAAGAACTCGTTGATCCGCTTTTGCGAAGCAGCAGCTTGTTGGATGAGCGAGCTTATCCAGCCGAGGGAGGTCACAGGCCAGGTGAGCATGTTTACGTAGATGATGAACTCGGCAATGTTGCCCGTGGTCACGTTGCCCTTGGCCACTTCGAGTCCACCGACGTACACGGTGATGATGGTGCTCATGCCAATCAGTACGAGCATCGTGGGTTGAAAAAGCGAGTCCACACGGGCAAGTTTCAACGACTTGTCCATGTAGGCTTGGCTTTCTTCGTGGAAATGGCGGCCCATCGGTGCTTCCTGCACATAGCTTTTCACCACCCGGATGCCGCTGAAAACTTCCTGCGTGATGCTGGTGAGTTTGGAAAGTTGGCGTTGGATTTTTTCACTGTTTTTGCTAATCAGGCTGCTCACGTAGTAAATCGAGAGCGACAAAATGGGCAGCGGCAACAGCGACCAGAGCGTGAGCGTGACGTTTACCCGCAACATGGAAATGATGACGAGCGTGAACAGTGATGCCAAGTTGATGCCGTAGAGGATGGCCGGGCCGAGGTACATGCGCACTTTCGACACATCTTCCATGACCCTGGCCATGAGGTCGCCCGTGCTGTTTTTTTTGTAAAAAGCGAGGTGCAGGTCTTCGTAGTGCTGGAAGATTTCTTTGCGCAGGTCGTATTCAATAAGCCTCGACATCACGATGATGGTCTGACGCACAAGGAACAGGAACAAGCCCATCAGCAGTGCCAGCACCAGCACCACCAAGCCGAAGTACAGCAGGGTGCGCCCAAAATGTTTGAACACTACGGACTGCAACTCGAAACCGTCGTACATGCGGTACAAGGCGATGTTCTCCACCACGAGGTCGAGCGCTTGGCGTATCATCTGGGGTTGAAGTGCCTGAAAGTAATTGGAAATGAAGATGAACAATATGCCCAGCAGCAGCCGCTTGCGGTACTTGAAGAAGTATTTGTTGAGGTAAAAAAGATGCTGCATTAAAAAGTTGGCAGTTGGCCAGTTGGCAGTTTTCAGTCAATTGGCAGTTCACCAGTTCAAAAGTCTTGAGTCAATGCATGGTTCTGACTTTAAAAATGTCGAACTGCCTGACAACTGCTCACTGACGAACTGCAAACTAAATTTTGGCTGGCAAACTTAGGTAAATATCTTTGCACCGTGCGGATTGGCAGCGTCCAACTCGAAATTGAAACTCACAACCGTCCAAAGGGTTCTTTTGGGCAAAACAAAACGAAAAATGCACCGGGAAATTCATCAATGGCACAGCCCCTCACTCAATAAAAACATGGAAATCGGCATTTGGGGGAACTACGGTTTTGCCCTGCTTATGCTGCCCACCGCCGCCGCCGACTTTCTGGAATATGAGCGCTTCCTGATGATGGATGTGCTGGAAAACCAAATCAACTCTGGCAAGTGCAAGGTTTTTTCCATCAACAGCATCAACGCTGAAAGCTGGTTGAACAACAAGATGCACCCCCGCCACAAGGCCATTCGCCACACGCAGTTCAACAGCTACGTGTACAATGAGGTGGTGCCGTTCATCAAGAGCAAAACAAGCCCAGATACCCCGATTTATGTGACTGGCGCATCGCTCGGCGCATTGCACTCCGCCAATCTCTACTTCAAGCGCCCCGACCTGATTGATGGCGTCATCGCCATGAGCGGCATGTACGAACTACAAGAATACACCGATGGCTACTACGACCAGGACGTTTACTTCAACTCCCCGGTGTCGTACTTGCCCAACCTCAACGACGACTATTTTCTGCCCATTTTGCGGAGCAAACATCATTGCCATATCGTGACGGGCTCCGGTGCCTACGAAAATCCAGAAGGTTCAAAGACCCTGTCTGGCATCTTGTCCAGCAAGGGCATTCCCCACGAACTGGACATCTGGGGTGCCGACATGCGCCACGACTGGCCGACCTGGCGGGCGATGTTGCCGTATTACATTGATAGCAGATTTTGAACAGTGATTGGTGACTGGTTATTAGTGACTGGGGCTACCATGCCAGTCATTAATCACCAGTCACCAATCACTTATTCCTAACCAAATTACGTATGCAAAACCGAATTGTAACCCTCGACGAGTTCATCATTCGTCGGCAGCAAGAGCATAACTTCGCCACGGGCGAACTCACCGGGTTGCTCCGTGACATTGGCGTAGCCGCCAAAATCGTAAACCGGGAAGTCAACAAGGCGGGCCTGCTCAACATCCTCGGCGCCGTAGGCAACGAAAACCTCCATGGCGACACGGTGCAGAAGCTCGATATTTTCGCCAACGAGAAATTCATCGAGTGCTTGCGCAACAGTGGCGAATGCGCTGGCATTGCCTCGGAAGAGAACGAAGAGTTCATTGCACTGCCCACGCTGCATGGCAAAGCCAGCAAGTACGTTGTGGTGATGGACCCACTCGACGGCTCTTCCAACATTGACGTAAACGTGTCCGTCGGCACCATCTTCGGCATCTACCGCCGTCTCAGCGACCCCGACGGGCCGGTGAACGACGACGATTTTTTGCAAAAAGGTGTCAACCTCGTGGCCGCTGGGTACGTGTTGTACGGCACTTCCACCATCCTCGTTTACTCTACTGGCAGCGGCGTCAACGGCTTTACCCTCGACCCGACCATCGGGGAGTTCTGCCTCTCGCACCAGAACATCCAGATACCCAAGCGCAGCAATTATTACTCGCTGAACCAGGGCTACTACCTCAAGTTCGACATCGAGATGCGCCGCTACATCGACCACTGCTCGGACAGCAACATGCAGCTCCGCTACATCGGTTCGATGGTCAGTGACATTCACCGCATCCTTTTTCAGGGCGGTATTTTCCTGTACCCGAACACCCGCAAGTACCCGAAAGGCAAGCTCCGCCTGCTTTACGAGTGTAATCCCATCGGTTTCGTGGTGGAGCAAGCGGGTGGCAAGGCCATCACCTGCCAACTGGAGCGAGTACTCGACCTACAACCCACCGGCCTGCACCAGCGGGTGACGGTGGCGATGGGCAGCCCAGAGATGGTGGATGAAATGAAGGCGTTTGTGGAGAAATATAGTGCGTAGTTGGCAGTTCGACAGTTGGCAGTCGGTGACTGCTTCCACGGTCCTGACTAGGAACTTTTGAACTTCAAAACTGACTGCCAACTGCCAACAGTTGAACTGCCAACTAAAAAAAATTCTACCTTTGCCGCCATGAGCAACGGACGAGTCATACTTAATACTGAGCGCTTTGCACTGACCATTGACCGCCTTTGCCATCAATTGATTGAAAACCACGACGACTTCAATAACACCTGCCTCATCGGTATCCAGCAGGGCGGCGTTCCGCTCCTCCACCGAATCCACCAGCGACTGCTCGAAATAACGGGCCTCACCAGCATCGAAAATGGCAAGCTCGACATCACTTTCTATCGCGACGACTTTCGCCGTCGAGAAAAACCCATCCGTGCCAATGTGACGGAAATGGACTTCTTGGTGGAGGGGAAAAACGTGGTACTCATGGACGACGTGCTCTACACGGGCCGCTCGGTGCAAGCTGCCATGTCTGCCCTCGGCGACTTCGGTAGGCCACAAAAAGTGGAGCTTTTGGCGCTGGTAGACCGCCGCTTCAACCGGGATCTGCCCATCAAGGCTGACTATGCTGGCCTCCGGGTGGACTCTCTCGACGAAGCTTTCGTGCGGGTGGAATGGCAGGAAGTGGAAGGCGAGGACAAGGTTTTGTTGTTTCCGCAAAAAGAGGACTGAAGGATTGAATGACTGAAGGATTGAAGACCGTCGTGCAAATTCAATCCTTCAATCCTTCAACCCCCAATCCTTACAAAGAAATGCAAGCACAACTCAGCACCAAGCACTTATTGGGTATAAAATACCTGACCGAAGACGATATCCAACTCATCTTCGAGACGGCGGACGAATTCAAGGAGGTCATCAACCGTCCTATCAAAAAAGTGCCGTCACTGCGGGACATCACGGTGGCCAACATGTTCTTCGAGAACAGCACCCGCACCCGCATTTCCTTCGAGTTGGCCGAAAAACGCCTCAGCGCCGATACCGTCAACTTCTCTGCCAGCGCCTCCTCCGTCTCTAAAGGCGAGACCCTGCTTGATACCGTGAACAATGTCCTCTCCATGAAAGTGGACATGATCGTGATGCGCCACCCAGCGCCCGGCGCTCCGCAATTTTTGGCCAGAAACATCTCCGCCAACATCATCAATGCCGGGGACGGAACCCACGAGCACCCCACCCAGGCCCTGCTCGATGCCTTCAGCATCCGGGAGCAACTTGGCGACTTGGCAGGCAAGAAAATCGCCATCTTCGGCGACATCACCCACTCACGGGTGGCCCTCAGCAATATCTTTTGTTTGCAAAAACTCGGCGCAGAGGTAAAGGTCTGCGGCCCGCCAACGCTCATCCCGAAGCACCTGCCGCAGCTCGGTGTGGGTGTGGAGCACGACGTGCGTAAGACCCTCGAATGGTGCGACGTGGCCAACGTGCTGCGCATCCAGTTGGAGCGGCAGGACATCAAGTATTTTCCCAGCCTCCGGGAATACTCGCTCTACTTCGGCATCAACCGGGAACTGCTGGACAGTATCGGCAAGAAAATCATCATCATGCACCCCGGCCCCATCAACCGGGGCGTGGAACTCACCAGCGATGTGGCCGATTCGGAGCACAGCATCATCTTGCAGCAGGTTGAAAACGGCGTGGCGATTAGGATGGCGGTGCTGTATTTGTT
>CAYTZS010000275.1:0-5397 GCA_964442355.1 uncultured Saprospiraceae bacterium | reverse complement strand
AAAACCGCCGAAAACCCAATTTTTGAACCAGCCCTTTGCTCAAAATTCGAGATGACTCATGTTTTGTGTTTGTCCCAAACACGGAAAGACCAATGTTTTTTACTCTTCCCAAATTTTCAAGAACCGCCCGTAAGCGGGCAAGCCCTCCTCCCCTCTTAAAATCATGTTGTAAGCACCTGATTTCCAATCGCTTACAATAACCTCCAAAACATTTCGGCCTTTCTCCAACTGCGCTTCCATCGTGTGTACCAATTGCCCCTGCTGGTTGTAAAAATCAAGGGTAGCGGACTGGTCGTACCTTGAATGAAGTTCGAACGAAACCGTGTACTTGGCAGGATTGGGGTAAATACGGTCGAAAGCCAATCGGCGGCGGTTGTCGCTGGTAGCGATTGAATTGCCGCTGCCCCCTGAAAAACCGTTGATGACGACCACCGTCTCATCGTCTTCGGCGGGGTTTGGCGATGCACCGTTGTTTGGGGTGCTGTCCGGGTCGGGTTCGTTGCAGGCGACCACTTGGGCGAAGGGTTTCAGTGCATTGCTGGTCAGCAGGAAGTAGTTGACCGTCAGCGTGGCGGATTCACCAGCGGCGAGATTGCCGATGTACCACTGTTCATTGCCGAAGGCGTTGAAAGCACCCTTCGAAGCCGTGAACTCGTTACCCCCGACATAGACGACGCCCACGGGCTTGGGGAAATGCACGGACACGCCCGTTGCGGCTTGCCCGCCCGAATTGGTGATGGTCAGTTTGACAGGAAATGAAGTGTAAATGCCCGGCGAGGGGTTCGTGGCTAACATGGTCATTTGCAGGTCAACGCCTTGCGGGGTGCAGTTGGCGACAATGTCCAAGCTGCTGTTGCAACCACTGGGGTTGCCCGAAATCTCGATAACGCCGCTCACGCCGTTTGCACTCAGGACGGGGTAAAGGCCGCAGCAATCGCTGAGCACGGCGTTGTCACGCACCCGCAGCGAGTTCAGGCTGGTGATGCCACTGAGGGCGTCCACATTTTGCAGCAGGAGGTTGTCCTTGATGTCCACACCAAACATCGTCTCGACGTTTTCCAAGCCTTGCAAATCGAGCAAACTGTTGGTGCCATTCACGAAAAGGATGCCGCCAATGTTCTTCAAATTGCTCAAGCCGTTCAGGTTGGCAAGCAACGGATTATCATCCAAAATCAGGTTGCTTTGGAGCGTAACGAGCTTGGGGAGGTGATTGAGGTGCTGGAGCGAGTTGTTTCCAACCAACAAAAATTCGCCACGGACGATGGCCAAATTGTCGAGACCGGCAAGCGTTTGGAGGTTGCCGTTGCCTTGAATGCGCAGGTAGTTGGCCCCGGTGATGCCCTGGAGTCCGTTCAAGTTTGTCAGTGCGGCGTGGTTCTCCACGACGAGCGGAAAAATGGCGTCGCTGCTGAGGCTGGCCAGTGGCGAAAGGCTTGCCAGCACTGGATTGTTGCTCATCAGTAGCCCGCCGACGCTGGTCAGGTTGTGCAGCCCGGCGAGGCTCGTCAGTGTGGTGTTATTCTGGATTTCCAGCAGGCCGGAAACGCCCGTTAGACTGGTCAACGGCGTCAAATCAACGATGTCAGCTCCGGCGATGCGCAGGTTGCCGTTGACGAAGTCGCAGGCAGGGAAGGCGTTTACTTCGGCTTGTGTGGTGAGGATGTAATTGCCGTTGCAGGCAACGCCTGTGACCGCTATTGGCCTGCTCACCGTGTTGTTGTTCTCGTTGCTTTCTGTGATGAAACTTCCTACGTCCACCTTCACAATCAGGTAGTAGTTGCCGGGCGTGAAACCTGTCGGGATGAGGTAAGACCCTGTGCGGTTGAAGCTGCCGACCGCCGTGTTTTGCTCTGGAATGGTAGCAAATTGGTAGTCGTCTGCGCTCAAAACATTGTCCGTGGAGAGGAAGCTGCCGATGTGGTAGTTGCCTTGAACAGCGGCATTGCCCGTGTTTTTGAGGGTAAATGTGAAATTGCCGATGCCCGGCGACGTGGAGGCCGGGGCGACCAAGTCGCTCAAGTTCAAGTCCGGCTGTGCGGGCGGTGGCGGGGGTGGCGTACCTGTGCTGGATGCCTCATCGTCTTCGTTCGGGGTGGGCGGTGTGCCGTTGTTCGGGGTCGAGTCAGCATCGGGCTCGTTGGCGGCAGTCACTTGAGCATACACAACGGGCAGCGTGTTTTGGAGCAGAAAATAATTGACCGTCAGCGTAGCGGAAGCGCCGGGAGCGAGGCTGCCCACCACCCATTCTTGGCTCGTCAATGGGCCAAAACTGCCTTGTGTTGCTGTAAATTCATTGCCGCCCGTGTACACGACGCCTGTTGGTTTTTGGCAAACAACCTTGACGCCAGTAGCAGGCAAACTGCCTGTGTTGGTGACTTTGACGGCCACCGGGTAACTGGTGTAAATAGGCGCAGTGGCAGGGCTGATGATGGTGATGGAAAGGTCAATACCGCCGCCAACGGGCGTGCAATCTGAGATAATTTCTGGCTCGCTGTTGCAACCGGGCAGGTTGTTTTGGATGGTGACCGTACCGCTTACGCCGTTCGTATTCAGCAATGGAAAAACACCGCAACAAGCGGGCAAAGTGGCGTTGTTGCTCACCGTCAAAGTTCCAACGGAAACCAAGTTGTCCAGTCCAGCCAAACTAACCAAGGTTGGGTTGTTTTGGATGGTCAGCCCATTGGTCACTTCCTGCAACATGCTCAGTGGTGTGAGGTCGTGGATGTCCGCACCTGCGATGGTAATGCTGCCATCAAAAACAGTGCAGTTGGGGAAGGCGTCCACCTGAGCTTGGGTAGTAAGCACCAAGTTGCCAACGCAATTGTTTGGCGGCGCAATAGCAAAAGGCACAGCCGCAGAGTTGTTGTTTTCGTTCGACTCCTGAACGCTCAAATCGCTGTCAGCCACCACGACGAGGTAGTAGTTGCCGGGCGTGAAGGATGCCGGAAGTATTGGCGATGCGGACAGGTTCAATGCAGCACCTACCGCCGTGTTTTGTTGAGAAATACTGGCCATCAACACGCTGTTTTGGCCCAAAGTAGGTGTGGGGCTGGCGTAAATCTTTACGTTGTAGCTCCCAGCAACCGCCCCCGTTCCAACATTCGACAAAGTAAACTCAACGGGCAAGGCCACTCCTTGCGCAACAGGACTGCTCAACACATTCAAGCCCGTTACGGTCAAATCGGGCAGGATTGGGATTGTCACTTGCTTGCAAAGCTCCATTTCGTCAAAGGTTGTGCAGGCGTTGCCTTGCTTCCAGACCATGAAGTGGACGTAGGCCGTGCCCGTCGGAGCAACGGCGCTGAGGTTGTACTGGTCGTAAACATTGCTGTAAAAAAACTGCTGGTCGTTGCCACTCGCCAACGGCGTGAAGGATGCGTTCAAGAACCGCAATTGGGCAAATGCGTTCGAAGGTGGGTTGTCGGTTTTGGCCCAAATGGAAGCCGTGAAGGACTCGCCTGCCTGTGCTGGGTAAATCTGGCTGACGCTGCCGGGCGAGCTACCGCAAATCTTGGCAGCACTTGCCCCGCTGTGTGCATCAGCTGTCGTGCTGACATCTCCGGTGATGCTCCAGCCTGCAAAGCTGTTCTCGAAACTTGCGTTGAGCAACAAATTGGAACAAACGCCCGGCGCTTGGCAGCCACAGCCGGCTATGTCCACCACTGGCGAAGCAACGGCAACCGAGGGAACCACGGCATTGGTCAGCGAGAAGTTCACAGCCACTGTGGACATATTTGCCTGACCGCTGTACGGGTTGTTCAGGTTGGAAGTGGTGACTTGAACGGTTTCGACGTAGGAACAACCAGGCCCAAGTATCTCGCCGTCGAGCGACATTTTACCGAACAATATATCCTGCCCTGTATCAAACTCATTGGTATGCCCAACAAAATAGATGTACCCATCGTGATAAGCCATGGAGCGGCTGGTCTCGTTTTCAGTGCCACCTATGCTTTTGGCCCAAACCACAGTGCCTTGTTTATTAACCTTTATAATAAATATTTCCGTCCTTAGCGCCTTTGTATAAGTGCCATGTATGACATATCCGTCGGCCACTGGCACTACCTTACCAGCATTGTGGTTGGTGCCGGGCAATTGGTAGTTTTTTGCCCAAATAATATTGCCATTGAGGTCAGTGGTGAATAATTGCAGGGAATAATTAGCATCATTTATACCTGTCAAATCACCATGTCCATATACCACCAATGTATCATTGACGGCATTTATCGAATAGGCATAAAGCCTTGCATTGGCCGTTTGGTCTTTGACATAACTATTTGTCCATAGCTGGTTGCCACTTATATCCAACTTGGATACAGCGGCCCGTATCTTCTCAATTCCAGACCCATATCGCTGCACATTAGCGGTATAATAAGCGCCATTTTTTATAATGGCATCCAAAAAAACATCGGTCGGGCCATTGCTAAACGATTTAATCCATGTTGTGGCACCATTGCTTTTATTTAATTCAAGCATGAGGTTATCCTGCCCGCCACCGCTGGTTTGAGTGGTACCGTAAACCATGAAATTGCCGTTCGGCGACTCCAGCAGCCCTTCAAAACGGGTATTGGTGGGACTGGACATTTTCCGAGACCAAAGCACCGAATGGGTTTGGTAATCGTAGCGCATCGCGAAACTGTAAGATGCGGGGTTGAGCACGTCCCTGCCCACTAGCACCAATTTCCCCTCAGCGTCAAGGAGCATTTCATAGACAAAATCGTCGCCGGAACTGAAGTCAAAGGTTCGCTCCCACACGATGTTCCCGTCGGGCGTCACCATCATGAGCAACGCCGCATTTGACTTGGAGCCGCCAATGAGCAAGTTGCCGTTTGGCGCAGGCAGGATTTTGAAAGCCCGTTCAGATGGCCCAAAGCTGCCGATACGGCGAACGAACGTCGTGTCGCATGGCTGCGCAATGAGGTTATTTGAAAGAAGTGAGATTACCAAAAGTACGACGACCTTGGCCACCCTGGACAAAGACATGCCCATGGCAATAGAGAAAGAATGTTGTTTGTTCATAAGATTTGTAAGAATTGCCACTCAACGCCAAGGTTGGCACTTGAGTTTATTGTTAAAAAAGGGAATGACTCGACGGCAAAGCAACTCTGCCGACTGTTGAAGGCCGGGAAAGGAATTTTGCAATTTACAATACAATGTCAATTGAAGGCATGACCATTATTTGGCCACAAAGCAGTGAGTAAACCAGCGTACAAAGGTAAGCAAATATGCCCCGACGCACCAAGCACTCATGTAGAAATACCAGTCACAGGAAGGAATTAAGTCATCCAAAGAGCAGAAGTGACAGGTAGTCAACGCGCTTCGAAAATTGGAAAAAAACATGAGTGATCCCGAATTTTGAGCAACTGGCTGGTTCAAAAATTGGGTTTTCGGCGGTTTTGC
>CAYTZS010000274.1:0-5545 GCA_964442355.1 uncultured Saprospiraceae bacterium | reverse complement strand
CGCATCGTGGAAGAGGGCACACACTCGGAGTTGTTGGAAAAACAGGGTTATTACTTTGAGCAGTACGAGAAGCAACGGATGGAGGAAGGGAGGGAGAATGGAGAATTGAAAATGGAGAATTGAAAAATTGGGACAGTGGTTTATTCGAGCAGAAATTCGATTTGCCCGCCCGCCTCGCCCAGCAGTCGCACCACCCGATAAACCGTCGCACCGAACTCCGCTTTTTTCAGTTCGTGCTCCCAGATGCGCACCACCCGCCAGCCGAGCGCTTCGAGTTGAGCAGTCACTTCCCGGTCACGCTGCATGTTCCGCTCAATTTTCGGAATCCAGAAGGCGGTGTTGCGCTTGATGTTCTCCCGTTTTTGCCGCCAATTGTGGCCGTGCCAGAAGTCGCCGTCCACGAATACCACTATTTTCTGCTTCGCAAATACGAGGTCGGGCTTGCCGGGCAGCCGCTTGTCGTGGCAGCGGTAACGGTAGCCGAAGTGCCAGAGTGCCTTGCGCAGCGCCACCTCCGGCTTGGAGTTCGTCGAGCGGATGCGGCTCATCAGCTCCGACCGCTGCGGGGTGGTGTAGAAGCCAGCTTCTTCGGCGAAGCGGGGGACTTTTATTTTAATTTTTGGGTAAGGCTTTGGCATGAATAGACATTGCTTGGGATCAATTGGCCTTAAAAATAAGCAAATGAACGTAAGCACTAGCCAGCGCAACGTTTATTGGCCATAAAAAACAACAACCTAACTTTGATAGTACAAACTAGATAATTATGAAAATGCTAACTACTGCTTTTGTCCTATTGCTTGCTTCATTGGGAAATGATTGCAACAAAAAGAAAAGCAACCATGTGCTGAATTTGGTCAAAAGCAATCCCTATTCCAAGGGCTTCAATCCAGAAACATTGAGGAGAGACAGTATAACACTTGAAAAAGTGCTTGCCACTTATAGTTGGGCAAGAAGGGATACTTTCAATGCAAAAAAAATGGTCTTTGCAAAAGCTTTCGTTCAAATGGTAGAAGTAAACAAGCATCGCTCCGACTTCGATGTATATGATTACCATTATTGCGAAGCAATAAAAACCGATACTGGCTTGGTCATTCGATTGAAACAAAATGCCCCTTTTGATGGGGTTGGACGTTTTGAGGGTATTAATGTGGAATTTACTTTATTGGGAGAGGACTATAAATCAAGGATCCTCCACTGGTCTGACACCGGAATGAGGCCGGAAAGCAAAGTCTTTTATGACAACCTGACCATATGGGGAAATACACTCGAAAAGGGTGATACTATTTCTGGAAGAGTTTACCTGATGGCAAATACTCAAAAGGAAAGGCGACAAATTCTCAAGGGTAGTTTCTATGCTATCATATGGTGAGGGAGGGAGGTTTAGAGAAGACTTCCCAAGTTTTGAAAACTTGGGAAGTCTGGGCAGTTTCTTCAACAAAAAAACCAAAAATCCTTGCCAACCTCCATCCCAATTCCCATAAGAAAATCAGTGATGAACACCTGCCCTTCCACCGCCGCCACTGCCACCATCACCTGCGCATCCGGCAGTTGCGAAACGACTTCGTAGCTTTCCATTTTCACGCCACCGATGACGTGGCCCCACTTGCTGGGCTGGTCGCAGACCCACCGGAACGACACCCCACAGGTGCGCAGCAAGGCGGCAAGACGCTTGCCTTTTCGCCCAGCACCCCAGAGCACGAGCAGGCGGCTGGCATCGTGGTCGGTGCGCAGGAACCACTGTGTTTTCAGGTCGAGGTAGCTATTGTCTAGGTATTTTTCATCCACCCGGCTGGTGCGGTCGGGACGCTCCCGCCAGTGGTGCAGGAGCTCGTTGGTGGCCACGATACGCAAGCCCGCATGGCGCAGCCGGAAAGTGAGGTCATAGTCTTCCGGGTAAATATCTTCTTGAAATGCAGCTGCCTGCTCCAAATCGCTGCGCCAAGCCATCCACACGGGCGAGGGCAGCACGTTTTCCCGATAGATTTCGGCGAAGTGGCGCCCCGAGTTGGCCAATTCGTTCAGCCAAGCTTCGTAGCGGCGGAAGCCCTCCCCCACCCCGTCTTCTCCAAAATACCGCACAGCCCCAGTCGCCACATGGCCGGGGCCGTTTTCCAGCAACATTTTTTTCATCAAAGCCAACCGATTCGGCGGCATGATGTCATCGCTGTCCATTCGGGTAATCAAGCTGCCCGTTGCTTGGCAGTAAGCGAAGCGATTGGCGGGCGAAACCCCTGTCCTACCAAGTTCGTCGTCGTTGTGAAAAAAACGGATGCGGGCGTCACGTTGGGCGTATTCCTGCAATATGTCGGGGCTGGCGTCGGTGGAGAAGTTGTTGACAGCGATGAGTTCCCAGTCCTGCTCCGTTTGCGCCAAGATGCTGTCGAGGCACTCCACCAAGTAGGGCGCTGTGTTGAAGGTGGGGAGGAGTATGGAAATTTTCATGGTTGGTAAAAAGCAGGAAACTAAACTGGGTGCAAAGATGCGGATTTCGTTTTTACCCAAAACAAAAGCGCTAGCAGCTTTCTGAAAAGCTGCCAGCGCTGCGTTGAAAACAGTCGTGAATTTTCAATAAAGCCGATACCGGAGCCCGCCTCGAAGGCCGAAGGCATGCCATTTGGCGCTGGCCTGGGAGTTGTTGGTGATGCTCAACAACTGGGTCTGGGCATGAGAAAGCAGTTGAACGCCCAGTTTTTCTCCGATTGGAAACTCCACCCCAAGCCCAAGCCCTGCAAAAAGGTTGACGTTGCGGAAATTTTTAGCGTTGTCGGGGCTGATGGCGTTTTGACTGGAGCCATCCACGTTGACGGTTGAATGTTGGTTGCGGCCAGTCAAGAAATAGGAAGGCCCGGCGCTGGCTTGCAGGAACAATCGGGTCTTGCCCGATGTCAAATATTGCCGCAATGCCACGGGAAGCTCAAAATAGTAGTAGCTGCTGCGTTGGCTGATGCTGGTGATGCTCTCGCCGGAAGGCAGGGTTGAATCAAAGCCACCTTGGCCATTGTGTTGCGTCCCCCATTTCAACGTGCCACTTTCGTATTTGTCGCCGTAGGCCATGAACCTGAGCCCGACCGACCACTCCCGGTGCTTGTTTTTCATTGGCATTGCCAGGGCCACGCCAAAGTCGTAGTTCAGGCGGCCTTCAATATTAGCCAAAACCTGTTCAGAGTGGTTTGTGAAATTAAGGCCAGTTGCAACTTCAATGGCAGCATTTCTTTGAGAAATTGCCAACATCGGCAAAAGCGTGAAAAGGATAATTGAGCGGATTTTCATGTTATCTATTTACTTAAAAATTGAGGTTCTCTTATCAAAGTTGATAGCGCAAGCTTGCCCCCACGCCCATTTCCCAACTGCGACGGCCGGTGGTCATCGGCGTCAGCGAGAATCCAGCGTTTGGGCCAACAACTAGGGTCAGCTTGTCGGCAACCGGGATTGCGGCAGCTAACCCGACGTGGCAGCCGACCCAAGTAGTTTTTAGTCCTTTCACCGACTGTCCGTCCGAATCCGTGCGGGTATCCACAAGGCTGTTCAAGCTGACGCCAGTTTTGCCTTCCACATAGCCTCGGCGGCTCCATGCCCAACGCTTTTGAACCATGAACGGGAAGCTGTTGTAGCGAAGCGCCAAACGCCTTGCTCGGAGGTTGGTGAACTGGTAACCAGTTTGGAGGGTCAAGGTGGAGTTGATTTCGTAGTTCACCCGTATTCCAGTGCTGAAGGACATCCCAGTGCGGCCCGACAGGAAGGTGTCTTGTTGAAATAGGCGACCCAACGGCATTCGAAAAGCCGTGGCACCAACCTCCACGGAAAACCCTGGATAAGGATTGCTGGGCCGACGCAACTTGTGCCTTGTGGCCAGCATTCGGATGGATTTTGAAGCGACCGGCGTATTTTTCAAAGCGATGAATGTGGGTTCGGACAAGCGTGGAGCAATAGGTGCTTCCGGCGTTACGCTTGCGTTCTCGCTTAAAGAAGCGGTTGTTTCAGATGCTTTGTCAATTGGATTTCCCTTATCCAAAATTTTAGATTCAACCATCTGTTTATCAACAACTTGCGAAACATCTTGTACCTTTTGCACTGTACTTTCCGACGGCTGGTTTTCCGTTTTTGAGCGGAGTCTAGCGCTATTTTGCGCTGGGTTTTTCAAAGCAGGTGCTCCCTTTACTTGCGCAAAATCGTCCTGTTTGGTGGCTATTGCAGCCGTTGAATTGCTGACGGATGGCGCAGCAGCTTTATCAACCGCTTTCGGAGTGGAGGTGTGTTCGATTTCCTGCTGATTTCCTCCCGATTCCTTGTTTTCCAAAGCCGCTATTTCCTGCCGTTGTTCAGCAACCATGTTGTTCAACTTCTTCAACTGCTGGCGGTCACGCTGCCAGAGCAAGGCCACGGCCACTAGTGTCGTTAACAGCAGCAAAAGCCCAACTTTTTTCAAGAGAGTTCCTTTTGGCCCACCCCAAAAAGCAGGGCAAGGTGGGATGGTAGGCTCCATCTTCGCCCAAAAATCTTGGGAAGGTGCGGGACTATAATTCTCCAAATTGGCTTTGAAGAACCGCTCCAAGTTGTCGTTATCTTGATTTTCTGTCATTTTTTTGGCGATGATATGTCTATGGTAATTGGGGCTTGTTGGTCATGTTTCATTGGGTTCGAACAATGACACATGACTTTTTCAAACCTCCGCCCCCACGCTTTTTTCCAACATCTTCCTCAGCATGGCCTTTGCCCTCGAAAGCTGCGAACGGGAAGCACTCTCTGCGATGCCGAGCATCTCTCCGATTTCTTGGTGCGAATACTCCTCCATCACGTAGAGGTTGAACACTGCCCGGTAACCCTCTGGCAACTGCTGGAGCATACGCACCAGCGCCTCTTGCCGGAATTTGGCAAAGAGGTTTTCGTCTGCCTCAAAGGTGTCGGGCACCTCACTGATTTCAACCGTGCTGAACGCTCTTTTGCGCTTGCGCAACTGTTCCAAGGCCGTGTTGACCATCACCCGGCGAAGCCACGCCCCGAACGGTCCCGTTGGCTGGTACTGGTAGAGGTTGGTGAAGATGCGCACCAGCCCATCTTGAAGCCAGTCCTCGGCCTCGTGCCAGCCGGAGGCATAGCGCAGGCAGATATTGAAAAGCATGGGTTTATACTTTTCGTACAGGGCCTGTTGCGCCTTTCGCTCTCCTTTGCGGCAACCACGGATGATATCGTCGTCAGTAGGGATCAAAGGTTTCGTCTTGCAAGTCGTTTGTGTTAATGCAATATCGCACAAGGATGCTGCTTAGTGGTTGATTTTTTCAAAAAAAATGCTTGCGCTGATAACCACTGGCAAAATAAGGTATAAATTAACGACCTCATCAGCTTGAAACAATTATCGTAAATCAAGTCGTTTTTCTACAACTTGGTGAGCACGCCCAATGGTTTTTTCTTGAAGTCGGACGCAGATGGCATCTTGGTGAAAGTGAGCAACGATGGAAAGGTGCAGGAGATGGCGAGGATGATAAAGCACCCACTTTAATCGGAATGGTATCTGCTCTCGATGAGATACCGTTCCGATGGAACGGCA
>CAYTZS010000273.1:0-5548 GCA_964442355.1 uncultured Saprospiraceae bacterium | reverse complement strand
CTTGGCTGCCAACTTGCTGCCCATCACCTCGATGGAGTAGGGCGAAGGGCCAATAAACGCAATCCCCGCATCGGTGACAGCTTGTGCAAATGCAGCGTTTTCACTCAAAAAACCATAGCCAGGGTGTATGCCATCCACACCCAACGACTTGGCGGCTTCAATGATTTTTGGCCCCAAAAGATAGGATTGGTTGCTCGGTGGAGGCCCCACGCAAACTGCCTCGTCGGCAAACAGCACATGGGGGGAGCGGCGGTCCGCTTCGGAGTAAATGGCAACGGTTTGGATGCCCATCCGGCGGGCAGTCCGCATGACCCGCAGGGCAATTTCGCCCCGATTGGCGACAAGTATTTTCTTCATTTTGTGTTTTTCGATGCGATGTATTGGTGGCAAAGCTACTGGTTTTGGCGTTTCGCACGGATATTGCCGCTGCATTTTATGCCCAGGTAATTTTGGGAGTTAGTTTTTGCTGCAACACAAGATTGGGGCACAGTCTTGGCGTTATGCTAGTTGTAATGCCCAAAACAGTTCTCAGGTGGTTTGTGTCCTCCCGCTCAAGTCGCTGTGACAAATAGATTTCGTTCACATGATTGGTTTTGGCTATTTTTGCCGCCGACTGAAATTTGCTTCATTCGAACGGAGTTCTATCTTTGGGCAAAATCAATTCTCAAGTTTAATGTTGAAACCATTCATTCGGCTAGTTGGGTTGGCGGTTCTACTGGCAACCTTCTCTTGTCAACGCCCCAAAAAGGGCGTCGGTGAGGCCATTTCGCCTTTTGGCGGAACGGACACCGCACAAGTTGACATCGTGCTGGCTGGGATGAGTTTGGAGGAAAAAATCGGTCAACTGCTGATTTGGGAAGCGCCCTTGACGGACTCGCTGAGCCGTGACGACGTGTTCCGAAAGACACATGCTGGCTTGGTTGGCGGCCTTTTGCTCCGAGACCTGCACCTCGCCGACTTCCTGTACGCTGCCGATAGCCTGCGAAGGAGCGCCCCGCTGCCGCTGTTCATGGCCACCGACCAAAAGGTTTCGCTGAACAACCAGTTCAAGGGCATACAAAAATACCCGACTCCAGCCTCGTTGGCGACCATTGACTCCACCGATTTGAACATTTATTTGGAACAAAACTACTTGAACCAATGCAAAGCGCTGGGCATCAACTTCAGCTTATCCCCAACGCTCAAATCGGACGATGCAGCATCGCAATCCTTTGATTTTCAAACCTTTGAAGAAAAAGAAGCCGATAGGTTTACCCGCTCAAAACGGGTGATGTCTCTCCTCCGTTTCAACCGGATTTTGGCCGTTGGCGATGCCTTGCAGCAATTTGAGTTCATTGCAAACGACTCGCTTCGCAAGGTCGCACTGCATGGTGTGTTGGAGCATACACATGCTGGTATGGGTGGCCTAGTCGTTGACGATTCTGCACTCGACCAAGACACACTGCGCAAGCTACCGGCGGATTACCCCAGAAAATACCTGTCGAGACACTTGGATTTCAAGGGGCTGATGGTCGTGAACTTGGGCGAAAACGAGCCTGTCGAACAAAAACTGCTGTCCGGTGCTGAACTGTTGGTCACCGCCGATATTGAAAAAGTCTTCAAAGCATTTGAAAAGCTGCTCACGCAGGGCAAAATCACTCCCCAAGACCTCGACCAACGGGTACGGCGGGTGCTGCTGGCCAAATCGTGGGTGCATGGCGGCGAGCTACCCGTTAAACTCTCCATCCTGCCGCACGACAGCCTCACACACAAACCGGTCAAGTTCGTCTCGATTTCTGAAAAACGAAAACCGACCATTGTGCCTCAATCAATCCCACGCCCCAAGAACCTGGATGCCAAGGTGGACAAAATGGTCTGCTACTTCGAAGACCCTCGCTGGAGTTTTTTCATCGGGAGGATGTTCGAAAACTCCGTGCTGGTTGCACGGGACGCAGCAGAGGTACTCCCCCTAAAAAGTATTTACGAAACTGATTATCAGGTGTTTAGGTACTCGCAGCGTCGATTTGACGACTTCGAGCAGTTGTTTTCGAAGTACGCTAACTTCCGCAGTTTCAACCGACCGATACCAGCTTCTGGCGAGCTGCAGGCACTGTCGTTTGAGCCAACCAAGCGCATCCCAGCGGCTATTGTCTTGCTTGACAGCATTGACCTGCAACCAGGTTTCCACAAAGAATTTATCGAGAGCGTCAATGCCCTGTCGGCCCTGTCGCAAGTGGTCGTTTTGAATTTTGGCAACCCAAAAAACCTTCGGCTTTTCGACAAAATGGTGGCCTGTGTGCAGATTTTTGAGAAGAACAAATTCACGGAAGCATACGCTGCGCAATTGATTTTTGGGGGCGTGACTTCCGAAGGCCGTTTGCCGCTCACGGTCGATGAAACCATGCCCTACAATGCATCGGTACGAAGCAAGCCCGTCCGGTTGAGCTATGGGTTGGCTGAAAAGACGGGAATTGCTTCAGAAAGCCTTGTTGGCATCAACGCCATCGCTGAAACTGCCATTCAGAACGGTGTTTTCCCAGGGTGCCAAGTTGCCGTAGCCAAAGATGGCCAAGTCATTTTCTCCAAGAGCTTCGGCCATTTCACGTACGGCAAAACCGCACAGCCTGTCAGCAACACCGACCTTTTTGACATTGCGTCGGTCACGAAAGTGGCTGCCACGACCCTCGCCGCCATGCACTTGGTCGAGGAGCAAAAGCTGGACATTAACGGCAAAGTCTCTGATTATGTCAAGGTTTCAGCGGGTTCTGCTGTTGGTAACATCAAGCTCAAGGAACTGCTGCTCCACCAGTCTGGCCTACAAGCGCAAATGCCGCTTTCCAAGTTTTTTTCGGGCAAAAACGTGCCTGCAAAGGGCTGCAACGATTACTTCTGCCGTAAACGGAAAGGGGCCTACAACGTGAAAGTAGCCGATGGGTTGTATTTCCGCAATTCCTTTCAGGACACCATCTTGAAGCGGGTTTTCAGGCTGCCCGTTTCTGCGAAGCCCAAATTCCGGTACAGCGACGTTAACTTTTACCTACTCAAACAAGTCGTTGAGACGGTTGCCAATACGCCACTTGACAAGTATGTTTTCGAAAAAATCTACCGTCCGCTAGGATTGCGCAATATTGCCTTCAAACCACTTGAGAAATTCTCCAAAACACGCATCCTGCCTACCGAGCAGGACAACTATTGGCGCAAAACCTTGGTGCAGGGCTATGTCCACGACCCCAGTGTGGCCTTGATGGGCGGGGTTGGCGGGAGTGCTGGTATTTTCAGCAACGCCGAAGATTTGGCTGTTATTTTCCACATGTTGCTGGAAGGCGGGCTTTATGGAGGCTATCAGTTTTTCGGAAAAAACACGGTGGACGATTTTGTCACCAACAAATACACCAACCACCGGGGGCTTGGATTCGACAAGCCAACCAAACGCCGCTACCCGACCTACGCATCGAAGGCTTCCCCAAAATCATTCGGGCACACAGGCTTCACAGGAACTTGCGTTTGGGTGGATCCTGAGCTGAGGCTGGTTTACGTTTTCCTTTCCAATCGGGTAAACCCCAGCTCACGCAATGGCAAGATATTCACCGAAGGAATCCGCAGCCGTATCCACGATGTGGTGTACAACGCCTTCGGAACCTTCGACAGCAGCTTGCCTGAGTTGGATGTCGAAGAAGAAATAATCGAGGTGGAGGAGGGGGCAGGAGGCTGAACCTATTTGTGCTCCCAGTCGAACTTGTCCATGTTCTCCAGGCTTACCTTTAGCAAATCTATACAGTCTCTGATGTCCTCCTTGTGCGCCATTTCGATGACGGAATGGATGTGTCGGGTCGGAATGGAAATGGCTCCAGCTATGGCTCCATGCTTGCCTGAGCGCTGAATTCCGACAGTGTCAGTAGCACCGCCAGTCAAGATTTCAGGCTGCCATTTGATTTTGTTATTGTGGGCCATTTCTTTCATGTAATTCACCATGCGATAGTCGCAAATTGAACCGCTGTCCATGATTTTGATGGCAGCACCACCACCGAGCTTGGTCACCATTTCGTGGGGCAGGGCGCCTGGCACGTCGAAGGCGATGGTCGTATCCACTGCAATTCCAAAGTCCGGGTCAATCCGGTGCGAAGATGAAATAGCTCCCCGAATGCCTACCTCTTCCTGCACGGTGAATACTGCGTACAAATCGTATGGCAATTGGACATCTTTCAGCTCTTTTAATGCTTCAATGAGGATGAAAACCGACACCCGGTTGTCAATGCTTTTGCTGTTGACGCAGTCTCCCATCTCGATGAGTTCCCGTTCCCGAGTCACTGGGTCACCTACTGCTACGAGCTTTTCAACCTCCTCTTTTTTCATACCGAGGTCAATGAAATAGTCGTGGATTTGCGGGGCTTTGTTGCGCTCCTCGGCCTTCATGATGTGGATAGGCTTGCTGCCCATCACGCCGATGAGGTCTTGTCGGCCATGCACGATGACTCGTTGTGCCGTCAGCGTTTTCGGGTCGAAGCCGCCGAGGGTATGGATGCGCAGGAAGCCATCGTCGTCAATATGCGTGACGATGAAGCTGATTTCGTCGAGGTGGGCGGCCACCATCACTTTTTTGGGCGAGCGGCCTTTTTTCACAGCGATGATGCTGCCCATTGAGTCAATGGTAATGTCATCAACGAAAGGTTTGATTTCGCCGAGCACAAACTGGCGGATACGCTGCTCAAAGCCCGGTGCGCCGGGAATTTCACAGGTTTTTTTCAGCAAGGTTACGTTTATCATCGAAACAGGCTTTTGTTGCGGAGGGGCAGGTGCTGCTGTCCCCTTTTACTTTTACTTGAATTTTTGAATTTTGTTTTTGGTGGGGCAAATGTAGGTGAATATGCATTTTCTGAAGGATATAAATCTACTCCAGAAGTAAACCAACTGCACGTCAGCTATTCAGAAAGCAATTTGAAGACAATTTGTTTGCTCAAAATAATATGAATACGCTTGGCATTCAAAAATACCCCAAATTGGCATTTGTTTGTACTTGTAACAAATGCTGGTATTGTACGTGAAATCTTGAAAGCAGAATTCTTGTTCACGATAGCCCCAATCGCAATTCCATAATCGAAATCCAAAATCGAATGCCTTTTCCCTTCCACCACCAACTCGACGCCATGGACTGCGGGGCCGCCAGCCTCCGAATGGTGGCCGAGCACCACGGGCGGCGCTACTCGTTGCAGGAGTTGCGGCAGCGCACCCACTTGGACAGGGAGGGTGTGTCGGCGAGGGGCATCGTGATGGCGGCGGAGGGCATCGGACTTCGAGCATTGCCTGTGAAAATCCCGTTCCAAGGCGCTGACAATCAGGATGTTGGATTGTTGGATGCACCGCTGCCGTGCATTGTGCATTGGCGGCAAAACCACTTTGTCGTCGTTTTTAAAATCACCAAAAATCGCATCTGGGTAGCCGACCCCGCACGAGGAAAAGTAAAGTTTAGCTTCGCCGAGTTTCAACGTAACTGGTGCAGCGATGGCCCGAAAGGTGTCGCCATCCTGCTGGAACCAACCCCCGATTTTTATGCCCAAGAAGGCGATAAAAT
>CAYTZS010000272.1:0-5578 GCA_964442355.1 uncultured Saprospiraceae bacterium | reverse complement strand
ATCTATGCTGGTGGCCTCGGCATCCTTGCGGGTGACTACCTGAAAGGGGCAAAAGACCATAACTACCCAATCGTTGGCCTTGGCATCATGTGGAAGCAGGGCTACGGCGACCAGATGCTCGATGAGAATGGCCAGCCCTTCGACGCTTATCGCAATCGCAAGTACGACTTCTTGAAGGACACAGGCGTGAAGGTGGACGTGCTCATTCGCAACATCAACGTCAAATGCAGGGTCTGGCTGGTGGATTCTTTCGGGAACGCCCCACTCTACCTACTCGACACCGACCTGCCTGAAAATGCAGATGCTTGGATTAGCGGGCAACTGTACGGCTGGTTTGGCGAGGAGCGCATTGCACAGGAAATGGTGCTTGGTATTGGTGGCGTGAAGGCGCTCCGGGCGCTTGGCATCGAGGTGGACATTTACCATTTCAACGAAGGCCATGCGTTGTTTGCAGGGTTTGAGCTTTTGAGGGAAAAAATGGAGGGTGACAAGGGACTTTCTTTCAAAAAAGCGGTGAAAAAAGTCAAGCAAGAAATCGTTTTCACCACGCACACACCCGTGGTGCAAGGCAACGAGACCCACCCCATCGACCGCATCGAATACATGGGAGCCAACCTTTGCCTGAAACGCAAGCACCTTGTAAAGCTGGGCAGCCTCGACGACGAAGCACAATTCAACATGACCGTGGGAGCGCTCCGCATGTCCAAAAAGTCGAACGCAGTGGCGCAATTGCATGGCGAAACCGCCAACAAAATGTGGGCTGACGTGAAAAAACGCAGCAGCATCACCGCCATTACCAACGGCATACACGTACCGACTTGGGTAGACCCAAAAATTCTGGAAGCCGCCGACGGGAAGAAGGAAGCTGATCAAACCAAACTTTGGGCCGCTCACTACAAAAACAAAAAAGCACTCGTTGATTTCATCCAAAAGCGCAACGGCGTCAAGTTGGATGAAAACAAGCTCATCATCGGCTTTAGCCGCCGGGCTGTGGCCTACAAGCGCAGCGACCTGATTTTCCGAAACCCGAAAATCATTGAGCCGCTGCTCAAAAACCAAACGGTGCAACTCGTGTTCAGTGGCAAGGCTCACCCGCTCGACGACGCTGGCAAGGCCATCGTTGCCAACCTCGTGGCCATGAGTCGGAAATATCCGAAATCGGTCGTCTTCCTGACCGATTATGACATGACCATCGGGGCAGCGCTCACACGGGGCGCCGACGTTTGGTTGAACAACCCCGTTCGGCCCAAAGAGGCCAGCGGAACCAGCGGCATGAAGGCCAGCATGAACGGTGTGCTCAATCTCAGCATCCTCGACGGCTGGTGGCCCGAAGCCTGTGAACACGGTGTGAACGGTTGGCAATTCGGCGATGCACTGGAACTCGAAGACCCAGCAGCACAAGACCTCCACGACATGAATGCACTGTACAAAGTGCTGACAGAGGACGTGGTGCCAACGTTTTACGACAACCAACCCAAATGGCGCAAGATGATGCGCAAAAGCATTCGAAGCACAAACGAACCGTTTTCGGTAAAAAGGATGCTGGAAGAGTATTACGAATTGCTGTATTGCTAAAATTGTGGGATAGTTTCTGACACAACTACAACCTTGAAACAACCCCACAATTCAACAATTATTTAAAGCTTATGAAAAAAAACTATTGGCTCATCGCAATTTTCTTGCTCTTGGGAGGGGCAACTGCGTGGTATGTTTTGGTCGGTAAAAAAGACGAAAAATCCACGCTCGGCTGGGACCGAAACTTCAAGGTCGCCGAAGCCGAAATTCAAAAAATCTTCATCGCCAAACGTACCGGCCAAACGACCATCATCGAGCGTGAAGGCGATGGCTGGAAAGTCAATGGACAAGGCAGGGCCAGCGAAAATGCCATCGAAAACTTGATGGAAGCAGTGACCAATATCCAGTTGCAATTCGTGCCACCGCCAGCAGCAACCGACAACATCACCCGTGAGTTGGCCAGCCGAGGCATCAAGGTGGAGATTTTTGGCAAAAACGACAAGAAACTGAAAGCCTACTACATCGGGGGTGTGACGGCCGATGCACGGGGAACCGTGGCCATCATGGAAGGCTCGGAGCAACCGATGGTCGTGGAAATCCCCATGATGACCGGCCAGATTCGCACCCGCTACGACCTGGTCGGGGACGATTGGCGAGACCGACACGTCTTCCGTTACAAGCCCGAGGAAATCGAGTCGGTGACCGTGGAGTATCCTCAGCAACGCAACAAGGGCTTCCGGTTGTGGCGCAACGACGGCGACTGGGACCTGAAGCCATTTTACGACAATGTGCCAGCCATAAACCGTCCTATTTCCAAGGGCAAAGTCGAGGGCTTTTTGGTAGGCTTCAACTCGCTGATGGCCGAGAGTTTTGAAAACCAATACGCCAAAAAAGACAGCATCCGGCAGTTGATTCCGTTCACGGTCATCTCAGTAACCGACACGAAAGGACAGCAAAAACGGGCCGCTTTCTACCCTACTTTCCGGGTTGACCGCTACACGGGCGAGCGCCGCTCCGACATCGTGGAGCGCTACTTCACCGATGTGAGTACAGGCGACTGGATGCTCACCCAGCAAGGGGTTTTCCAGAAGATATTTTGGCCTTACGAGGCGTTTTTTGAGGAGAAGGGGCAGCCTATGAAGAATTAGTTAGCAAGTTCCATTTGCACCTAACAAAAACGACCGAGGCTGTATCATAAGTCAGTTGGGCCTTCGGCCCAACAAATTAATGAACGAAGAGACGCTGAGGCGCAGAGGATTATTCCAAACTCTGCGCCTCTGTGTCTCTGCGTTGAAATTAAATTTTTCGCCGAAGGCGAAAAAATGACTTATGATACAGCCTCGTTCGTTTTTATAGGGAGAGCCAGCGGTTTTTTTCAAAAAAACCAAACAAGCGCAGGGTTGAACACATCGCTACTTTTGTAATCAAATTCTCATTCACCAACTATCCAACATGAAATCAGCCCAACTCCTCCTGCTCTTCGCAGCCCTTCAATTTCCCAATTTCTCCATTTCCCAGAATTTTCAATCCCGTGGCACGGGCGGTGGTGGCGCACTGTTTTGCCCCAGCCCAAACCCACTCGACGGTGCCGAAATCTACCTCGCCAGCGACCTCGGCGGGCTGTACCACACGACTGGTCAGAGCTACGACGTGGTGCATTTTACGGAGGCCATCACTGGTTCGTACGGCAAGGTTTGTTTCACCCAAAACAACAACATACGCTACGCCCTGCTGTACGATGAAGCGAACTTCACCACCCGCCCGGCAAAAAGCATGGACGGCGGCACGACTTGGGACTTCCTGTCGGGCGACGACCAGCCCTGGGAAGACAAACTGTTTATTTTCAATGACTTCCAGAATCCCAACCGCATCCTCTGGACAGACTACAACAACCTCTACGTCTCCAATGATGGCGGCCAGACTGCCTCGCTCAAGTACACCGCCGACGACAGTGGCGCTGGCATCTTGCTCTCAGGCGCTTTTTTTGACGGGCAAAACGCATGGCTCGGCACCAACGATGGCGTGCTTTTTTCCGCCGATGGCGGCAATAGTTTTTCAACCGAAAATTATTTGGGCATCCCAGATGGCGAGGTCATCATCGGCTTTGGTGGCGCAAAAAGCGGGAACCTCACCCGTTTCTTCGCACTCACCGGCGACCCCAGCAACGTCTGGGCAACCAACATGGGCTACAACTACTGGGAGACCGTGCGGGGGGTGTACACCATGGACAACCTCAGCGGCATTTGGATTCCAAAAATGAATGGCATTGACATCAGCGAGGATTTCGTGGTTTGGCTCGGCATGGCCGACAACGACCCCAGCACCTGCTACCTCGCTGGCAGCAGCCCCAACGGCCAACCAATCGTGATGAAAACCGCAGATGGCGGCAGCTCTTGGCAGCACGTTTTTTTGACCGAAAACAACCAAAACATCCGCACGGCCTACGCTGGCGACGGCGGCGACTTCAGTTGGTGGTGGGCGGAACTGCCACTCGGCTTCGGCGTGAACCGCTTGAACAGCCAGCAAGTACTGGTCACTGACTTTGGCTTCGTACACCAGACCACCGATGGCGGTACCAACTGGCGACAGGGCTACTCCGACCCACAGTTTGACCACGCTGCCGGGGCTGAGACGCCCACGAAGCAGGGATACCGCAGTATCGGTTTGGAACAAACGACCTGCTGGCAGGTGCATTGGTTCGATGAAGACAACCTGTTCACCTGCTTCACCGACATCCGGGGCAAGCGCTCGACGGACGGCGGCCTTACCTGGAGCTTCGACTACGCCGGGCATGACCAAAATACGATGTACCATATTGCGAAGCACAAAACCCAGCAGTTGTGGTTCGGTGCCACGTCGAGCGTACACGATATTTACCAAACCACCTACGTGACAGACGCTCGTCTGCAACCGTCATTCAAGGCGGGCAAAGTGCTGCATACCAGCGACAAGGGCAAAACTTGGCAAACCATGCGAGACTTCGGAAACCCAGTCATCTGGGTGACGCCCGATGCCAGCAATAACGACCGCCTCTATGCCGGGGTCATCAGCACTGACCCTTCGGTGGGCGGAGTCTGGCGAGCTGACGGCATCAGCAGCCCTGCCTCCGCCACTTGGACGAAGCTGCCTAACCCAGCTGCCAACAACGGCCGCATCTTCAACATCCACCGCCTAAACGACGGTACGCTCGTGACCACTTGGTGCGCTCGCAAGGGCAACAACAACAGCGTTTTCAGCGACAGCAGTGGCGTGTTCGTGAGCACCAACGGCGGCCAAAGCTGGGAACGCCGCAACCACCCAGACATGAACTACTGGACGAAAGACCTCGTCATCGACCCGAACGACCCGACGCAAAGCACTTGGTACGCTTGTGTTTGGAGCGGCTGGGGCGGCCCTGCCAACGACCTTGGCGGACTCTTCCGCACCACCGACCGAGGACTGAATTGGGAAAAAATAACGGAAGATGGACAGTTTCATCGGGTAAGCTCAGTGGCCTTCACGGAAAATGGCACCTACCTCACGACCGAAGGCCAAGGGCTTTGGCAAGCCACCACCTCCGACATCAGCACCGGACAACCCAGCTGGTCATTGGTAGAAGACTACCCATTCCACCACACCGAGCGGGTTTTTCAGAACCCATATATCGGCAATGAAATCTGGGTGGCCAGCTTCGGCAACGGAATGCGGCGGGCGTTTTTGGGTGGTTTCGGCACGTCGGGAGCAGCTAGCTTGCCTTCGGCAAAAATGCGGGTACTGGGCAATCCTGTCAGCAGCAAAATAGCAGTTGAGCTAATTGCCACGGAAGGTGGTGACATCCAGTTTTCGTTGGTGGATGTGCAAGGTAAAACCGTCGTGGATTTTGGGAAACGCCAAGTTGCGACAGGCACTCAGCAGCTCCTATTTCCTTTGCAAGCCTTGGCAAGCGGCAATTATTTCATAACGGCGAGAATGGCGGGTGAAGTAATTGTGGAAAAGATAGTGGTGGAATAATGTGGCAGTAGTTTTTGAGCATTTTCGCAGGCTACACAGTACAGCGTAAACTAAAACAAACTGGGGCATCCTG
>CAYTZS010000271.1:0-5758 GCA_964442355.1 uncultured Saprospiraceae bacterium | reverse complement strand
AGGCACCGTAATTGGCCGTGTAGGATAAATCAACACCCAGCATCCTCCGCCAGCAACTGCCACACAAGCTCCGCCTCAAACCCCCTCGACATGGCATATTGAGCCAGCTTTCCCTTTCGGGCAAAATCGTCGGCTTCGGCAATTTGCAGTGCCCGTTTTTCCAGTACTTCCCGCAATGTGTTCAGGTAGTCCACCTCGCTGATTTCCTCCATCGCCTTGCGGATGCAGTATTCTGAGAGGTTGCGAAGCTTAAGTTCCTGCCGGATGCGGGAGCGGCCCCATTGCTTCATGCGGAACTTGCCTCGTGCGAAGGAACGTGCGTATCGCTCCTCGTCCAAAAATTTCTCTTCAATGAGGTTGGCGATGACCTCCTCCAAATCTTGGCCGTAGCAGCCGAGTTCGATGAGCTTGCTGCGCACCTCCTGGTGGCAACGGTCTTGGTAGGCGCAGTAGCGTTGCAGCTTGACGAGTGCATCGGCCTTTGAAGTGTATTTTTTTACGGGTTTCTTTTCCACGAGGGCAAAGGTAAGTGGTCGTTCAATTCAAAAAAGTGCCTCAACCGCCCCATGTTCTTTGAGCGTTATCACCCGCCAAGCTTCCATCACTCGCTCCACTTCCCGCATATGTTTGGCGGCCAATGCCACCAGAAACACTTCCCGCTCCACTTTCCCAAAGATGGTTTGGTCGAAGTACTCCGCCACATTGCGGTGGAGGTTGGGTTGAAAAAAGCGAGTGGCATTTGACCAGTTGTCGAACCCGAGGTTGGCACTGAGGCAGAGATTGGCCAGCGTGTCCACATCTGCGGTGGAGGGCGTGTAGAGCAATACGGAGAAGGTATTCCAGCTGGACGACTTGAGTAATTGAAGCTCGTCGTGGATGGGCAGCTTTTTGCTGTGCTGGTATAGTTGGTTGGCGGCCCGGTTCTCCACCAACACCAAATCCTTGTAGCGCCTGCCCGACGAGGGCTGCGGGATGCTCTCGATGACGACCCGCACGGGGTCAATGCGACGAGCGGCTACCACCTCGGGTTGGGTGGTGGGATTGAGGCGCACAGGCACGATGCCGAGGTCGAGGTGCAAGGCTTCCACTGAGGGCTTAAAGTGGAAGCCCAGTTGGTTCCAAGCATAGCGGGCAGTCTCCCATTCGCCGAGGGCGGTGGCAGCGATGCCAAGTGTTTCCCAGAGGTTTTCGTCGAAGGCGTTGTGCTCCACCGCTTGGAGGCAATAGTGCAAAGTAGGCTTCCATTCCATGCGGGAGCGGTAGGTGCGACTCAGAAAGGCGAAAGGCACCGACCAATCGGGGGCAAGCCGGGCGAGGCGTTTGCAAAGCTTCACGGCATTGTACACATCGCCCCGGCGGTCGTACTCGACCACCAAGCGGTAGAGCTGTTCGGCAGCATCATTGTGTTCAGACCGGGAAGGTTGCATCGTCGCAATTTTCACCAAATGTAAACGGACTCAACTCAAGATGCAACAACCGTGTCAGCCGTTTTCACGTTCAGCCTTTGTTTTTTCGAAAACATCACGTTCGAGGAAATAGGAAGCAGCCTCCTTTTCGCCCTCCCAAGAGGGTGGCTGGCCGTGCTCATCGGCCTCGATTTCTTCCTTGTACCAGTAGGCAGTGAAGATGCCGACCAATGCGCCCAAGAGGTGACTTTCCCAGGAAATACCCTCCTGGTTGGGCAGGATGCCGTTGAGGTAGCCGCTGTACAGCACCGTCACGATAAGCGCCAAGATGATGGACTTGAGGCTGCGGCGGAAAATGCCGCTCCAGAAAACAAAGCTCAAAAGCCCATAAACTACCCCGCTTGCACCGATGTGGAAAACTGGGCGAGCAAAGAGCCAAACCGCAAAACCCGTGAGCAAGTAAATCATCAGCGCACTGCGGTACGCTACCCTTCGGTAGAAATACATGATGATGAAGGAAAGCACAAAAACAGGAGCAGAGTTGGAAATCAAATGCTTGAAGTCGTCGTGGATGAGCGGGGCGAACAAAACGCCACGAAGCCCAAAAAATGCCCTAGGATAAACGCCATAAGCACCAAAATCAAGGTCGCCGATCACCTCCACCATGAACACACCCCACATCACTATCATGAATTTGAAGGGCAGGCGAAGGCTCTGTAAAATCCGATTTTTTTGTTCTTGCATGGTGTTGGTCTAAGGTCTTTATACAGCCACAACTTGTTTCATTCTGTTTTCTTACTTGTTAAAAAGGTGGGAAGCAGTCAAAAAGTTGATTTGAACAAGGTGTAAAAGTAATAACAAGGCGACTTTTCAGGCTCAATTGAACACTCATCTTTTTTCAAAAACCCTATCTTGCCCCGGAAAATGGAAGATAGGGGCTGGATATGAAGTTATTTTGCAGCTCTGATAATCCCATCATCAGATGGGCAAAAAATAAACAAACAAGCAATGAAACAAGCATTCCTCATTACCCTGCTGGCAATGGCACTGGCGTCTTGCAACCAAGACAAACCCGCTCCGGCAACCCAACCAGCACCGAATCAGCCAGCCTCGCCCACCCAGACATTGCCCAGCGTTCCATTGGATTTGCTGGAAAAAATCTGGCAGGAAGGCACTCAGGTGGACTATATTTTCTACAACCACCCCTTCACGATGAGCTTGTCCGACAAGGTGGCCGTTCAGCACGCTGTTCGTCATGTGGCCGAAACGCCTGCACCGCTCAAGCCGGAATGCAAACCCATGGGGAGGGTCACTTACCAAGTTCAAGGCAACATCGTGCTGGAGGGCGACTTCTACTTCAGTGCAGGCTGCACCTATTTTGTCTTTGAAAAAGACAGGGTAAAAACCTACGCCAACTACATGACCGAACCTGCTATTCAGTACTTCAACAATCAAATAAAGCAGGCCACTGAAATGCAGCAGCAGGTGCAGCAGCAACAGCATACAGGTCAATAACCCATTTTGGTTGCGTGCCTACGTGCTTGTGTGTTTACGTTGACAGGCCATTCCCCAAAATGACACTTGTAAACACATAAACACCCAAGTACCCAAACACATACCTCTACCATGCGCCTTGCGGTAATTGATTGCGGCACTAACACTTTCCATTTGCTGGTCGTGGACATGAAGCCCGACCAAACCTTCGAGCAAGTGTACAAGCAGCGCCAATACGTGCGGCTTGGGCAAGAGGGGCTTGACCAAATCGGCGCAGCACCTTTCCAACGTGGCGTGGACTGCATTGCCGTTTTCAAGGAAAAAATGGAGGAACTGGGCGTGGAGCGCTACCGGGCATTCGGTACCGAAGCACTGCGGCGGGCTGCCAACGGCCCCGACTTCGTGGAGGCTGTGCGCTTCACCACTGGCGTCGAAATCCAGCTTATCACGGGCGGCGAAGAGGCACGCCTCATCCACCTCGGCGTGAAGCAGGCCGCACCGTTCTTCGACAGCAAAACCCTCATCATGGACATTGGCGGCGGCAGCGTAGAGTTTATCATCGCCAGTGAAGAGGCCGTACACTGGGCACAAAGTTTTCCAGTGGGGGTGCAGGTTTTGTTTTCCCGTTTTCACAAAAATGACCCCATCCATTTTGCCGAGTTGGAGGCCATCCATCAGCACCTCGACGAAGTGCTGGAACCACTCCACACAGCACTTGAACAGCATCAGACCCCACTGCTCACTGGTGCTTCCGGCTCTTTTGAGGTAGTGGAAGACATGCTCGTCCGGCAAAAACAGCACCCACTCTACTCCACTGTTTCCATCGAAGATTTTTACAAAATCCACGAAAAAATATTAGCTGCCAACCAAGCTGAACGGATACAGATGCCCGGCTTGCCACCTGAGCGGGTCGAACTCATCGTGGTAGCCTTTGTGCTGATGGACTACGTGGTGCAACGTGCGGGCACTCGTCAAATCGTCACTTCAGCCTATGCCATGAAAGAGGGAATGTTGTTGGAAATGGGTGGCTGATTAACTAATTGTTGCACCACGGCTCGAAAAAACAACGCAATTCTTCCGATGAAAACCTTCTTGAAAATTCTTACCCTTTTGCTTTTGCTATTTAATGGGACTGGCGCACTGTATGGCGGGTGGAGCCTTATCAGCCAGCCCAGCGGAAGTGGCTTGGGCATGGATGTGTCGTTGTTGGAATCTTCCCCCTTTCACGATTTCACCGTTCCCGGTATCGTCCTCTTCATTGCCAACGGCCTATTCAGCATGGCAGTATTGGCTACGTTGTTGTTCAAGCACCGATTTTCACCGTGGTTGGTGATTTTACAAGGCATCATTCTAACGGGTTGGATTGTGGTGCAGGTGCTCCTCATTCAAACCTACCACCCCTTGCAACTGATATTGGGAAGTGTCGGCGCCCTACTGATTGCGACAGGTTGGCTACTTCAAAAAGAGCAAGCTTTCTCAAACTAAGCAGTTGTTCAGGTATCGTTTTACCAAATTGTTCCTGTTGATAAGTAACGCCTCACGTAGTCCTCCACGCCATTTTCTAACGAGTAAAAAGGTTTGTTATAACTAGCCGCTCGCAATTTTTCCATGTTGGCTTCGGTGAAGTATTGGTAGGTGTCCCGGATGTCGGCTGGTGTGTCCACGAAGCTGATGTTTGGCACTAAGTCCATGGCACGGAAAGTGGCCACGGCCAAGTCCCAAAATGGACGGGCTTGTCCAGTGCCCACGTTGTAGAGACCGCTTTCATGCTGGTTTTTGTAAAAAAAATAGCATACATCCACCACATCCTTCACATAGATGAAGTCACGGAGCTGGTGGCCATCGGCGAAGTCTGGTCGGTGCGAACGGAAGAGCTTCATGCCGCCCGTTTCTCGTATTTGCTTCAAAGTTTGGAAAATGACGCTGGCCATGCGCCCCTTGTGGTACTCGTTGGGGCCATAAACGTTGAAAAACTTGAGCCCTGCCCAAAAAGTCGAATGAACCTGCTGCAGCGCCCATTTGTCGAAGTCGTTTTTGCTGACGCCGTAGGGGTTCAGGGGCTTTAGGTCGGGTACGATGTCGTGTCGGTCGTCGTAGCCTAGCTCTCCCAGACCGTAGGTAGCGGCGCTGCTGGCATACACGAGCGGGATGTTGTTTGCTCCGCAAACCTGCCAGATGGCTTTTGAAAAATCGAGGTTCAACTCGTTGAAAATGAGCGTGTTCTGTTCCGTCGTGTCGGTGCGGGCACCGAGATGGAAGACGAAACTGACGCTGTCGGCGTGGACTTGAAACCAATCCAAGAAGTTATTGCGGTCAATTTTAGAATGAAACTGCTTGCCTTCTAGGTTGCGGTTTTTGTCAGGACGGGAGAAGTCGTCCACGAGCACGACGTCGGTCAGACCTTCATTGTTTAGCTTTCGGAGTAGGCACGAGCCAATGAAGCCTGCTGCGCCAGTGAGTACTATCATTTCGGAAAATCTTTTTACGACATAAAATACTCCACCGCCAAGTCGTAGCCCTTCAGTCCCAACCCGATGATGCAGCCGACGCAAAACGGGGCCGTCATGGACTTGTGCCGGAATTCTTCCCTCGAAAAAGTATTGGAAATATGCACCTCCACCACGGGCGTTTCGATGGCGGCGATGGCATCGGCTAGGGCGATGGAAGTGTGGGTGAATGCCCCGGGGTTTAGGATGATGCCTTGGTAGCTGAAGCCCGCCTCGTGCAGTTTGTCAATCAGTGCCCCTTCGTGGTTGCTCTGGAAATAGTGGAGGATGATGCCCGGGAACTCCTGCTGCAAGCTCTCGAAATACTCCTCAAACGAGCGCTTGCCGTAGATATGAGGCTCCCGAGTACCG
>CAYTZS010000270.1:0-5783 GCA_964442355.1 uncultured Saprospiraceae bacterium | reverse complement strand
CCCTTCCCCTTCCCTTTTCACCCACCAATTGCGAAGCAAGCAGCGAAAAATAGCCAAAGTGCGCCCCTACATCGCAAAAAACATCGCCAGGCCGCAAATTCTTCATCAAAAACCGGGCAAGCCGGATTTCGGAGTCGTGCGTTTTTGCCCCAAAAAGGAATATCTCAGTAGCCGAGGGCAGCACGACTTCCATCTCTGCTCCGAAAAAAGTTAGGACAGCGGCAAACCTACCCCGCTTGGTCAGTGGGTAAACCAATCGCCAAAACCCGATGGCTGAAACGTACCGCAGTGGGTCGTAGAGCAACCTGCCCAAGACGCTACCCCGTGCCAATCGTTCAATTTTGTCCAGTTGCTGTTGGAGATTGGAGGCCATTGCTATTCGTTGATGGATTTCATTTTTCGAATCCTTTGAGGGTTGAGCCACATCCAAAAACCTGAAAAAGCGAGTAGCATGAGGCCGAAGGAAGTGATGGTGGTGTAGCTGATTTTTGACTGCTCGTGCGCTGTGCCCAGCAATCGGTCAACGATGGTGCCATCGTGCAGGTGCTCCACGAAATCGTTCATCCGTTTTTCGACGGAAAGAACCTTGCCCGTGGAGCAGTCAATCTGGAGTTCCGTGTAGTGCTTCACGAAAACCACTTTGGCGATAGCCTTGTCGGGGCGAATGTCAATTCTGTCAACCTGCGCATCAAGTTGTAGGCTGGTGGCGTGGGCCGTAGCGATTCTATGAAGGCTGTCAATGGAAATCCATTGCGTGGCGTCGAGACTAGCGCCCAACTTGGTACTTGGCGTGAGCCCAATCTGTTTTTTCCAACCCAAAAGCACCCCAGTCAAACCGACCAAAAAGAGGAAAACAAACAGCGGAACCGCCACCAGCTTATGCAGGCGGCGATAGGTTCTAGTCTGGCTCGCTAATTTCTCTGAGTGCTTAGGCATGGATTCCCACAAACTTTTTGCGGGCCAAAGGTAAGAAAAGGGTTGGGGTAATATGAATGAAGCGGGGTGAGCCTATCTTTCAGACCTCACCCCGCTTCAATTCTCTATCATTATTTTTTCCCGTTGAGGCCCTGGAAGCCGCGCATAATGCCACGGTCAGCCCGGCGAAGGAATTCGAGGATGTAGTCACGCTCGTCGGTGGCATCAATCTCCGTTTCGATGAGTTCGATGGCCTGCGTGGTGTTGTAGCCCTTGACGAAGAGGATGCGGTAAACGTCTTGAATTACATGGATTTGTTCCGGGGTGAAGCCCCTGCGACGCAGGCCCACGGAGTTGATGCCTGCGTAGGAAAGTGGTTCACGAGCAGCTTTTACGAACGGTGGAATGTCCTTGCGAACCAAAGAGCCACCGCCGACGAAGGCATGTGCGCCTATTTTTACAAACTGATGAACGGCCGTCAAACCGCCCAACGTCACGTATTCTTCAACTTCGATGTGACCTGCCATCGTCACGCCATTGGCCACCACGCAGTTTTTGCCGATGTGGCAGTCATGCGCTACGTGTACGTAGGCCATGAGCAACGAGCCAGCGCCAATGGTAGTTTTGTGGCTGGCTTTGGTGCCCCGGTTCAGCGTCACGTACTCCCGCACAATGACGCCGTCGCCAAGTTCTACCAAGCTATATTCTCCTTTGAATTTGAGGTCTTGCGGCACGGCACCAACTACGGCGCCTGGAAAAACCTTGCAACCATTGCCAATCCTGGCCCCGTCCATGATGGTTACGTGTGGCCCAATCCAAGTGTCATCGCCGATGACCACGTCCCGTCCAATGGTGGTGAAAGGCTCAACCGTGACATTTTGTCCAATTTGGGCTTCAGGGTGGATGTATCGCATAAGGTGGCTACTGCCGTTTAGGTGTGGTAAAACAACTGACTGTTCAGTAGAAATTTTCATCAGAAAAATTGAAGTGTTAAAATTGGTGTTCTCGAAACGGATTCTGCTGCAAAATTGAAAACAAGCGAAACTACCAGAAACCACACCAACATGAACTGAGATTCGATTGTTCAGTCAGTGGCCAAGCTGTTGCGGAGAAGGTAAATCTGTTCAGAATGAAGGTTTGACGAATCGTCGTATTTGCGAATATTCTATCTAAAAAAGCGGCTCAATTTCCTGAATGTCAGGGTTCATAGTGCTTTTTTATTTTGTCCTTTCAACTTTTGGTCAATTACTCCCCGGTCGTTTTCCGTGTTTTTCCTTAACGTCTTTTTAACTAAATACGCTTCTTTTTATTGTTCAAGAAAAACATGTTTTTTGAAAATACCCTTGAAAAGGTCTGCTAAGCTACGTTTTCAGTTGAATCAGCTGGCTTGTCGGCACGGCGCACTATCTGGGCCGTCAACTCACCTTCCGAAACGAGCTTGTTGCCCACGTAGGCCGTGCCGTGCATCTGCACCAACCCCCGCCGGATGGGCGCCGTCAGCTCCATTTTCAATATCAAGGTGTCGCCGGGTGAAACCTTGTGCTTGAACTTCACCCCGTCAATCTTCACAAAATAGGTATCCCAGTTGCCGGGGTCGCCCACTTTTGAAAGGGCCAAGATGCCACCTGCCTGCGCCAGTGCCTCGATTTGCAGTACGCCCGGAAAAACGGGGTTGCCAGGGAAGTGGCCCTGAAAAAATGCCTCGTTGAAGGTCACGTTTTTCACCCCAACCACATGGTTATCGGAGATTTCGATGATTTTGTCCACCAACAGGAACGGGTAGCGGTGCGGCAGGTACTTCGCCACTTCCATCGTATTGTAAACTGGCTCGGCGTTGGGATCGTACTTGGGCACACCCTTTAGGCGGCGCTGTTCCATCCATGCTTTTTTGAGCAGCTTCGCAAACTCCACATTGGCCGTGTGGCCGGGTTTTGTTGCCACGATTTTACCCTTGATGGGCTTGCCCACCAGTGCCAAATCGCCCAGCACGTCGAGCAGCTTATGGCGGGCGGGCTCGTTGTTGAAGAACAGCTCGATGGTGTTCAAGATACCCTCCTTGTCAATCTTCACGCTCGGCTTGTTCAGTTTTTTGGCCAATGCGTCCAATTCTTCTTGGTTCATCAAGCGGTCAACGATGACGATGGCATTGCTCAAATCGCCGCCTTTGATGAGGTTGTGGTCAACGAGGTACTCCAGCTCGTGCAGGAAGACAAAGGTGCGGCAAGGCGCAATTTCATTGACGAAATCAGACTCCCGGTGCAGTGATGCGTACTGCTGCCCCAGTATTTTCGAGTTGAAGTCAATCATCGTCGTCACCTGAAAATGGTCGGCGGGCATGGCCACCAGTTCAGTGCCAGTGGCTTCGTCGTAGTAGCGGATGGGTTCGGTGATTTCCAGGTACTCCCTTTCTTCGGATTGCTCGGCAAGGCCAGCCTCTTCCAGCACCTTCACGAACGGGCCAGCGCTGCCGTCGAGGATGGGCACTTCAGGCCCGTCAATTTCAATCAGCACGTTGTCGATGCCCATGCCGAACAACGCCGACATCGCATGTTCCACCGTGCTGACGTGGGCCTCGCCCTGCTGGATGGTCGTGCCTCGCAACGTGGAAACTACTTGGCTCACATCGGCCTTGATGAGCGGCTTTTCGGTCAAATCTATCCGCTGGAACTTGACGCCAAACCCCACCTCTGCCGGGCGGAAGGTCATGGTCACGTCTTGGCCGGTGTGAAGGCCGATGCCCTTGATAGTCACAGGCTGTTGGATGGTGTGCTGATTCATAGGTTTGAGAGGTAAGAAGGTATGGGGTATGGAGGTATGTGAGTCCTGTGGAAACATACCTTCATACCCCATGCCTTCATACCTTTTTGATCAGTTCATTTATTTTTCTAAACAATTCAGGCAATTTCTTGAAAACGGCATAGGAGCGCAAATAATCGTTGTAGGGCAAAGCTGGCGAGCCGTAGAGCGCCGTGCCGGGCTGTTTCACCGAAGATGCCACCCCGCTCTGCGCCTGCACCTGCGTGCCATCGGCCACTTCGATATGCCCGACGAAGCCTGCCTGACCTCCGATGCGGCAGTGCTTTCCGATTTTGGTGCTGCCCGCAAAACCCGCTTGCGCCGCCACGACGGTGTGCTCGCCGAGGTCCACATTGTGGGCCACCATTACGAGGTTGTCGAGCTTGGCACCCCGGCGGATGTAGGTGCTGCCCATCGTTGCCCGGTCAATGGTCGTGTTGGCGCCGATTTCCACGTCGTCCTCCACCACCACGTTGCCGAGCTGGGGGAGCTTGAGGAAACTGCCGTCAGATTGTGGCACAAAGCCAAAGCCATCGCTTCCGATGACCACGTTGCTGTGCAGGATGCAGTTGTCGCCGATGACGCAGTCGTGATAGACCTTGACGCCGGGGTAAATCACGCAGTTTTTGCCCACCGACACATTTTTGCCCAAGAAAACCTGTGGGTGAATAGTCGTTCCCTCGGCAACCGAAGCGCCTGCCTCCAACACGGTGAAAGTGCCAACCGAAACATTTTCACCCAAAACAACTGAATCGTGAACGAAAGCACGGTCGGAAACGCCGCCCGAAGCCTGCAACTGTTCCCCGAATTTCTCCATCAGGATGCGCAGGCTGTTGTACACATCGTCCACCCGAATGAGGGCGGCAGCGGCAACGGGCTGTGCAGGCTTGAATTCACGGGGAACGAGCACCGCCGCAGCGGGCGTGGTGTAGGCGTAGTGCTCGTAACGTAGGTTGGCCAAAAAGGTAAGCGTGCCGGGACCTCCCTGCTCGATTTTACCTGGCCTGCTCACTAACACTTCGCCGTCTCCTTCCAGCGTACCTCCGAGCATGTGGGCTATTTCTTTGGCGGCAATCTGCATGGCGGCAAAGATAGTTGGCAGTTGGCAGTTGGCAGTTGGCTTGGCTCAGTTTTTTGGAAACAAGTCGCTCAAACTGCCGACAGGCTGCTACTTTTGCCGGAAAAAAGGCATTTTGGAAAAAATAAAAATCGGCACACGGGGCAGCAAACTAGCCCTCTGGCAAGCAGAATTCACGAAAAACGCCCTCGCCCAAGCGGGCATCGAGGCGGAACTCGTCATCATAAAAACCACGGGCGACCTCGTGCAGCACCTCAGTTTTGACAAAATCGAGGGCAAGGGCTTTTTCACCAAAGAAATAGAGGACGCCCTGCTGCGGGGCGATGTGGACATGGCCGTACATTCCATGAAAGACCTGCCCACCACCCAACCCGATGGCCTGGTGGTGGCGGGCGTCAGCTACCGGGAGAACCCCGCCGACTGGCTCCTCATCCGGCAATCGGAGGTGGCCAACGACCAACTTTTCAAGCTGAAACAGGGCGCTGTGGTAGGCACCTCGTCCGCCCGGCGCAAGGCGCAAATGCTAGACTACCGCCCCGACCTCCAGCTCGTGGACATCCGGGGCAACGTGCCTACCCGCCTCGACAAGCTCCGCTCCGGCGACTTCGACGCCATCCTGCTGGCGGGCGCTGGCCTTACCCGTCTGGCCCTCGACCTCGCTGGCGTGGAGGTGATAAAGTTGAATGTGCGGGAATTTGTGCCCGCCCCGGCGCAGGGCGTACTGGCCTTCCAATGCTGTGCCACCGACCTGGAGACCCGCCGCATCATCCAGCAGCACCTGCACCAGCCCAACACCTCGGCGGTGACCAACGTGGAGCGAAAAGTGCTGAAGCTCATCGGTGGCGGCTGCCACCTGCCCCTCGGCGTCTATTGCGAGCGGGACGCCAACGGCCACTACCACGTCTGGGCAGCCATGGCCAAAGCTTGGAACGAACCTGTGCAGCGGGTCAGGCTCTCGCAAAGTACCAGTTTTGAGCTGGCGGAAAAGGTGGTG
>CAYTZS010000269.1:0-5877 GCA_964442355.1 uncultured Saprospiraceae bacterium | reverse complement strand
TACGCTGGCGAAAAAATGCCCGCCTTGCTGAACACATCCTGGTGCTCCATGATGGCATACTGCGACACCAAGCCACCTAGCGAACTGCCCATGATGGCCGTGTAGTCACGCCCTGAGTAGGTGCGGTAATTTTGGTCAACATAGGGTTTGAGCGTTTCTACAATAAAATCAATGTACTGGTCGCCCTCTCCACCTTCGTTGTAGTCGGTATTGAGCCAAGGTGCCAGCTCGTCAATTCGGAGCGCACCGCCGTTGTCAATGCCGACGACAATGCAACCGTGGTCGCCTTGGGCATGGAGTTGGTTCAGCGATTCATCCACCTCCCACTCACCAGAGAAGCTCGTGGCGTCGTCGAACAGGTTCTGCCCATCGTGCATGTACATCACGGGGTAGCGTTTTTGCGTGGTTTCGTAATCTGGGGGCAGGTAAATCATGATTCGGCGGTTGCGGTTAAGCTGCGGCATGAAAAAATCTGCATCCAACAGGTGGACGTTGGCGGCGGCAGTGCTGCCTTGACTCACGTCCTCCCACCCAGCAATCTGTACCTCGGTGGTCACGGCCCCGCCAGTGTAGTTGAACTCCCGGTCAGGCAAAAAACCTCCATTGGCAGTCCCCTCCACAGTAGCCCAACTGCCCCTCGAAAACTTGTACTTGACAATGCCGATGGGTGGATTGATGGTGATTTGAAACTGCCCGCCACCAATGTCGGAAAGTACGGAGTTGGGGTCGGCGGGATCCCACCCCTGAAAATTTCCTGCGATATGAATCGGCTCGCCTGCTGGTGTGGTAGCTGGTATGGCCGTCACTTTGATGGTTAGCTGCGCAAAAACGGTTGCCGTAAGGCAAAGAAAAACTACGAGGGAAAGTAACCTGGTTTTCATGTTGAAAGGATTGAAGGAATGAATAACTGAAGGATTGAAGGACGCCGACATTCAATGCCACAGATTTTTCAATCCTTATTTATTTCTCAAAAAATGGTCGGCAAGAACAAGTGCCGCCATCGCTTCCACGATGGGCACGGCACGGGGAAGCACGCAGGGGTCGTGTCGGCCTTTGCCCTCTACCTGCACAGAATCACCCCCTTCGTTGATGGATTCTTGTGTCTGCACAATGGTGGCAACGGGTTTGAATGCTACGCGGAATACGATGTCCATACCGTTGGAAATACCCCCCTGAATACCACCGGAGTGGTTGGTTCGGGTACGCACCACCCCATTTTCATCCGCGAAAAAGGGGTCGTTGTGCTGTGAGCCACGCATCGTCACGCCAGCAAAACCGGAACCGATTTCAAAACCCTTGCAGGCGTTTATGCTCAACATCGCCTTGCCCAAGTCTGCATGAAGGCGGTCGAAAACTGGTTCGCCAAGGCCGGGAGGACAACCCTGCACCACGCAACTCACGATACCGCCAATCGTGTCGCCTGCTTTTCGGACTTCCCGGATGAGCGCCTCCATCTGTGCCGCAACTTCGAGGTCGGGACAACGAACTGGCGTCGCTTCGATTTGCGAAAAATCGAGCTGGTCGTAGTTTTTATCCAAGGAAATCTCCCCCACCCTACTGACCCACGCCGTCACGCTGATGCCATATTTTTTTAAAAAAAGCTTCGCAATGGCACCTCCTGCCACCCTCGCAGCAGTCTCACGTGCGCTGGAGCGGCCTCCACCACGATAATCACGGTGTCCGTACTTGATTTGGTAGGTGTAATCGGCGTGGCTAGGTCGGTACTTGTCGGCGATGTGGGAGTAGTCTTTCGACTTGGCGTCTTCGTTTCGGATGAGCAAGGCAATGGGCATCCCTGTCGTTTTTCCCTCAAAAACACCGGAAAGCAACTCCACTCGGTCGGCCTCCTGCCGCTGCGTGACAATGGCCGATTGACCAGGGCGACGGCGGTCCAACTCCGACTGCACGAAATCCATGTCAACCTCCAAGCCGGCTGGGCAGCCGTCAACGACGACGCCAATGGCCGTGCCGTGCGACTCACCAAAAGTGTTTATGCGGAAAACTTGTCCGAAGGAATTGCCGGGCATTGAAAGCGGAATTTTACGCCAGTAGAACTGAATTAATCAGTAAACAACCGGCAATTCTGATTGGGAAATTGGCCGCAAAAGTACGGGAAGTTAGCGGTGGGAGGACGTTATTTTGCCTTTTTTACAAAAAAATGAAAGGCTTGGATTAAATCACGCAGCATTGCACAAGTTGCTCATAATCAGGTCGTTCTGATGCAAGTCGGTGGATAAACTTGTCTTTGAGGCGACCATACTGGAGGACGAAAACACCAGGCATCTGAGTAGAATCGCCGAGACGCTTTGCCATTTCCAGTTCGTAGCCCAGCTCCTGCTTTACCTTGTAGCCTCGTATCCAAGTCTGTAGCCCGTATAGCTGGTTGAACGACCCTCGTTGCAGTCCGAACGCCCGGTAGTAGCGCTGGACAGGGTCGCAAATGTAAGTAGCGCCTGCGAGGTTGAATTGCTCGAAGTACTCAATGGCCGTATCGTCGTCGGCCATGTGAACGAAGACGATTTTGACTCCACCTTGCTCGATAACGTGCCTGCGAAGGGCAATATCGTGAAGCGCTTCCTTGCAGAAAACACAACCAAAATGCCGCAAAAAGACCAACATCACCGGGCTTTTGAAAGTGAGTGCATGGAGGTTCTCACCTTCGTTGGTCAGCATATCTTCAAGTATCAAAAGTTCTTCGTCAGAATCTATCGGCAGCATAAAACATTAAATTTTTACAGAAAACAGCAATTCGCTCAAAGGGTTCAAAAAATCAGCCGGGAACGAATTCGTTTCATCGTTCCCCGCTGAAGCACATGCATTTTACTGATTATTTCTTCACAATACTTTTTGTAAAACGCTGATTATCAATGGTCAAAATTACCGAGTAAACACCAGCAGCTATGTTCCGAAGGTCGAACTGCTCAGTTACTTCGCCTGCAACTGCCATTTTGGATAGCTGGGTAGCTACCGTTTTGCCATCTTGCCCAATGATTTCCAACTGAACATTGGCAGGCTCCGAGAGGCGGAACATGACGTTGAGCAGGTTGTCAACGGGGTTGGGGTAGGTGACAAAACGCAAGTCGGCAACGCTTGGATTGTTGGTGCCTGAAACTGGCTCGGTGCCCAGCAGCAGCAGGTCGTCAATCATCAGGAGGTTGTCGTCCGAGGAGTCGTGGTGCCATGCAACGTAGATGGTTTGACCAGCAAAATCAGCCAAGCTGAGGCTGTGCGGCTCCAAAACGCCCAAGTGGGTAGTTTCGCCAGCAGCAGAGTCTGCAGCGATGAAATAATCGGTCAGCGTATAGCCGTCCGCGTGGATATAGCCATTTGAAAACTCGAAGTTGGATAGGTCCACGCTCCCACTTACACCGACTATATTGGTCATTTCAGCAGCCCTGAAAACCTCGGTAACAGTGGTCGAGCTATTGCCCGCTTCCTGTGAACCTACAAGGATTTTCACCGCATAGCCATCCATGTACCTGGGGCCCTGATAAGGTGCAGATTTCCAGTGAAGTGTGGCATTCGCATCCACGATTTGCATGGCTGGACTGATCAGCCAGTTGCTGGCCGATGTATCAAAGCCAACCAACCACGACCTGCTTACGAACACGAAATTTGAATCGGTCGCTGGTATCGAATCCGGCGAACTCCAATCCAAATCGAAAAAGTAGGTGCTGGGGTAGCTGGCCTCGGCAGGCAATCCATCTTCATCATAATTGACCCACATGGTGTCAGTCTCACCGACATCAGGAAAAAGTGCCATGGAAGCACTCGGGTCAGTTTGAAAATTCTGAAAAAACAAGGTGTCGTTTTGCCCAAATAGCCCAAATGACAAAAGCACAAAAACGAGTGTGATACTTAGAGAATAGAATTTTTTCATAATGATTGAATTGTGTGAAAAGATTAAGTGAGTAGTGATAATGCTAAGGTATAAATTTCGCTTCCAAACACGGCAAACCAATTACTTTTGTTTTCCAGACAATTGCTGGTAAACAGAAATCACCACCAGCGACAAACAAAAATCCATTCAACTATGGCATCACAAAGCATTTTCAGTGTAAGCTCAAGTGGCTTCAAATACGGCAGCACCAATTTTGCAAACCGTAGCAACAAATCGGCGTCGGTTGCCCAAATCACGCATGACGGCGATACCGTCAGCGTAAGCACCAATGCCAACCTCGGCATCCGGTTTTTGGGTATTGATTCACCTGAAATCAGTTTTGACTTTCCCGGCAAGCGTGGATTTTTGGGGCTAAACAATCCGCTTTGGACGGAGTTTTTCACCGGGCCAGACCTCGCCAAAAAGTTGGAAAAAAACAGCCCAGCCCTGAAGGCCCACCTCATGTCAGTCATTGGCGACGGAACTGGCATTGCCGAAAATCACTATAAATACGCTGAAAAAGCCCGTGAAAACCTCCGCAAGGAAATCGAGGACGACATGAGGGCAGCGAACAAGATGAACGAAGATTTCATGTTCTTTCAGGCTTATGCTTACGAGTTTCTCGATAGTTACGGACGGCTATTGAGCTACTTACGGCCTCACCGTGACAATTTCGAGGGTGAAACACCTGCCACTTCGGCAATCGACTACAACATTCGACAACTGGCCGGCGGATATGCAACGCCGTACTTCATCTTCCCAAATGTTGACCCATTCCTACGCATCAGCAATCCGCTTGACAAGAAAATCATTTCGCCTGCTGGTTTCTGGAAGTTCATGGCCAAAGCCACCAAACTGACTTCGGCAAGAACCGCCGTGAAAGGTGCCCGTGAACGCAAAGCCGTGATTTACAACCCCACCGATCCGCTCCGTTTGCTGCCGATGGAACTGCGCTCCATCGCTCGTGGCAGCAAGCCAAACCGCTACGTGATTGATTTGGGGCAAGTGGGCGGGAACCAACTGCTCGACCCCGAATTGTACTTTACCATTCAGAACGTTGAGGACAGGTTCTACCTGCCACCGATGTTTGTGGATTACTTCGTAATGGCGGGCTGGCAAGTAGTAAACCCTTGATTTTCAGCATTTTGAAAATATAAAAGGCGACAACCCCTCTCGGAGTGCCGCCTTTTTTGTAGCGCTATTTTTTCAAAAATTATTTACCAACCTCTTCAAACTCGACGTCAGTAACATCCTCTTTTGCACCGCCACCACTTTGGCCAGCATCGTGACCGTTGGTGTCAGCACCTGCTTGCTGTTGTTGCTGAGAAGCCTGGTACATGTCCTGGCTAGCAGCTTGCCAAGCAACATTGAGATTGTTGGTAGCCGTGTCAATGCCAGCGAGGTTTTCAGCCTTATGGGCTTCCTTCAACTCGTTCAGCGCTGACTCGATGGCCCCCACCTTCTCGGCTGGAATCTTGTCCTTGTACTCCTTCAACTGCTTCTCTGTTTGGAAAATCAGCGAGTCTGCTTGGTTCAGTTTTTCCACCCGCTCACGGGTTTGGCGGTCGGTGTCGGCGTTGGCTTGCGCCTCAGCTTTCATGCGGGCCACTTCCTCCTTACTCAAGCCAGTGCTGGCCTCGATGCGGATGTTTTGCTGTTTGCCGGTTCCTTTGTCCACAGCACTCACACTGAGGATGCCGTTGGCGTCAATGTCGAAGCTAACCTCTACCTGTGGCAAGCCTCTCGGTGCTGGCGGAATGCCGTCGAGAATAAAGCGGCCAACGCTGCGGTTGTCCCTGGCCATCGGGCGCTCACCTTGCAGGATGTGGATTTCCACGCTCGGTTGGTTGTCAGCAGCTGTTGAGTAAACTTTCGACTTTTTCGAAGGAATGGTCGTGTTGGCTTCAATGACTACGTCGTACACACCGCCCATCGTCTCGATGCCCAGCGAAAGCGGGGTCACGTCGAGCAGGAGCACATCCTTGGTTTCGCCAGTA
>CAYTZS010000268.1:0-5923 GCA_964442355.1 uncultured Saprospiraceae bacterium | reverse complement strand
ATGGCACATGTTTTAATTGTTGACGATGAAGTACCCATCCGGCGTACACTGAAGGAAATCCTTGAGTTCGAAAAATTCAAGGTGGACGAAGCCTGTGATGGGCTGGAGTGCCTCGTGCAGTTGAAGAAAACGCAGTACGATGTAATCCTCATGGACATCAAAATGCCGAAAATGGATGGCATGGAAGCGCTTGAACGCATCCAGACCTTGGCGCCAGACACCCCGGTTGTCATGATTTCAGGCCACGCCAACATTGACACGGCTGTAGAAGCAGTGAAAAAAGGTGCTTTCGACTTCATCTCCAAGCCACCAGATCTCAACCGCCTGCTCATTACCGTCCGCAATGCCCTCGACAAGTCGAGCCTCATCACCGAGACGAAAGTGCTGAAGCAAAAAGTCTCCCACTACAAGACGCAGGAGATGATAGGCGACTCTTCAAGCATGAAGAAAATCCAGGAAACAATTGACAAAATTGCACCGACGGAGGCAAGGGTACTCATCACGGGTCAAAACGGTACCGGAAAGGAGCTGGTAGCCCGCTGGATACATGAAAAAAGTAACCGTTCGAAGGGGCCTATCGTAGAAGTCAACTGTGCAGCAATTCCGTCAGAATTGATTGAAAGTGAGCTTTTTGGCCACGAAAAAGGCTCTTTTACCTCAGCCCATAAACAACGCCTCGGCAAGTTTGAGCAGGCCAATGGCGGTACCATTTTTCTTGATGAGATTGGCGATATGAGCCTAGATGCACAAGCCAAAGTGCTGCGTGCATTGCAGGAAAGCAAGATAGCCAGAGTCGGTGGCGACAAGGAAATCAAGGTGGATGTGCGGGTATTGGCGGCCACCAACAAAGACCTTCGTCAAGAAATTGAGGCCAAGCGCTTCCGGGAAGACCTTTATCACCGCCTTGCCGTCATCATCATCGAAGTGCCGCCGCTCAACGAGCGCCGCGGCGACATCCCGATGCTAGTCGAGCATTTTATCGAGCTCATTTGCACCGAATACGGCATTGCCTCGAAGAAAATCACGAAGGAAGCTTTGGTGGCTTTGCAAAACGTCAACTGGACGGGCAACATCCGGGAGCTTCGTAACGTCGTGGAGCGCCTCATCATCCTCAGTGGCAACGAAATCACTGCCGAGGATGTGCTCAATTACGTCGGACCATTTCAGCGGCCAGAGTGATGTTCGTTTTCAATTCAGCAACAGTTGGCAGTCAGTGACTGCCTTTAAATACAAAGCCTGCTTGGAGTAATTTCCGGCAGGCTTTTTTCAGTAAAAACGATTCCTTTGTAATTAAGGAAGGTGTTTGGCGCAAGTGGATGAATTTGCAAGCACAAGTCAAGTCGGTATTCTTACAGCCAAACGTTAAGTATTACAAATTCAATAAAATGAGCGAGAATCAAACCAATGCGCCCGTAGTGGCCAAGCATCAGATGAAGCAATGGGCGGAACTGAAAGGCGAAAACTCCTGGACTATGTTCAAAGTCGTTTCGGAGTTTGTTGACGGCTTCGAGCGGCTGAACAAAATCGGGCCCTGCGTCTCCATCTTTGGATCGGCCCGCACCAAGTCCGACAACCCGTACTACGTAACAGCAGTGGACATCGCCCGGCTGCTCACGGAGGCAGGTTGGGGCGTCATCACTGGCGGTGGCCCCGGCATCATGGAAGCTGGCAACAAGGGCGCATCCATCTCCGGTGGCGTGAGCGTGGGCTTGAACATCCACCTACCTTTCGAGCAAAACCACAACCCGTACATCGACAACGACAAGAACTTGGAGCACCGTTATTTCTTTGTGCGCAAGGTGATGTTTGTGAAGTACGCTCAGGGGTTCGTGGTGATGCCCGGTGGCTTTGGTACCCTCGACGAGATTTTCGAGGTGCTGACCCTCGTGCAGACGAAGCGCATTGACCGAGTCCCCATCATTTTGGTGGGCAAGAGTTTCTGGGCGGGCCTGATTGACTGGATAAAAGCGGTGATGCTGGAGCGGGAGCACAACATCAATCCTGTCGATTTGAATCTATTTTGGGTAGTGGACGAACCGGTGGAAGTCGTCAAAATCATTACGGAATTCTACGCCGATGGCGACAACGTAAGGCCAAATATTGATTTGTAATTGAAAGGAGAATTGAAAATGACAGCACTCGCTCCATCTTCAATTCTCCATCTTCAATTCTCCATTTTTCTTCCCCTTTGCAATTGCCAAGAAGCACTTCCCTTCGGTCTCAATGGCCTTCAGCTCGTAGTTGGCCATTAGGTATTCAATCATTTTTGATTCACAGGCTATGATGGTGTCTCCCACCGCCACCAGCTTTGGGTGCTCGCTGAGCCTGATTTTGTAGCCTTTTTTCCGGTTCAACAAGCCTGCGTAGAAATTGACTTGTCCAGTGTACACAGGCGAGAGTATGGTGAACTGCTTAAAGTCGGGATGGGTCTTCTGGATTTTTCGGAGCAAGTAGCCGTAGGCCATGGTGCGGTCGTTCATTTTCGGCTTGTACACCCGGTTGAGGATGGCGTCGTACGGGCGGATGACCAAGAAGAGTACAGCCAGAAACGCCGCAGCGAACCCTGCTGGCCGAAAGTTTTTTTCCTGCCAAAAATGCACGATGGCACTCAAAACCTGATACAACCCAATACCTGCCAGCATGGCCATTGGTGGATACGCTACCACGTCGTAATGGTCGGTTTTTGTACCCGAAAAAGAGACTGTCAGCAGTTGAACGGCAGCACAGAGGAACATCAACAAGCTGAAATCACGGAGCCTTGAGGGTTGTTTCACAAATAACAGGTAAAACGGCCCCGGCAACAGCAGCAGCCAAGGCATGAAATAGTCGCCTTTCCAAAATCGGTCGAAGTAGTGGGTGAAAGGGTGGTCGTGGCCTCGGTAGGTAGTCGTGTAACGGTCAGCCATTTCATGGAAAAAAGCCCGCTCCACGAAGCCCGGCAACTGCCGCTCGATATGCCAAAGCCAACTTCCCAATGCCACCGCCACCACTAGGCCAGCCAGCCATGTGGAGCCTCGACGAAGCACCTGCCAGAGCTGGTTCTTGTAAATGGCGTAAATCAAGAAAGCGGGGAAAAACAAAAGGCCGAAGGCATATTTCGTCATCACGGCGGCGATGCTGGAAGCTGTGAGCAAGGCCAGCCAACCTAGTCGCTGTCGGCTTTCCGTGGCCTCGATGTACTGGTAAAACGCCATTGCGCCAGCCAGCATATAGAGAGCCAGCGCCACATCTTGGTCGCCGGTGCGGGCGGCGTGCTCCCGCACAAACCCAATGGATGTGACCAGCACAAACCCCGCACAGTACCCGATGTGGATGTTGCCCAAAACCCGCCTCGAAAACCAAAGGAAAAGAAACACGATGCCCAGTGCCGACAATGCGATGGGCAGGCGCAGCGCCAACTCGTTGATGCCCATCACCTTCATGAATGCTACCTGAACCCAAGTCGTGAATGGCGGTTTGGTGCTGCGGTGGGCCATGCCGCCATCTACCCACAGGGTGTAGTCACGCAGGTACTCGCCTTCCTCTGCCATGTAGGCGGCCCGCATGGCGAAGAGCGACTCGTCCCAGTTGTTTATCGGCTGCCAATCGAGGTGCAGGAACAACGGGAAGTAAATCACCCCACAGAACATTGCGAAAATCAGATATTTGCGCCAGTGTTTGTTTTTCATGTCGTCGCAAAGGTAGTTTTTCCAGTTTTGAAAAAGAACGCCAGTGACGCCACAACACGAGCCCCGTCAAACTTGTCATTAGGGGGATTTTCCACTGGGGTGGAATGGCCGATGACCCAATTTTCACACCACAAAACTCAATGCATGAAAGCACTTCCCTTTTTCCTTTCCTTTTGCTTCGCAATGTTTGTCAATACCGCCTACAATCAAGTAGTGGACATGGAGGACGATGTGACCAAGCCTTCGACTCAAATTTCCAACGGCAGCAAGGTGTACGAGAGCGAAGAAAACATGGTAATGGGCACGAACAATGCCCTCATCGTCACGCTGGAAGTAACCAGCGAAAAGCTCGTGGAGCGTACCTGGAAGGACTTCATGAAGGACTACGATGGCAAGACCAAAGCTGCCAAGGGCGGCAAGGAGGATGTCACTGCCGGGGTGTCCATTGTCGGTATCAATGGCGTGTCACCCATCAACATCTACACCCGAACCGCAGTTAATGTGGATGGCTACGTGGAGCTGCTCACGTGGTTCGACCTCGGTGAGGAGTACCTCGACTCCAGCCGCCGCCAGAACTATCGGGAGGCCGAGGAGATGCTGCTCAAATTTGCCCACAAGGTGAAGATGGAAGGCACTCGCCAAGAGCTGGAAGAGGCTGAAAAGAAGCTCAAGTCCTTTGAAAATGAAATGGACAAACTAACGCGCCAACACAAAGGCTACCACCAAGACATCGCCGAGGCTGAGAAGAAAATTGAACAGGCCAAGGAAAACATTGTGAAGAACGAGGAGCAGCAGGCCGATTCCACTCAGAAGATTGACCTGCAAAAACAGTTGGTGGAGGAGATAAAAAGGCGGTTGTCCGATTTGAAGAAGCAGTGAACTGCTTCACCGCTGCGCCCTCCCTATCAACCCCATTGCCACAAGCCCGAAAAAGATGTTCGGAATCCAAACGCCGAGCCAAGCGGGCAGTGCCTCGTTGGTAGCAAAGGTGATGCTGAACTTTGCCACGAACACGAAAACTGCACCCAGCACAATGCCCAACGCTAGGTGGAGTCCCATGCCGCCCCGAATCTTGCGGGAGGCCATCGCCAAGCCAATCAGCGTAACAATGATGATGGTCACGGGATCGGCAGTGCGGCGGTAAAGTTCTATCTCGTAGCCCTTCGTGTTGCCCACGCCGCGGCGCTGCTCTTCAGCGATGAATTTCGCCAAGCGGGTGGAAGGGATGCGTTCACGGGTGTCGTCGTAGCGCACGAAGTCGTCGGGTGTGAGCAGAAAGGCAGTGTCTAGCTTTGACTTGCCACCTACTACAATCCCCTCCTTGATGCCGTTGAATGTGTGAATTTCGTAGTTGCTGAGTTTCCATTTCTTGATTTTGCCATCCCATCGGGCTTCGTCTGCCTCGATATAGCTCGTCAGTCGGTTGCTGTCGAGCCGCTCCAGCCGGAAGCTTCGGGCGAAGCTGTCCCGCTTGAAGTAGTCCCGAACATAGACCTTGGTGTGCGGCTCGATGAACATGTGTACGTCACGGGTATTTCCCTTGTCGCTCTCCTTCATAATGTATGCGTGAAAGAAGTCGAGGCGGGTCTTGTTGCTCACCGGGATGATGATGTGGTTGAGTAGGAGGTGGAGGCTAGCCAGTAGCCCTGCCCCCACGAGGTAGGGTCGCATCAGTCGCCGGAAACTCACCCCAGCGTTCAGGATGGAGATGATTTCGGAGTTGTAGGCCATGCGGCTGGTGAAGAAAATCACCGCAATCATGGCGAACAGCGGCCACAACAAGCCATTTATGAAGAAAATAAAATTGAGGTAATATTCCCTGATGACTTGTCCAGGCCCCAATTTTTCGTCAATGAATTCCTCGACGTTTTGACTAAAGTCAATGATGACGGCAATCATCGAAAAGATGAGCACCACGAAGAAAAACGTGGCTAGGAACTTTCGAATGATATAACGGTCGAGGATTTTGAGCATTGCTGATGTCTGAAAACGTATTACGAAGCCAAAGGTAAAAAGCGGGAGGCATTGGTATTTGTTTAACCATTACCGTTGTTGTTTCCTGCAAAAAGGTGCTAAATGTTTTTAGTAACGGTTAAAAACAAGATTCCGGTTTCGGCCAGTCGGAGGCTGGCCGAAAAAGAGAGAAGTTATTTTTGTGATGGTTCTTTGGGTGAAAGAATCAAAGCCGCTGCGCCATGCTCTTCACCATCCCATTTTTCCAGCTTAAAAAATCGTCGGCAATGATGTGTCGCCTT
>CAYTZS010000267.1:0-5969 GCA_964442355.1 uncultured Saprospiraceae bacterium | reverse complement strand
CTCAAACCGACGACCTTCGACGACCTCAACGCCATGAACGCCCTGTACCGGCCCGGCCCGCTGGCATACATCCCCGATTATATCGCAAGGAAGCACGGGCGACAGACCATCCACTACGACCTCCCAGCGATGGAGGAATACCTGAAAGACACCTACGGTATCACGGTTTACCAAGAGCAGGTGATGTTGCTGTCGCAAAAACTGGCCAATTTCACCAAAGGCGAGGCAGACGTTTTGCGGAAGGCGATGGGTAAAAAGCAGAAATCGGTACTGGACAAGATGTACCCCAAGTTCCTCGAAGGCGCCGAAAAAAACGGCCACCCGAAGGAGGTCTGCGAAAAAATATGGAAGGACTGGGAAGCTTTCGCCAGCTACGCCTTCAACAAAAGCCACTCGACCTGCTACGCCCTCTTGGGTTTCCAGACGGCCTATTTGAAAGCAAATTATCCGTCGGAGTTCATGGCGGCGGTGCTCTCCAACAACAAGAGCGATATCACGGGCATCACCAAGCTGCTACAGGAGTGCAACCGCATGAACGTGCCCGTGCTCGGCCCCGACATCAACGAATCGGTTTCCGATTTCACCTCGAACAAGGCAGGACAAATCCGCTTCGGCATGAGCGCCCTCAAAGGCGTTGGAGAGGGGCCCGTGGAGGAGATTTTGAAAGAGCGGGACAAACGGGGGCCGTTCAAGTCCATCTACGACTTTGTGAAACGGCTCGACACCAAGTCCGCCAACAAAAAAGTGCTGGAAAGCCTCGTGCTGGGCGGTGCTTTTGACTGCTTCGAGGACAAGGAAAAAGGCATGGGACACCGGGCGCAGTTCTTTGCACCTTCCGGCAAATACGACAGCTTCATCGAGCAGGTGCTGCATTTCGGCACTGCTTGGCAGGAACGGCAAGCCAGCGCCGCCATGTCGCTTTTCGGCAACGACAGCAGCGCCATGGACATAGCCGAGCCAGAGCCGCCCAAGTGCAACCCGTGGAGCCTCATCGAGAAGCTGGAGCGGGAAAAGGAGGTGACGGGCATCTACATCAGTGGCCACCCACTCGACGACTACCGCATGGAGATGGAGAATTTCATCAGCTGCACCCTCGAAGATTTGGAAGAGAAAAAAGGACAGCCCGTGAAGGTGGCGGGCATCGTGGTGAAGGCGACGCACAAGGTGAGCCAAAAAGGCACAGGCTACGGTACTTTCGTGCTGCAAGACTACCACGGCACACTGGAACTCAGCCTTTTCAGCGACGATTACATGAAGTTCAAGGGCTTTTTCGAGCAGGGAAATTGCGTCTTCATCACCGGCAATTACGAGGCCCGCTGGGGCCGTGACGACGAGTTTAGCTTAAAGGTAAAAGAGGTGACGCTGCTGGAAAACGCCGGGAAAAATCTCGTGAAGTCCCTCACCCTCAAGCTCAATGTGGCCGACCTGACCCCCACGCTGATTGACCAACTGGAAGCGCTTTGCAAAGAGCACAAAGGCCAACAGCAATTGAAAATGACGCTACTGGATTATGAGAACAAGACGAGCCTTTCGTTTACGAGCAAGGCGAAGAAGGTGAACGTGAGCAATGACTTGGTGGCGGCTGTGAAGGGGCTGGGGATGGAGTGTGCGGTTGGATGAAACTATTAAGCCTTTTAGAAAGTTGTCTCAAAAAAATAAACATGTGAAGGGGGTATTAAATAATGAACATATTGATGCGGTAAAAAAGGAAGCACAAAACCAAATGTACTATATTTACAATGCGGTATCATTTGCCTTTGGTACTCGAAACCCACTTGCAATCCATAAGATTACACGAGAAGGCTTAGTTTTTATTGTAGGAACTGACGATACAGGATTCACTCATATTCATCGTCGCCACTCTGGTAATTCAGGCGAAGATTTCTGGGACGACTTCAAAGATGATAAAGGGCAAGTAGTTGAGAAATTTGACAATTTTGGCAGAAGGAAATACCGCCTTGATAATCCAAGTAATTTTCATCCCCACTCTATTCCAATTTTCGATTACCTATCCGTAGCTGACCAAGTTTATTCTTCTGGTCAACTTCAAATCGAAAAAAACAAGCACAAAGACTTGTTTGATGTTTACGAAGGATTGGCGACCTGCTTAAATAGAGAAGAGATTAGATACCGGCTTGTTCTTTACAAGGACTCAAAAATTGTACATACTCTTATTCCTTTGACCAAGAAATTCAACTCCCAAGAAAAATATATTGTGCATTTTGCTCGACAAAAGCCAAGGGCTAAACTTAGGTTGATGAATGACGATTTTCAAATTGAAATCCCGTATGTTGACGAATATGAAATTGAGAGGTATGTTGTGATTATAAGAGACAACCCTCAAAACAATCAGCATGAGAAATGGTATGTTCAAGCAAACACAATCGATGGCACTCCTTTGGTTACGGAGTATTTTAACCGAAGAGTTAAAGACATGGATATTCGATTGGAAGAGTATTTGTGGCGTTTAGAGAATATAGATTTTACTTCATTGGAAAAATTTATTAAGCAAATGGATGAGCTAATTATTCCAGCGGAACATTAAGTCAAACCCCTACCTTTGTAAAAAATCACCACCATGAGCCTTGTACTTGACAGCCGCATCGTCACAAATCCAAAAGTAAAGGGAGGAAAGCCATGCATCGCAGGGCGGCGCATCTCTGTGCAGGACATCGTAATCTGGCACGAGCGCATGGGCATGGGCGTGGACAAAATCGCCGCCGAGTACGACCTTTCACTGACCGACATCTACGTAGCGCTGGCCTATTACTACACCAACCGGGAGCGCATAGACCAATCCATTCGGGAAGAAGAGCGGTTTGCTGCCGAACAGCGCCTTAAAACCCCTTCCAAACTCCAACAAAAACTGGCTTCACTTGGCACTCATTAAATATTACACTGACGAAAACGTGAACAAAGCAGTCGTCAAAGGCTTGCGGACAAGAGGCGTTGACGTACTGACCTGCCAAGAAAGCGATATGCTTTCCGCCTCAGACGAAGAACAGTTGGCCTATGCTACGGAAGATGAAAGGGTCATTTTCACGCATGACACTGATTTTTTAAGAATCCATGGCACAGGAGTCGAACACGCTGGAATCGTCTATTCTAGCAATCAAGATGACATCGGTGGGAACATCCGTAATTTGAAACTTATTTACGACGTGATGGATTCCGAGGAAATGCTGAATCATGTGGAGTATATCTAAATACCATATCTCCCAATCTCTTACTCATGTTTGACTACCACTCTCACTGGCGAAAAGGATTTTGGAGTGATGATTTGTTTAACTTCCTGAGGGTGGATGAAGGTTTGCCTTTCAAGAAGAAATCCCCAACTTAGCGGACAATACTAATTTTCACAAAAAAGCATTTTCTATGCGCACCATCACCACCTTCATTTTGGCGGTACTCTTTTATGGAGCTTCCGCACAAGAACCTACTGCCTACCAAATGCCGCCAAAGGCAATTGCCGACCTGATTGACGCCGCACCAACGCCCGGCGTTTCCATTAGTCCCGATGCCAGCAAGATGTTGTTGCTCGATAGGCCAAGCCTGCCCTCCATCGAGGAAGTTGCACAAGAAGAACTGCGACTGGCAGGGCTGCGCATCAATCCACGCACCAATGGCCCCAGCCGCTCTGCATATTCCAAGGGATTGAAAATCAGGTATTTGCAAGACGGCAAGGAGGTACCCGTCACCGGATTGCCAGAAAACCCCAAGATTGAAAATGCCGCTTGGTCGCCAGACGGCTCGACGGTGGTTTTCCTCAACACCCTCTCCAACGGCATCGAACTTTGGGCGATAAACGTGGCAAGCGCCAAAGCCCGCAAGCTCACGGACGCCGTGGTGAACAATGCGATGGGAGGTGCTTTCAGTTGGTTTTCTGATAGCAAAACCTTGATTTATAGGCAAGTACCCACCAATCGGGGGGCGGTTCCACCCAAACCGCTCGTGCCACCGGGACCAAACGTGCAAGCCAACGAAGGCAAATCGGCTCCCGTGCGTACCTATCAGGATTTGCTCAAAAACAAATACGACGAGGCGCTCTTCGAATATTACAGCACCTGCCAGCTGATGCTCCTCGACGTTGCAACGGGCAAGGCCACGGCCTTTGGCAACCCTGGCATTTTCAGCGGGGCGAGCACCTCGCCTGATGGCAAATTCATTTTGGTTACAACTTTGAAGAAACCGTTTTCCTACATCGTGCCAGCAGGGGGGTTCCCCAAGACAGTTACCATTTTCGACCGCAAAGGCAATGCCGTGCACCAAGTGGCCGACCTGCCAGCCGCAGAAAACATCCCGAAAGGCTTCAATGCCGTGCAGGAAGGCCCACGTAGCTTTACTTGGCGCTCAGATGCACCGGCCACGCTGTATTGGGTGGAGGCACAGGATGGCGGCGACCCAAAACGTGAAGTTGCTGTGCGGGACAAGATGTACTACCTCGAAGCACCCTTCACCGGCCAGCCCAAAGAAGGCATCAGCTTTAGCCTTCGCTACGGTGGCGTCACCTGGGGCAATGACAACCTGGCAATGGTATACGAGTCGTGGTGGCAAACTCGCCATGAAATCACCCGCCGCTGGCAACCAGCCAATTCAGCCGCACAATCAGAGGTGATTTTTGACCGCTCGTCTGAAGATAGCTACACCAACCCAGGCAGCTTTGAACTCAAGCCCAATGAGTACGGTAGGAGTGTGCTCTTGACCGCCGATGGCGGCAAATCGCTTTTCTTGACGGGCGAAGGCGCTTCGCCGGAAGGCAACAGGCCCTTCGTGGACAAATTCGATTTGGTCACAAAAAAAGCAACCCGCATGTGGCGTTCCGAAGCGCCGTACTATGAAACGCCCATTTCAATTATTGACGAAAAACAAGGCATCGTGCTGACCAGCCGGGAAGCCAATTACGAGCAACCCAATTTCTACCTGCGAAACCTGAACACAGGCAAGCTGACGCAAGTAACCAATTTCCCGAACCCTTTCGCATCACTGAAGGGGGTAAAAAAAGAGTTAATCAAGTACAAGCGCTCCGACGGGGTTGAGCTAACGGGCACACTTTACCTACCTGCTGGCTACGACAAAAGCCGAGATGGCAGGCTTCCCATGCTCATGTGGGCATACCCCCAGGAGTTCAAGAGCGCCGATGCCGCCGGGCAAGTGACGACCTCGCCCTATGAGTTCATCCGTGTCAGTGCAAACTCGCCATTGCTTTGGGTGGCCAATGGCTATGCCGTTTTCGATGACGTTGCCATGCCGATTGTGGGAGAAGGCGACAAAGAACCGAACGAAACCTTTGTGGAGCAACTTCGGGCAAATGCTGAAGCTGCTGTGAATGTCGTTGTGGAAATGGGCGTTGCCGACCGCAACAAAATTGGCGTCGGGGGCCATAGTTACGGTGCTTTCATGACTGGCAACCTGCTTGCGCACACCGACCTTTTTGCTGCTGGCATTGCACGAAGCGGCGCCTACAACCGTACACTTACGCCATTTGGATTCCAATCCGAGGAACGCACGTTTTGGGAAGCACCAGATGTTTACAACAAAATGTCACCGTTCAATTATGCCGATGAAATCAAAGAGCCGCTGCTGCTCATCCACGGCGAAGCCGACAACAACAGCGGCACCTTTCCCATCCAGAGCGAGCGCATGTACAGCGCCATGAAAGGACACGGGGCTACTGTCAGACTCGTAATGCTACCGCACGAGAGCCACGGCTACCGGGCCAAAGAAAGCATCATGCACATGGCTTGGGAAATGGACCAATGGTTGGAAAAGTACGTGAAGAAGAATGGGGCAACTACGCCTTGATACTTGGCCCAAGAAGCACCTCCTAAAAAGCAAGGGAGTCAAACATGTATCAACCCGAATTTTGGGTACTCACTATACTTTGGAAGGGGCAAACGGCGGGGGGGGGGGAGAGGCGGCCGCCGGCGGGGGTGGTTGTTTGGGGGGGGGGGTTGGGGTGGGAGGAGCAG
>CAYTZS010000266.1:0-5993 GCA_964442355.1 uncultured Saprospiraceae bacterium | reverse complement strand
GACCTTCTCTTCTCTGGCGGCTGGATTGGCGTAACAATTGTGCTCATCCAAATTATCCAGTCAGTTTTTGCGCTTTACATCTTTATTGAGCGGTATTTGTCCATCAAGAAATCTGGTGAAGTTGACCAAAACTTTATGAACAACATCAGGGCAAACGTTAGCTCAGGCAATATTCAGGCTGCACGGTCGCTTTGCCAAAGTACCGACACGCCAGTGGCCAGGATGGTTGAGAAGGGTCTCGCCCGAATCGGCAAACCACTTCATGACATTGACGCTGCAATAGAAAACGTGGGCAACCTCGAAATCTTTAAGCTTGAAAAAAATCTCGGCACCTTGGCCGGTATTTCGGGGTCTGCCCCGATGCTTGGCTTCTTGGGTACAGTTACCGGTATGATTGTGTCATTCCAGCAAATGGCTACCGCCACCAATGTGACCCCTCAAGTACTTGCAGGTGGTATCTATCAAGCGCTGATCACAACTGCGGTTGGCTTGGTTGTGGGTATCTTCTCATACATTGGCTACAACTACCTTGTAGGAAAAGTGGACAAAGTGGTGTACCAAATGGAACGCTTTACCACTGAATTCATGGACATGCTCCAAGAGCCAACTGCCTAATTTTGCGGTTTTGAATTGATAACATCATGGGATTAAAAAAGAGAAATAAGATAGTCGCTGAGTTTAGCTACGCTTCCATGACGGATATCATCTTCTTGTTGCTGATATTCTTTGTGCTTACTTCCAACTTCGTTCAAATTTCGGATTTCAAGCTACCAGAATCGGACAGCAAAACTGTTGCGCCAACCTCTGCGGTAGTGGAGATTGACCCGAATGGTCAAATTCTTTGGGACAAAAAAGCCATCTCGCCTAGCGCTTTGAAAGCTGCCATTTCAAGGAAAAAGAAAGAAATGGGTGATCCAAAAGATTTTACTTTGACCATAGCAGCCGACCAAGAATCCCCTTTTGATAATGTGACCGAAGTAATTAAAGTGGCTGGAGAACTTCGCATAAAGGCCATATTGGCGACTTCACCCAAAACATCTAGCTGAAAATGGGATTAAAGAAGCGAAATAAAGTGACTACGGAGTTCAGTTCGGCATCCATGACGGACATGATTTTCCTGCTTTTGATATTTTTCATGCTGACTTCAGGGTTGGTAGCACCGAATTCGCTCAACCTGAAACTACCTGGCTCCTCTAGGTTAAAGGTTCAAATCGACTCTAAAACGGACGATGTAGCCATTAGCAAAAGCGGCAATTTTTACCTAAACGGGAAACGAATAACAGAATCCGATTTGGAATCATCTCTTGAGCGAAAAGCAAGTGCTTCATCTGACAAACTTGACATCACAATTTCACCAGAACCAGGTACAGCTATCAAGCACGTAGCATTTGTGATGGACGTTGCAATGAGATTTGAAATCAACGCCATCCTTGCTGCTGAAGAGAAATAGGCACGGATTTGTTAATTTTTTACAAAACACTGCACTGCTCCCCACCAAAATGATAGAACTCATCGTTCTTTAGAAATAAAATCTTTTAAAATGGAAGATTTAACAAGGTCAGAACAAGGCAACAGGCGCAAGGGCATTATTTTTAGTGTGGTCTTCCACACTTTGGTCATTATTTTAACTGCGCTGTACGGGTTTACTTTCCAGAACCCACCACCTGAAGCTGCGGGTGTTTTGGTAAATTTGGGAATACCAGATGTAGGTCAAGGCGACGAAAATGCACCAGCTGAGGCTCCTGCAGAAGCAGTTGATGAACCTGAAGTTGAGCCAGAAGTCGAACCTGAGCCCGAACCCGTTGAGGAAAAGCCCGAACCTGTAAAAGAGAAACCGAAAACAGAACCGAAAAAGGACGTGGTCAAAACTGAAGATCCAGAGGCTGCTGCATTGAAGAAAAAGAAAGAAGAGGAAAAGAAAAAAGCCGATGCAGAAGCGAAAGCAAAGGCAGAAGCTGACGCCAAAGCAAAGGCAGAATCGAAAGCAAAAGCCGATGCAGAAGCAAAACGCAAAGCTGATGAAGCTCGAAAGGCACAAGAACTGAAAGATAAAATCGGTGGCGCTTTGGGTGGTGGCAAGGGCAGTGGAAAAGGAAACACTGGCAAGCCTGGCAATCAGGGTGACCCCAATGGCGGCGACTCAGACATCCTTGAAGGCAAAACCACAGGTTCTGGAGTAGTCGAAGGCTTTGGCGGTCGCGGGTTCCGTAGGGCTCCAGTTCCACAAGATGACTCTCAGGAAACAGGCACAGTGGCAGTTTATGTATGCGTGGACAAGAACGGCAACGTAACAGAAGCAACTTACACCCAGAAAGGTTCTTCTTCGCCAAGTTCAAAACTGAAATCCATCGCCATTGCCAATGCAAAGAAATATAAGTTCGATGCTGGCGGCCCCGACAAACAGTGTGGGACAATCACCTACACCTTCAGAGTGAAATAAATCGCAATCCAATACCTTTTTCAAAAAGGGCGCAATGCTGAAAGGCTTGTGCCCTTTTGCTTTTTTGTCCAATTGGTTTCAAATTCCCTCAAACATTGGGATTTACTTGCACGAGTTTGAAAAAATGCGCAGCATTGCCTTTAAATTCTAACTTAATCAACAATTTCAATGAAAAACACTATCCTGTTCTTCGCTTTCCTCTTCAGCGCAATTTCAATTTCTGCACAAGAAATCTGGCTAGAAGCAGCGCTAAAAGGCGGCTACGGCGCCTCCTTTTTAGTCAACAAGAACATCTTGAACGATGATAGCCACAATTATCAAGTGGTTTCCAGTTACAATTTCGGCGGCAAGTTCGCCGTCAACTTTGGGCCATTCAATGGCATTTCCGTCGAGGGCCTGTACTCAAAAAGCGGCCAAGATTGGGAGTACAGCGTTCTACCAGACGGCAAAGCAATCAACAGCATCGAGTGGAAAAACATTGATGCACTTTTGCTTTACAGGCATATCAACAACCGAGTTTATGTTGAGATTGGCCCGAAATACTCCATTGTGCGTTCCGTTGACCAAACCGACTTGGGTGAATTGGTTGAGAATCCGGAAGCAATGTACGAGAAGAACTACCTCTCCGGTGTGCTGGGATTTGGCGGTTACATTACAGGCACCGAGACTTTCTCGCTGGGACTCGGTCTGCGCTTCCACTACGGTCTCACAGATTTTGTAAATGGCGAAGGACAAAAGGCAGGCTTCCCGAATCCAAATAAAATAGCAGCCTATGAATCTGATGCCTTTACTCGCCCAGCACTCGCCGAGTTCATGGTTGAGTTCAATTTTGGCATCGGCCATTGGGCACAGACCAGCTGCAGCGAGCGCATGAAATTTTATAGGTCAGGGAGGTAAATCAGGAATTATCCTAAAAAAAGGCACCTGCAATTGATGCAAGTGCCTTTTTTTCATTTAAGAATTTTGAAAAACTGCCGTTAATCCACTTTCGTCACTTTCACCGCCTTAGTCTGCTTTCCTTCAGTGTGCAAACTCAGAAAATAGGTTCCATTAGCAAGTTGCTCGTCAAAAATGATGGAATTTGATTGCTTATCAATTTGCTTAGTCCAAACCAATTTGCCAGAAATGTCGGTCAATTGAAGCATTGCTTGATGTATGTTTTGAGGCATCTCTGTCACAATTGTGGCTTGTTGAGAAAATACATTTGGATGAACAGCCAATGTCACACCCTCCTCCTCTAACCAATCAGTACTGCTAGTGCCTGGCGGGTAAAGCTCCACGTCGAGTACCGTAAGCACACCATTTTCGAGGGTCACGTCTATCGTTTTAACTTCAAATCCGTTTTTGAAAAAAGTGACTGGGAAAGTACCGGCTGTGGGTTGCCCAGTAGTGTAATCACCAATCAAACCCGTGGTAGTGCCCGTCATTTGGTCAGGGCCGTCAACACCGATGGCAACACCGCTCAAGGGCTCGCCTGTAAGGCCATTTGTCACTTTGCCTTCCAACCAGCATGCACGTTTGTAAGTTGGTGTCAGCACGAACATCTTGCCAGTGCCAACTGCGAAAGCAACAGGAATGTTGGTTGCGATGATGTTCCCAGAGGGGAAGTACGGGTAAGCGCCCCAGCAGCCATTGTACCCACCACCTGATTGCTCAGGGTAAGTGTCGTAGCGAGCCACTTGTATGAGGTTTGAAGGCCGGGAAGCATCAACGATGCTCACGCCATCTGTGTACCAACTGGTGATGGCAAAGTCGTTGAATATGTGCGTATTGTGAGGGACAGAACCTGAACCAGGTGTACACTGAAAACGGTCCAATTCAACGATGTTAGCCGGGTCGCTTACATCGTATGCGGCTAGCGTAGAACCATCCACCTCATCGGTGGTTAACACCGTGTTTCTATCATCAGTTGGCCATGTATTGTGGGTGAAAGCATTGGGCGTAAGCGCAGAACCCAGCACCACCGGATTTTGCTTGTCTGACATGTCCACAACAGAAACCAAACCAGCGTAAATATGGCCACCGTACAAAATATCGTTGTCTACAAACCCATCGTGGATGTAGCCTAGGGTTTGGAACTCACCCACAAACGTTGGATGAAATGGGTCAGGGTTCAAGTCGCAAACCAAAGCGCCGCCGCTTCCAGCTACCCCTGCACCTGAGCCATACAAATACAAAAAGCCTTTTGTCACGTCCACATGGAGGGCGTGAACATTATTTATCATCCCAGCAATAGGCCCATCACCGTTGTAAACGGAGACTGGGAGGTTAGGTGAAGGTAGTGGGCTAAGGTCAATCACTTGTACTGGCCCACCTTCTGTGGTAGCATAGGCGAAGTTTTGATAGGTTTTCACCTCTTTCCATAAGTTGTTGGGGCCAGGTATTTGAGTAATTTGAACAGGATTTTCAGGGTCTGTAACATCAACAATGATAAGCCCCAACTGTCCACCAAGCAAGGCGTATTCTTTACCGTCCTGAACATAGCCCCAGACATTTGCCATCGTTTGTCCGGGGAACTCCATGGTAGCACGCAGCTCCATGTTAAAGTCTTGGGCTTTTAGTCCTAAAACAGAAAGGATTGCCAACAAAAAAGTAAAGATGTTCTTCATAATTAGGTTATAAAATTTTTAGCCAAAACACAACGGCATTAGGATTTGTCTCCTCTGCCATTATTTGTCGAGCCAAGTTCAATGGGCAAAAGTAGTGGATTTACATCGCCAATTATGTCAGGAAAAAACGAATTGAACTCCTCGTTGAACACATTGTAGTCTTTTGTCAGGCTCTCGACAGCATTATCGAAATAATGAGGAGCACTGCTCCGCATTTTGACACGACTAAAAGTGAAGCGGAGCCCATCTTCTGTGCCATAACGCACCAACCAATCATCAGCCACCATTCTCGGCAAGCGTTCGTGAAGCAAGGGCGGCATCAGGGGCAAATGCCGAAGCAACACCTCGTAAACCATCCTCGTAAATTCTGGCAACGGCTGGTCATTGTAACGGCTCCAGTTTTGCGCCAGCAAAAAATCATGGAAGATATCGAGAATGACAGGAGCATATTTGCCGTGGGTTGGGTGTAGTCGCCTCGCCCCATGCTTGACCATGGGGTGCTTATCGGTGAAGCTGTCAATTTGTCGGTGCATCATCACCCCTTTCTGTATGTCACTTGGCAGCTTAGCAACCTCCTTATTTGTGATGAAATCAGCCAGGAAATTACCGACCATCAGGTGCTCGTCATTGCCAGAGAGGTAAAGGTGTGCGAGGAAATTCATTGACAATTTTAAGAGAAAAGGAAAGACAACTACTCAATTAGTTGGTTAGCCAGAAGAAAAACCACCAAAAATACCCACAACGCATCCAAAAAATGCCAGTAAATGGATAAAAGCCGCAGGCGTAGTCGCTTTTCAGGGTCGCTGAAATAGACAAGCACAGTTACAGGGTCAATCATTATTTTTTTCGAGCGCCAAAGGAACTGCGCCAAGAATGGAAGTCCGGCCAAAACGTGAGCAAAGTGAAGCCCTGAAAGCACATACAAGTAACCAGCCGAATTGTCG
>CAYTZS010000265.1:0-6065 GCA_964442355.1 uncultured Saprospiraceae bacterium | reverse complement strand
TCGGCTCTTGGCTGACGAGGCCGAAGCGCACACCATCCAGCGCCGACAAAGTGCTGATGAATCGGACTGCATTTTCCGTATAGTTCGGTGCAATATAAATGACAAATGGCATAGCGCTGTATTTGGTACTAGGTCGGTAGAACCGCTCTTTTCGGTTTCACGGACAAAAGGCCCGTGCTCGGGTCAAAAATAAAAAAACGGGCTTCCCAAGTTATCAGGAAGCCCGTTTTTCGACAAAAAAAGATGTGGTTATTTCTCCACGACAAATTTCTTCGCCATTACGCCTTCTGGCGTACTGATGTTGATGAAATAAACACCGCTCGTGAAGTTCTCCAAACCGACCTGCAACTGACGTGCGTCTTGTGGAATGATTTGGGAAGCAATCAACCTACCCTGCACATCGAAGAAGTGGGCTTTGCTCCCGCCTGTGAGCGGGCGCTGGAAGCTCACGTTGAGCAAGTTGCTGGCAGGGTTGGGAGAAAGCTTGATGCTGTTCTCTAAGGTTTCAAACTTCACATCCGTGAGGGCATTTTCATCAATCACGATGTTCATTTTCGGAGTGCCTAGCCAACCACCCGTGCCATCTTCAACAACGAAAGTGAAGAAATCGTAGTCGGCATCGCCGTCCGTGTTGGTGTAGGCAATTCTTTGAAGGTGGATGTCAGTCATCGTGAAATGGTCGCCGACGCCCAGTTGGACGCCATTGCGGCTGAGGTAACCGAAGTCCGTTTCGTCAACCACCGTGAACTGCAACTCGTTGCCGGGGTTATCCACATCTTCCACCGCTAGGTCGAAATTGTAGATGGTGCGGGATTCGAGTGGTTTCACAAAAATGGTGTCGTTGTTGACAAGGGTTGGGCTGTTAGGCGAAATACTGGCGCAAAATTCGAGTGACCACTTTTCAAGCGTACCACCTTGTCCATCAGAATCGATGACCTGCACTTTCAACGTCCAGTCGCCGATGGTGTTTTCACCCACAAAGGCGCTCAATGCACCCTGTGGCTTGTAGGAAAAGCCGTTGAGTGGTGGGCAAGCGATGTCGAATGGAGCCTCATCATTTAGTCCAAAGTTGAACGTAGAAACGTTGCCGCAGATATTTTCAAACAGCAAAACCTCTGTGCCGCTGGGGCTTACCAACGATACCCTCAGGTCGTTCAACTTGTCGTGATTGCCTTTTAGTTGCTCAACATTGATGTCAGAGATAGCTCCACTTTGAAGGATGGTCAGCACCGAAATCACTGTCGGGGTACCCACGCCAGGGATGTTTTTCGGAACATCAGTGCTGTTGAATGGTGCACACTCCACCGTGAAAGTCTGGAAGCTTCTGGCTGAGATGTATTCACCGGTACCACACTCGTTCGATGGCCTGATTCTCCAATAGTAAATGGTGCTTTCATCCAAAGACACAGTGGGAGTGAATGTGGCCGCCGCAATGCCCGTGGCTGCTTGAATGATGGAGCCTGCCTCAAAATCCGGGCTGGTCGCTAGCTCGAAGTCGTACAGGTCGGCCTGTGGCAAATCTGTCCAAGTGAAGATGGGGAGCAAGCCGAGGCTTGACTGGCCATCCACTGGCGTGAGTACATCCAACGCCGAGAAGTCGTTGTAAACAATGTTGAAATACAACGTGCGGTAAGTCGTATCAACCCCAGCAATTGCACGCAAAACGATTTCGAACTGACCATCCGTCGTCACGTTGTTCATGTCAAACGTTAGGGTGGTTGATTGGCCTGGTGCGACTGGGTTATTGCTGAAATTTACGCCAACCCCGGCTGGCAAACCATCTACCACCTCGAACTCGATGGCTGAATCAAAATTGAGCACTGCACCCGTTTGAATCGAAAGGCTCGTACTGTTAGGCACACAGACCTGCTGTGTTTGTGGCGAAATAGCAAGTGTGTAGCTCGGCTCGTCGGCAGGGCTGATGACAAAGTTCTGGTTGGAGAGGTCAAAGAAAATATTGTTGGAAGCCTCTACCCTGACCCTTGCGTTGTTGGTGGTAACGTCGGGGATGAATACCGTCTCCGAACCGTCGTTTGGCGTCGCCACCACCAGGGTATGGGTAAAGGTTTGGCCGCCATCCAACGAAAGTTTGATGTTCACGGCCTTGCAGTTCACAACGTCATTGTCCGTGTTCGCAACATCCCAAGTCACCGTCACTTCTTGGCCGGCTTTCAGGTTCACCGTTGCATCGTTAGGGTACTGTACCAAGAACGGGCCAGCCGAAGCTGTTGATTTGAAAGAAACGTCTTTCCAAGTGATGCCGCCTGCACCTTCGGTTACGTTGTTGTCACGCACCGTGCAACGGAAGTTCAAATCACGGGAATAAGTCGGTAGTACCTCGGTCACCTCGCTACCATTGCTGAGAATGGTGGGCAATCTGGGGAAATATCGCTTGGGGCTTGTGCTAGGATTGTACACCCTGAACAACGGTGTCGTACCAACAGGCGAACCTATTTGCGTTGTCGGTCCGAGGTCAATTTGCTCCCAAGCATAGGTCAATGCGTCGCCATCGGCATCGGTGGCAGTTGCGTTCAGCTCAAAAGGTGTGCTGATGGGTATGCTGAATCCGTCGGTGTAGCTCAGTGAAACCACTGGTGAGTGGTTACTGGTTTCAACCGTTTGCCCACAAATACTTCCCCCCGTGAAGTGGGTGCAAATCCAAAACTCCTCTACCGTGCCACCATGGTAATGCACATTGGCGCCGCCAGGGATGTTATTGGAACCACAAGCGCCTTGATAGGACAAAATGGTACTTCCGCTACCGGGTTCGTATGCGGAGCCAGAGTGGTACTGGTCTTCCTGACCTGGGCAATTGGCAAATGTATGGCCAGCTGTAAACTGGTGCCCCATCTCGTGCGCTGCAATGGAAAGCGTGGTGCCCACGACGTCCGTGCCCCAGTGGCAGGTAACGCCTCGGCCTCTTCCACCACTACAAACAGAGCCGCTCACTACACCACCCACATCGTTGCAGGGGCCCGTGAACACGTGGCCGATATCGAAGCTGGAAAGACCAATGATATTGTTGAGTACATCCTCGTTTTGGCCAAGCAATGCCAAACCAGAGTTGGAATTATTGTACGGGTCGGAGTTGGGGTTGGTAAACACCAACAAATCGTTGTTGGGGATAAGCACCAGGCGGAAATCGCCGTCACGCTCCACCACGGTGTTCAAGGTATTGGTTGCTGTGACAAGCGTTGAAAGCACACTTGCGACCGTACCTCCGTGACCTGCGCCATATTCGCCAGTGCAGGCGAGTGCAAACCGATATGACCTTCTGACAGTCAGATTTCCATCTCCACCATCTCGCATGTTCACTTCTTGGGCGTCGAAGTCGGCATTCGGGTCTAGTGGCTGACCCTCCATTGGCACGTATTTGATGAAAGACGGTGGAAGGTCAACGCTGTTCCAGCTCAACTCATTCCTGTTAAAGCACAGGTAATATTGCGTCTGGTTGGTGGCATACGGCATAACGACAGTGCCACCATCTTCGGCTGGCACAAACGCATGAAAACCATCGAGACCAAACCCGAAACGAACGATGTGCGTCGCATTGGTCAAGCTCTGTCCAGCAAATGTGCGAATCATCGGGTAGCGCTCTGCCAGCGCAGGGTCCATCACCAGCGATTCCCACGCCTTGAAGGTTTCCATTGTGCCATCTGGCAAAGGTAATTGCAGCAAGAACTCACCAGATTTGGCGGCTGTTGAACCTTCGGCAGGGGCATTGCGGAGGTGGTTCCGCATGGCTGGGAGGTCAAGTGAAAACGTGATATATTGATTGGGCATGGTCACCGTTTCAGCATTTTGAGGCAAGAAGATTTGCTGTTCGGTGATAGGCGTAAAAAAATTGGGTGCCGATTGCCCAACCAATGAAAGAGTAAAAAAGATGGCGCTTAAAGTAGTCAGGAAATGTCTCATCATGAATTGAAGATTGATATCGGAAGAGTTTAAATTTTCAGCTCCAACTGGAACGGCTGAGTTTTAGATTAGTTTGGCAAATTTACAATTCTAGCGCTCATTGGTTCAAATGCCAACAGAATAGTTTGGTTAATTGAAAGACAAAGACCGAAACAAGGCCAAATATTGGGCTACCAAAAACCAAAACGGCTGACAAGTTGCCCTGTCAGCCGTTCGGATTTTATCATTGCCAGTGAGTTATTTCACGGTATTGCGGCCGATGCTGTCGTAATAAAAGCCCTTGTCCTGCATGGCCTCGGTGTCGTAGAGGTTACGGCCATCAAAAATGACGGGGTTCTTCAGCAATTTCTTCATCACCTCGTAGCTGGGTGTGCGGAACACGCTCCACTCTGTCACGATAGCCAACGCATCGGCACCAATCAGGGCCTCATACTGGTCGGCAGCCATTTCCACGGTGCCGTCGTACTGCGCTTTCACGTTGTTCATGGCCTCAGGGTCAAAAGCCTTCACCTTTGCCCCCGCAGCGATGAGGTCATCAATGAGGTAAAGCGCAGGTGCCTCCCGGATGTCGTCGGTGTTGGGTTTGAAAGCCAAACCCCAAATGGCGATGGTCTTCCCTTTGAGGTCGCCATCGAAATAAGCTTTGATTTTATGTGTCAAACGGTGCTTTTGTGAAGCGTTCACACCCATCACCGCCTCCAAAATCTTGAAGTCGTAGCCATTGTCTTCAGCAGTTTTAGCCAGTGCTTGCACGTCTTTTGGGAAGCAGGAGCCACCATAGCCAACGCCGGGGAACAAAAAGCGCTTGCCGATTCGGCTATCACTTCCCATGCCTACCCGCACAGCATCCACGTTGGCACCAACTTTTTCGCAAAGGTTGGCAATCTCGTTCATGAACGAGATGCGTGTGGCGAGGTAGGAATTGGCGGCGTACTTCGTCATTTCTGCGGAGCGCTCGTCCATGAAGTAGATGGGGTTGCCCTGGCGCACGAACGGTTCGTACAACTGCTTCATCACTTTGCGGGCCCGCTCGGACTGTGTGCCGATGACCACCCGGTCGGGCTTCATGAAGTCTTCGACGGCCACACCTTCGCGCAAGAATTCTGGATTGGAGACCACATCGAATAGGTCGGCGCTGAGGTTCTGCACGAGGATGCTGTGTACCTTTTCGGCAGTGCCAACGGGTACAGTGCTTTTGTCAATAATGACTTTGTAGTCTGTAATTATATTGGAGAGGTCCTTTGCAACGCCAAGGATGTACTTGAGGTCAGCGGAACCGTCTTCGCCCGGAGGCGTTGGCAATGCCAAAAAGATGACCTCAGCGTCTTTGATGCCTTCTGCAAGATTGGTGGTGAAGCTGAGGCGGCCCTGGCGGGTATTGCGGTCGAAAAGCACATCCAAGCCCGGCTCGTAGATGGGGATTTCCCCATTCTGCATGCGCTTGACTTTGTTTTCGTCGATGTCAACACAAATGACCTGGTTGCCAGTCTCGGCGAAGCAAGTGCCTGTCACCAAGCCAACATATCCGGTTCCTACTACTGCGATGTTCATATAGAAAGATGTATTTTTAAATGAAAAAAAATTGCGTGGCAAAACTAAGCCCGCCACCGCAATGATTCAACATTTTATCATTAAAAGACAATTAGTTGTTTGCTTTAAGGTACTTTTTTGAAGGAAATTTTGACCAAAGTTTCGTTGCAGTGAATACCAGTATTCTGAAAATACGCTCTTGGGACGAAGCCAGCCATATTGGTCACCAATGAAAAGGGAGGTTGGCATTAATGCCTATATTTGAGCCTAAAAACTCAAAATGAAATACTGCTTTTGGCTTGCCGTAAGTCTAGTTGTGCTCCAATCTTGCACGTCAGCGCTGCCCTTTTCAGCAAATTCCGTTCCGTCTGCGCCAGATTACTCAAATAATTCCAACTGGGCGGCGCTCCCCACTAAAACCGACCCAGCCGACCGCACGCCCAGCCCCGAACTTCAAGACTTGCAAGCCAGCTCGCAGGTTGATGTTTTTTTCCAGATACCGTCCCAGGTTCATACAATAATGATATAAACCGGTATCCGGGTACTTCATCCGCTCACAGTCAAAAATGATTTTCTGCATACCTGGTTTTTTTAAAGGCGATGGGAATTTGTTCCGGATC
>CAYTZS010000264.1:0-6103 GCA_964442355.1 uncultured Saprospiraceae bacterium | reverse complement strand
TCTTTGCCTTCGCTGCGCAGACAACATCCGCTTCCTTGGCGCTTCCATGGTAGAGAAAGCCTAGTCCGGCCACCCGGGTGGCCCAATGGGCGGCGCTGATTTCGTACACATACTGTATTCCGAGTTCCTCAATTACGACCCAACGGACATGGCTTGGCCGCTGCGTGATCGCTTCTTCCTCGATGCCGGCCACATGTCCGCCATGCTGTATGCCCAACAAACACTGCTCGGCAACTACACGATGGATGACATCAAAAACTTCCGGCAGTGGGGCAGTCCAACACCGGGTCACCCGGAAATAGATGTGCAGCGGGGCATTGAAAACACGAGCGGGCCGCTTGGCCTCGGCCATGCTTTTGGTATCGGGGCGGCCATTGCGGAGCGCTTCTTGGCTGCGAGGTTCGGCGAAACCGTTGCGCACAAAACCTACCTCTACATTTCCGACGGCGGTGTGCAGGAGGAAATCTCGCAGTCGGCTGGCCGCATTGCTGGGCACTTGGGCCTCGGCAACATCGTCATGTTTTACGATGCGAACGACATCCAGCTTTCGACGGAAGTGGACGACGTGACCAGCGAGGACACCGCCAAGAAATACGAAGCTTGGGGTTGGCACGTACTCACCATCCCTGGCAACGACCACGATGCCATCCGGTCGGCCATCAGAGCTGGCTTAGCGGAAACGGAGCGCCCAACGCTCATCATCGGCAAGACGCTGATGGGACTTGGTACCCGCAAAGCCGACGGCAGCTTGTTTGAGGGCGAGGTGGAACTGCACGGACAGCCGCTCACGGGCGCAGGCGGCAGTTTTGAAAAGACGGTTGAAGGGCTGGGCGGCGACCCGGCTAATCCGTTCCAGGTATTCCCGGACGTGGCCGAGCGCTACGCCGCCATTTTGGAACAAAAGAAAAAAGACGCCAAGAAGCGCAAGTCAGCTTTCAAGGCATGGGCAAAGGAGAACCCTGCGCTAGCTGAGAAATTTGCGTTTTTCCAGACTGGAAAACTGCCGCAAATCAACTGGTCGGAAATCCAGTACAAAGCCAACGACGCTACCAGAAATGCGTCCGGTGCGGTGCTTGGCTACTTGGCAGGTCGGGTCGAAAACATGGTTGTCTCCTCTGCCGACCTCGCCAACAGCGACAAAACGGAGAATTTTTTGAAGAAAACGAGCGCTTTCAAACGCCACGATTTCAGTGGGGCATTCCTGCAAGCGGGCGTGTCGGAGCTGACGATGGCGGCACTGTGCGTTGGCATGTCACTGCACGGTGGGGTTATACCGGCCTGCGCTACGTTCTTTGCCTTCAGCGATTACATGAAGCCAGCCATGCGGGTAGCCGCCCTGATGGAAACCCCCGTTGTTTTTCTCTGGACGCACGACGCTTTTCGGGTCGGCGAAGATGGACCAACGCACCAGCCCATCGAGCAGGAGGCACAGCTTCGCCTGTTGGAGCAGTTGAAAAACCACAGCGGCCGCAATGCCTTTCTTGCCCTTCGCCCAGCAGACGGTGCTGAGACGGTGCAGGCTTGGCGCTTGGCACTCGAAAATCGGCACAGCCCGACAGGCTTGATTTTCAGCCGACAAGGCGTCAATGATTTGCCGACTTCCAACCAAAACGACACCGCAAAAGGCGCTTATATCGTTGAAAATTGTGAGGGCAAGCCCGATGTGGTACTTGTCGCCAATGGCTCTGAAGTGGCCACATTGGTAGCAGGCGCTGCTATTTTGCGCAGCGAAAAAGGCTTAAAAGTGCGGGTGGTTTCTGCGCCATCGGAAGGGCTTTTCCGCAACCAATCCAAGAAATATCAAAAAGAAGTACTGCCGGGCAATGTGCCAACTTTCGGCCTTACGGCTGGCTTGCCTAGCACGCTTCGTGGCCTTGTCGGTGACCGAGGCATGGTGTGGGGGCTTGGCCATTTCGGTTATTCCGCACCGTTCAAAGTGCTGGATGAGAAGTTTGGCTTCACGGGTGCAAATGTGGCAGTGCAGGTTTGTAAGTTGTTGAAAATCAAAGGCTAATATGAAACTTATCCGCCACGGCAAACCAGGTCAGGAAAAACCCGGCATCCAAATCCCAAACGGCACCCGAATTGATGTGAGTGCCTTTGGGCAAGATTTTGATGAAAAATTCTTTGAATCAGACGGCTTAAACAGGCTGGCCATTTGGTTGCAAACGAACCAATCGAGCTGCCCAATCGTCAGTCCAACAACTAGGCTCGGCGCACCGATTGGCCGCCCCTCCAAAATCATCTGCGTGGGATTGAACTACTCCGACCATGCCAAGGAAAGTGGCATGACGCTGCCCACAGAACCCATTTTGTTTTTCAAGTCAACCACAGCGGTTTGTGGCCCGAACGATCATGTCATCATTCCCAAAAACAGCGAAAAAACCGACTGGGAGGTGGAGTTGGCCGTGGTCATCGGGAAAAAGGCAAGCTACGTTGAGGAGTCCAATGCGATGGATTTCGTGGCAGGCTACCTTCTTCACAACGACGTCAGCGAGCGGGCATTTCAGTTGGAGCGGCAGGGCCAGTGGGTGAAGGGCAAGAGCGCCGATACCTTTGCACCGTTGGGGCCATTCTTGGCAACAAAAGATGAAATTGCTGACCCGCACAACTTGAGTATTTGGCTCAAATTGAACGGAGAACTGCTCCAAAACAGCAACACCAAAAATTTGGTCTTCAACATACCGCACCTCGTAAGCTACATCAGCCAGTTCATGACCTTGCTGCCTGGCGACGTGATTTCCACAGGTACCCCAGCTGGTGTGGGGCTTGGCCTAAACCCACCTCGTTACCTGAATCCCGGCGATGTGATGGAACTGGGAATCCAAGGGTTGGGAGAACAGCGGCAGGTCGCAATTGCATACTGATATCCCCGCTTTGGCTTATTTATTCCGTGCAAATCCGTTTTGGCGCTGCTTGCGCTTTGTTCGTTTTTTCAACTCGCCCGTTATTTTCTACTGAAAATCCTTTTCTTTGTAAAATATTGGCTCTTGCACCTGTTAAAATGCATCGGAGTAGCCAATTCTCTACTTTAAACATCGTTTACGCAGCTAACCACCGACAGTAGTATTTTTCTATGCGATTGTTGAAAACGCCTTTTTTTCTGTTTGCGCTTCTGCTGCCGCTCTTGCTGGATGCACAGTCGCTTTTTCCCATCAAAAAAGACAAGAAATGGGGTTTGATGAATGCGGAAGGACGTTTGGTCCAGCAGCCCGTTTATGATGCCATTGGTGAGTTCAAGCAGTTCGGATACGCCACCATGCAGCGGCAGGGCAGGGTAGGGCTGCTGAATGCTGAAGGATCAGAGATAGTACCACCTCGCTACGACGATGTGAAGGCATTGGACAGTACGCTGATTACAGTCATGGAAAAGGGCGAGTGGAAGGTCATCAATTTGGAGGGCAAGGTGATATTGCCAGCGGGATATGACCAAGTGGAGCTGCTCAAAACCAAAAAGAGTGCTGGCCTCCTGCTGCCGATAGCATTTCTTTCTTTTAAAAAGGACAATAAATGGGGTGTCGTGAGTGAATTCGGCGTTATGGTCGCCACCCCAAAATACGACGAAATAACACTGCTTAAAAACTTGCCAGAAGGTGTATCGGTCACTTTTTTCCAAACCAAGCGTGATGGTTTGCTTGGCCTATTGCTGCCATCGGGTCTTGAGATTTTGCCACCCTCGGCTGACCAAATCAGGGTTTGGGATGACAACCTTGTTTTTTTTGAGAAGTATCAAAAATGGGGAGCTATCAACCGATTGGGCCAGCAGGTGCTCGAAAATATTTATGACCAGTTCAGCAGCATTTCTTCCAATTTTCTCAAACTGGTCTCCAACAATAAGTGCTTCCTGTTTTCACTGGTTTCCAACAACCTCGTTTCAAGGGGCGAGTTCGAGGCTTTTTATGCCTTCAACGATGATTTCGTATTGTGCAAGAAACAGCGTCGGCTTGGCTTGATTGACCATTGCGGGAGTTTGGTCTTGAGCAATCGCTACAATGAAATCCAAGCTTACGAGGGCGATGTTTTTCGGGCAAATATTGACGGGCGTTGGGGCGTCGTAACCCTCGATGACTTGGTGCTCATCCCATTTGATTACGACTACATCTCGCCGATGAAAAATGGCCGGTGTGTTGTAATCAGCCAAAAGCTGTGCGGCTTGGCAAATAGCCGGGGCACACTGCTAGTCAACCCACAATTTGAGCGGATTGTGCTGGAGCCTGACCAGGTCAAAGCTTACAACGGCCAGCAATTGACCGTGTTCAACTTCGATGGTGAAGGTGAGCTTCAAGGAGCCAGCAATTTCGAAAAGCATTTCACCATCAAAGTGACCAAGGGCGATAATCGCAGGGGAATCATGCCGGTGAGTGCCGAAAGCCCCTACCAATTGGACAAATTCGAGTGGTTTTATTCGCCTCGACATGACAAATGGGGCCTGCGCAGGCTCGACAACGGCAATGTTCAAATTGAGCCTACCTTCCACGAAGTCAAAGTGCAAAAGGAACTGGGCTTGACGCTCGTGGGTATCGAGATGATGCAAGAAATTGAGTTTGACCGTACTTCGTACCGGTTTGAAATGGCTTTTGGGCTGGTGCAAAACGACACGGGGTTGCTCGTTCATGAGGTGAATTTGGTGGATGTCCGCCTGAGCGACTTCGACAACGGGCTGCCTGTTGCACGCTGCATTTTTACAAATGGAAAGCATGGCCTAGTGAATCGTATCGGCAAGATTGTTTCCAAAGATTTGGCGTTTATTGGTGACTTCAGCAACGGTGTAGCGAGGTTCAGTCAGAAGGGGAAAATGTCTGCAACGATAGACCGAAGCACTTCGAATTTAGGCACCTTGCAAGGTTTTTTGGCTTCCAAACTTGCTCCCGTAACCCTCACTGATTACACGCAGCATGACCTGAATATCGACAACAGGGGGCTACTGACTTGCGATGGTTGCAAATGGGGGTACCTGGATACGATGGGCTCAGTAGCCGTGCAGCCTCAGTTCAGCTTTGCAAAGGATTTTATCAACGACGTCGGTATTGTCGAGACAGAAAGCAAATGGGGCATGGTGGACAACAAAGGCAAACAATTGCTTCCTTGCCGATATGATGAACTTGGTTTCCTTGAAAATACAGGCAACAAAGTGTTGCGGGTTTTCAAAAAAGAAGAAAAATATGGCCTGATAGACACACTGGGCCAGTTGGCTGTCGGGGTTCATTACGAAAATATCGGCTCCTTTAGCGAAGGTAGGTTAGCGGTTAAGCGGAATGGCGTTTGGGGCTTTGTGGACAGCAATGGTCGGGAAGTCGTGCCTTGCCGATTTGATGAAGTTGGCGTTTTCAGTGAGGGTTTAGCAGCGGTTCGATTGGGCAACAAATGGGGCTATATTGACCGCAACGGTTCCGAAGAACTTGACTTTCATCTTTCAAAAGCCGGTAAGTTCAGCAATGGGCTTGCACCAGTAAAGCGAGAAGGGCCAAGTTTTGGATACATCAATCGCAAGGGCGATTGGGCAATAAAGCCTGTTTTTCCAAAGGCACACTCATTTGAACATGGAGTGGCAAAAGTAGAGGAGTTGTCTGGCCAGTTTTTGAGGAGTGGGTTGATTGATACATTGGGCAATTTTATCCTGAAACCAAAGTTCGTAACCCTCTCTAGCTTCAATCAATACGGCCTGGCAGTGGCCGAATTGGGCGGCAGTCCCTCCAAATTCACGCTCGTGAACAAAAAAGGGCAAACGGTCACGAGTCTTGCTTTCAGGAGCATTGAGCCATTCTCAGAAGGCATGGCTCGGGTTCAGTACCACGACAACTGGGGCTTTGTTGATACTACTGGCAAGCTGGTTATTGAGGCAGCATTTTTCAAAGCCAGCGATTTTTCTGAAGGAATGGCCGCCGTTTGGCAAAACGGCCAGTGCGGATTCATTGACAAGGCCGGAAAATATGTGGTAGAGCCGCAGTTCAGCAAGTGCATGGACTTCAAGGATGGCAAGGCTATCGTCTTCAAAGGCAGTCAGCGGGCGGGATTGATTGACACCACTGGCAAGTTCATCATAGAACCCGGCATCAACAAACTACTGGACTTCGCCGATGGCCGTGGACTTGTGCGTGACGAC
>CAYTZS010000263.1:0-6148 GCA_964442355.1 uncultured Saprospiraceae bacterium | reverse complement strand
CACAATGGCTGCGACCAAATAGGGCAGGGTAGTGATGACGATTCTCCCCAACTTCATATCCCTGAAATACCACATCATGAATGGTAGCAGTGCTACGGTTGTCAGCACTTCTTCTTTTGAAAACAAGCCTATGCTGAAGAAAATCACGGAAAAAAAGATTGGAAGTAGCTTCCGGGTGTCCAAGTGTACGAGCAAGAGCCAAGCCGCAATTGCGAAATTTAGGAATCCTAGCATGGTGTCACGGCTCTTGATATTTGCCACGACCTCCAAATGGATGGGGTGCAACACAAACAAAAATGTGGCGATGATGGGGATGGCCGGGTGAAGATTCCGCAGCAGTTTTGACAAAAACAAAAAGGTAAAAAAGCCAATTAGGCCATAAAAAAGCAAGTTGAAAATATGGTTTACCGTTGAGTTCAAGCCCCAAACGCTGTATTCTAAGGCCAATGTAGTGAGCGGAATTGGCCGATATGCACGGGCATTCATGTTCTCGGCATAGCCTTGGAAGTAGCTGGTTGTCCAAATTTTGCCCAACCCACCAACTCCCTGTTGCACGAACTTGTTCTCCCGCACAACGGCGTCGTCATCGTAAACAAAATCGTAATTGAAGCTGGGACTATAAACCAACATTGCCAAAACCGCCATGCAGCCTGCAAGAATCAGTTTTGTCCGCTTCGCAAATGGTTCGACCACAGGAATGGTTGCCTGTTTTGGTGCAGTGACTTTTGTTGCAACTTGTTGCTGCTTTGAAATATTCCGCTTCGACATGTTGTGATGCTTGTTTTGAATATTTTTCAATCGTGGCCCTATCTGTCCATAAAAACCTTGACGGCACGAGCCACGTTTTGGCCATCCATGGCTGCCGAGATGATACCCCCAGCATAGCCTGCACCCTCACCCGCAGGGAACAAGCCCACAACTTCTACGTGCATGAATGTTTCTTTGTTTCTTGGGATGCGCACAGGGGCACTGGTTCGGCTTTCGGTAGCAATGACGTTGGCCTCAGCGGTAAAGTAACCCTTCATTTTGCGACCAAAATCAACCATACCCCGCTTAAGTTTTTCGTAGATAAACTGCGGCAAAAGTTCGTGCAACGGTGCTCCGAACAGGCCAGGGATGTAGGAACTGCCCGGCAGGGAAGCTGATGTTTTACCCGACACAAAATCGGTCATCCGCTGCGCAGGTGCCTGCTGGCCTCCCGTGCCAGCATCAAACATGGTTTGCTCCACCGATTTTTGAAACTCAAGGGAAGAAAAAACGCCGTGTTTCGCAAAACCCACAAGGTCTTCGTTTTCCACTTGCACGACGGTGCCGGAGTTGGCAAATGCTGAATCTCGTCGAGACATCGACATGCCATTCACCACGATTTCGCCAGGAGCTGTTGCCGCTGGGACTACCAAGCCACCCGGACACATGCAAAAAGAGAAAACGCCTCGGTCACCCACTTGGCAGGCTAGTCGGTAGCTGGATGCAGGTAGGTGTTCGTCACGATTCTCCTGACCGTACTGGATTTTGTCGATCAAAGCTTGTGGATGCTCCACCCTCACGCCCAGTGCAAAAGGTTTTGCCTCAATTTTGATGTTGTTTTGGTGCAAAATGGCGTAAATGTCCCGTGCAGAGTGTCCAGTTGCCAAGATGACAGACTTTGCCCTTCGCTCTAAGCTGTCATTTATCACAACGCCAGCGATTTGGCCATTCTCCATGATGAAATTGGTGACCAAAGCATCAAAATGCACCTCACCTCCATGATGTAGAATGGTTTCACGGATGTTCGAAACGATTTGTGGAAGCTTGTTGGAGCCGATGTGCGGATGAGCTTCCACTAGAATATCTGAAGTTGCGCCATGTTCAACGAACAGTTTCAACGCTTTGTAGATGTCGCCCCGCTTGTGCGAGCGGGTGTAAAGCTTACCATCGGAGTAAGTGCCAGCGCCACCCTCACCAAAGCAGTAGTTTGAGTTGGGGTTTACAATGCCGAACTGCTGGATGGCCCGCAGGTCACGACGTCGGCTGCGAACATCCTTGCCCCGGTCAAGCACAACGGGTTTGAGCCCCAGTTCAATCAGTTCCAATGCCGCAAAATACCCAGTTGGGCCCGCTCCGACGATGATGACTTCATCTGCTTCGCTGACATTTTTCAGGTTCGCGAGCAGAACGGGCTCGTCCACGTGCTTTTCTCCTGAGAATACTTCAACCTTAACTAAAATAAGTGGATTGCCTCGCCGAGCATCAATGGATTTGCGAAGCACAACTACTTCATCGATGGCAGTTGGTTTGAGATTGCAAAAGTCGGCAGCTCTTTTTAGGATGGCTTGCTCATCTGCTGCTTCGGCTGGCGTTAGTTTGAATTCAACGATTTGACGCATGATGCGTCAAAGGTGGGGAGTTATTGTGAAATTGAGAAATAGAACGAGAGGAAGCAACTATTTTGGGTTTTCAAAAGACTCAGTTCTTTTCTGCTTCCAAAACCAATGTCCTTTCGTCACGAGCTATGAAAGTATCGGGAACGAATACTTTCGTTTCGACAACTTCGGTGCTTTCTGCACCTGATTTGGTGCGCAATGTTGTTCTTTTTTTATCGTGGCTGATTAGCGTCAAAGTGCCTGCGTTGGTGGTATCAGCATCAACTTGGTATCTCAAGTCTTTTTCGATAAAGTGTTTGAAGATAGAGGCCGAGCTGTTGAAGAGTTTGACATTAGTCTCAACCAGCACGTTATTGCTGGCCCATGGTACGATGGTGTACTCACCGTACAAGTCAAGCTGAATAGATGACTTGCCGTCCAGAATAAAAGTTTGGTGAATAGTTTTTTCAAGCTGTGCAAAACAAGGCGAAATAAAAAGCAGGAAGATTGGGACGAACAGAAGCTGTTTGTTTTTCATTGATTATCAGCTATTATGATTTGATGCTAAATTTGACAAATAAAAAAGGGTACAACGCCCTAAGAACGCTGTACCCTTGTTTTTTGTTTTATTGTGCTAAAAGGTAGTAACTGCACCAATCGCTTGTCCGGTCGTTGCTACTTCACGGGTTTTAACGGTTACGTCTTTTGGCGCTAGTACCGTGAAAGTAATTTGCTCACCCAAAAGTTGGCCGTTACCCAACTTGATCTGACGATCAAGCCCTGGCGCTACAATTGAATAGCTTCCATCCACCTCTTTTGAGTCGAGATTGTATCTTCCAGCGGTAACTAAAGACTTTAGCATGGTCTCACTGCCATTTTGCAGGGTAATGTTCATCTGAATACGCATTTGAGGTTCGTTCCAAGTAGTCACTGTTACAAGCCCATCAACATCCATCAAAATAGTGGTTTGGCCGTTCAGATTGAAAGATTTGACGAGCGTTTTTTCGGCTTGTTGTGCCTTGGATGGAACAACTGCGAGTAAGAGCGAGAGCAAAAGGAAAGACATTCTGTTTTTCATAAGACCTCCTTTTAATTTATTGGGTAAAAGTATGTTAATCTAAAATAATAATCAAGCAATTATTTGCTTTCCTGATTTTATTATGGAATGAGTGTTTGTTTTTGTCTGTCCTTTTTTTCAAGAGCTGAATTGACAGTTAAAATGTCTTGTTTGGCTATTAGGTTCATTATCAATGACGAATTCTTAGGCTGTTTGGTTGGGCGATAAACAAAAAAAGCCCCTGGAAAGTGAAAACCAGGAGCTTCTTAGCTTTTTGTTTTTAGACCTCAAACTTAAATTCTAATCGTAACGCCCAAATTGGCGATTGAAATTCCATAACCTATCTCTCCATAAATACTAGCCCTTTTGGTCAACTTCACGTTTGCTCCCATGAATGCTGCGTAGGTCATTTTACCTTTTCTAGCATTTGGATTTACAGGAGTAGGCTCATCGTTTGCCCTAACTACTAGCTGCTTAGTGGTGTTGCTGATTTCATTGACATTAGCGTGGTGATATCCCAACATGCTGCCGCCATAACCTTGGATTCTATCTGAAAAATCCCTTCGAGCCTCAGCCCTGATTCCAACTACCACAGTTTTATTAGTGATGTGTGAATCTGTTCCTTCTGCGAAAATTTTTGGTTCGGCAGTAGTCGAAGAATATCCGAAAAATCCTCCCAGGCTAAAGTTCTTAGATACGTCGTAGCCAGCTTTGAACGTGAAAGGTGGGAGTCCTGAGCTCTCTCCAGCCTTGTAGTAGGTTGGGAACAAGCCAATACCAGCGCTAAGTGTTATTCTGCTAGGTGTCGAGTTGGAGGATTGTGAGAAAAGTACGGATGTGCTTGTGAGTGCCCCACAGAGAAGGAGGGCAGCAATATGCCTTTTCATAGTTTAAGTTTTTTAAGAAAAATTGATAGTGGATGTTGAGTTCTGGAAGGTATCAGAGGAATTGCAAGCTTCGTGCCATATTGATTCCGTAAAATGTGAGCCAGCGAAATATTTAGTAACTTTTGGAATATAAAATACGGCTCGATTGATGTAAAAATTGGAAAAATCTATTCGATTAGGTATTTTTAACTGAGTTGCTGTAAAAATGACTTACATCCAACTTTTTCAAGCATCCCATTTATTTTGGTCGCAGGGCATAAAGTTTTCGAGGTTCATCGTGAAATAGAAAAAGTGCAAACGACCGTTTCTCAGGCTGTTTGCACTTCCTTTTAGAATATGATTGTTCATCGTAACAATGTCAAGTCACCTGACTCGCTGTATTTTGAACCATCCGGTAATTGGATTACGACACGATAAACATACACATCTGATGCGGCGTCTTCGCCTTTTTGCTCACCATTCCATCCAGCATTGCTATTCTCATCTTCAAAGACGAGTTGTCCCCACCTATTCCAAATGCGCATAGAAAGCACCTCGATGTTTTCCCCAAGGATTACGACTTGGAAGACGTCGTTTTTGCTGTCGCCATTGGGAGAAAAGGCATTCGGTATGTCAAACATTGACTCAAGAACTGTGAAGGTGATTGAATCTGTGTCAGTACAACCATATTCATCGGTAACAGTCACGATATAAGTTTCGCTTGGCAGGTTTAGTACAACAACATTGGCTGTATCAAATGTGCTACCATTCGACCAAAGGTATTCGCTGGCAGGAACGCTCGTTGTAGTCGTTAACACAACATCAGTGCCTTGGTACAAAGAGTCGGGTTCGTTTTCGATGTCCACCTCGATTGATTCAACCAACTCCACCAGAATAGTTGCTTGGAGTACGTCTCCACAGTTGTTGGAGTAGGTCACGGTAAAACTGTTGATGCCGATGTTTAATACAACCACGGGGTTTTGTTCGTTGCTGCCAGTTGACCAAGTGTAATTGCCTCCTGGTTCAGTAGCCGCAGCAAACAATTGAATCGAACCTATGCCACAAAGCACAGTGTCTGGACTGACAGCTAGTGTTGGATTGTCGCTTACGGCAACTGTCACATTGAATGATTGTACTGGGCAGATACCATTGTCCACGAGCACTTGGTATTGGGTGGTAACGGTAGGTGAAACGACTGGCGATGGTTCACTGCTGTTGAAGCTTGGGTCATCAGTTGACGACCAAACATAGCTCCAATTGCTGTTTGGAGAACTATTGAGGGTTGCAGAGTTGCCTAGGCAAATAGTACCTACAAATGGAGTAATCGTTGGTATTTCAACCACTTCGACACTGACAGTGCCTCCAACGGGACATCCTTCGTACTCACCCGTAACCTCGTATGTGGTTGATGTTGAGGGACTTGCGAAGGGGTTTGGGCATTCCGAACAGCTAAGTCCATCTGCTGGATCCCAAGTGTATTCAATTTGAACTGGAGCACTGGCCGTCAACTGAACCGTATCACCTTGGCAAATGACTGGTGATGTTGGGGTTATTTGAAGCGAGGTAACGGAAATCACGGTCACGGTCGTAGAATCAATTTGACTGCAAAATCCATTTGTCGCCAACCGAAAATAAGTCGTGGTAAAAGCTGGCTGAACCACCATGTTGTAAAAAGAATCAGGTGTAAGTTGGCCATTTGCAGGTGTCCACAAAAACTCGATTTGCCCAAAATCACCTGGCTCATAAACGGGGGAGGTCAACAGTACTTGCTCACCTTGACAAATTACTGTGTCAGCTGGCATAATTTCCATGGCCCATGGCAAGGAGTCCACGCCAACGTAAACGGTATCAAACCTTGTACAACCAAGATTGGTGACGCTGGC
>CAYTZS010000262.1:0-6217 GCA_964442355.1 uncultured Saprospiraceae bacterium | reverse complement strand
TAAAACTTTGAAAACCAGCCTTTTACAAAGGTTCTAATCCAAACCTCACGTTAATATAGCAATCCAACAATTCAGAAATTTTAGCAATTCAACCATGCAACCATTCAACAAAGCATACTTCATGCAGGCCGCCATCCAACTCGCTTTCGAGGGGATGCGCAGCAAACAGGGCGGCCCATTTGGGGCCGTGGTGGTGAAAAACGGCGAAATCATTGGTCGGGGTAACAACCGGGTGGCCGCCACCCTCGACCCCACCGCCCATGCCGAGGTCGTCGCCATTCGTGACGCATGCCGCCACTTGGGCCATTTCCAGTTGGACGATTGCCTGCTTTTCACCTCCTGCGAGCCTTGTCCGATGTGCCTCGGCGCCATCTACTGGGCACGCCCCAAGGCGTTCTACTTCGCCTGCACCCAAGCCGATGCAGCAGCTATCGGCTTCGACGACCAGTTCATCTATGACGAGTTGGAACTGCCACTCAACCAGCGCCGGATTCCAGCGCTGTCGCTGCTTCGGGAGGAAGCATTGAAGGCATTTGAGGAGTGGGGGGCATGGAAGATAAATTTGTGTATTGACTGCTTCAGCTTTCCCGCTCCCGCATCCTTTCCTTCAAATTATGCACAATATGGAACTCGCTCATGAACACCGAGGCGATGACCCGGATGACCATGTAGCCCGGAATGGCCAACACCATGCCCATCACGCCGCCGATTTTTGCGCCAATCAACACCACGAAGAAGATTTCGAGCGGATGCGTTTTGAGGGTGCTGGAGAAAATATAGGGCTGTGAGAGGTTATTGTCAATCAATTGTGCGCCGAAGAAGACACCGACAACCTTGAGCACCATCGGCAAGGTTTGGTCGTAAAAATTCAGTTCAAGGTTGGAGGAGATGGTGAACACCACCCCGAAAGCCATGCCCACGATTGGGCCGACGTAGGGGATGACGTTGAGCAACCCTGCAAACACGCCGATGAGCAGCGCATTCTTTATCCCAAATGCCCAGAGCGCCAAGGTGACCATTAACGAGAAAACGAGCATCTGTAACACGAGGCCCCGGAAGTAGAGGCTCAGGTTTTTGGCGATGTCGGACAAGGCGTGCTTTACCTGCGCATCGTACTGGCTGGGCATGAGCGACGAAAGGAAGTTGACAAAAAGCCCTTGTTCCTGAAGGAAAAAGAAGCTGATGAATGCCACGGCACCGATGGTCACGCCGATGTTGCCAGCCGTGGAAAAGAAGCCGCTGATGTATTTTTTGATGGATGCTGGCTCAAAAGACCCCGTCAGGCGGTCTTGCAGCTGCTGCTCGATGGGGATGTTGGCGTCCATGAGGCCGTAGCTGGCCAGTTGCGACTGGAGATTGGACAATGGTTCGTGCAAGGCTTGGGCCAGGGCGGCGTAGTCCACATGCGCCAGGTTGTTCACCTGCTCGATGACGGGCGGCACGAACAGCATCACCAACAGCGCAAGGCTCAGGAAAAACGTGACGAGCGTCAGCGCAGCGGCCATATCGGAGCCCACTTGGTACTTCCAGACTTTTATTTTTTTGAAAAACCGCATCAGCGGCTGCCCAAGCATGGACACCACCCATGCCAGCACGGCGTACATGATGATGTCGCTAAAAAACCACAGCAAAAGGCCAATCAAGACTAAGCTGACGATGAGTGCGAGGGTGCGGTTGGTGATTTTCATTTTGAAAAAAATTAAGGCAAAAATGGCGCTTGCACGGGGTTCTAAGGTCTGTTCAAATTAATTTTCGAAGACAAATCTAAATTCACTAATTTTCAAACAACCAAAAATTTTACCTTTGCGGATGGAAAACGTAAAATCGAGCGCAGCGAAATCCCATGCCAACGGTTGGGATACACAAAGCAAATTCTTGGGCGAAGCCCTCACTTTCGACGACGTCCTGCTCGTCCCTGCCTACTCCGAAATTCTTCCCCGTGAAGTAGATATTTCATCGCAGTTTACCAGCCGCATCCGGTTGCGGGCACCCATCGTGTCTGCTGCGATGGACACGGTGACGGAGGAGCGGCTTGCCATCGCCATCGCCCGACAGGGCGGCATTGGCATCATCCACAAAAACATGAGCATCGAGCAGCAGGCCGAGCAAGTGCGCCGGGTAAAGCGCTCCGAGAGCGGCATGATACTCGACCCCGTAACCTTGCACGGTGAGGCCACCGTTGGCGATGCGCTCGCCATGATGCGCCACCACCGCATTGGCGGCATCCCCATCATCGACAAGGATGGCAAGCTCATCGGCATCCTGACCAACCGTGACCTACGTTTCGAGCGGGAAAACCGCCGCCTCGTGAAGGACGTGATGACCACTCGCAACCTCATCACCGCCCCTGTCGGCACCGACCTCGACCAAGCAAAAGATATTCTCCAGCAGCACAAAATCGAGAAATTGCCTGTGGTAGACGTGGAACGCCACCTAGTCGGCCTCATCACTTACAAGGACTTGATGAAGCTCGAAGACTACCCCAATTCCTGCAAAGACAGCTTTGGCCGCCTCGTTTGCGGCGCTGCCGTGGGCGTCACCGCCGACATGATGGAGCGGGTGGCCGCCCTCGTTCATGTCGGCGTGGATGCCATCTGCATTGACACGGCGCACGGCCACTCGAAGGGTGTATTGCTCGCAGTGAAAGAGGTGAAAAAGACCTACCCAAGCCTTCAAGTGGTTGGTGGCAACGTGGCCACGGGCGCTGCCGCCAAGGCACTAGCCGATGCGGGCGCCGATGCCGTGAAAGTAGGCGTAGGCCCCGGCAGCATCTGCACCACCCGCATTGTGGCGGGCGTTGGCGTTCCACAACTCACGGCCATCTTCGAAGCAGCGAAGGCGCTGAAAGGCTCCGGTGTGCCTATCATCGGCGATGGCGGCATCCGCTACTCTGGCGACATCGTGAAGGCGCTGGCCGCTGGTGCCAGCACCATCATGGCGGGTGGCCTTTTTGCTGGCGTAGAAGAAGCTCCCGGCGAAACGGTGCTCTTCGAAGGCCGCAAGTTCAAGGTTTATCGGGGCATGGGTTCGCTCGGTGCCATGGGCCAAGGCTCCAAGGACCGCTACTTCCAAGATGTGGAAGACGACATCAAAAAGCTTGTTCCTGAAGGTATCGAAGGACGTGTACCCTTCAAGGGCTCCGTGGAAGAGGTGATGATTCAGTACCTCGGTGGCCTGCGGGCAGGCATGGGCTACTGTGGCGCCAATACCGTTGAACAATTGCAGGATACTGCCCAGTTTGTGAAAATATCCGCCTCTGGCATGAAGGAAAGCCACCCGCACAACGTGGCGATTACGAAAGAGGCCCCGAATTATAGTAGCCGTATGTGAGGTTTGGAGGTATGAGGTATGGAGGTATGTTTGGCTCCGTGCTCCTCATGCCATCATACCTCATACCTTCATACCTATGAAGTTATCCATCGTCATTCCCGCCTACAACGAGGCACGCACCATTCACTTGATTTTGGACAAAGTCAAGGCGGTGACGCTTGTGCAAGGCATTGAAAAAGAGGTGGTTATCGTCAACGACTGCTCCACGGATGGCACGGAGGAGGCCATTTTGAGGTACAAAAACGCCAACCCGGAGCTCCCGATTTTTTACCAAAAACATGAAGTGAACAAGGGCAAGGGGGCTGCCCTGCACACGGGCATCCGGCTGGCCTCGGGCGACTTCGTCATCATCCAAGACGCCGATTTGGAGTACGACCCACGGGAGTACAACCTGCTTTTGCAGCCCATCGTCGAGGGCATGGCCGACGTAGTGTACGGCAGCCGTTTCATGGGCGGCAACCCGCACCGCATCCTGTTCTTCTGGCACAGCATCGGCAACAAGTTTTTGACCACCCTCTCCAATGCCTTCACCAACCTGAACCTGACGGACATGGAGACCTGCTACAAACTTTTCCGAAGAGAACTCATCCAAAGCCTTGAATTGCGGGAAAACCGCTTCGGCTTCGAGCCAGAGGTGACGGCCAAAATTGCACGAGTGCCGGGCATCCGCATTTACGAAGTGGGTATTTCTTATTACGGCCGTACCTATGCCGAGGGCAAGAAAATCAACTGGAAGGATGGCTTTCGGGCGATTTACTGTATTTTGAAATACAACCTGTTCAGGTAGTTTTCGCCTGAAATTTTACGCCTTCTCCGTTCCGCAGCACTTTGTACCCCTGCTTTTTCTTCTTCGCTTCTTTTTCAAAATCCCGCACATCTGCCGTGTTGAATTCGAACATGTCGTAGTGGCAGGGCACAACGTACTGCGCCCCGATGGCTTTGCCCAGTCCAGCGGCTTCCACGCAGTCGAGGTTGCCTGCCACGCCCCGTTTTGGGTCACGACCGTTGATGGGCAAAAAGGCCACGTCCACCTCGAAGGGTCGTAGCAGTGGCGTCATTTCTGGGAACAAAACGGTGTCGCCAGAGTGATAAATCGTGAAGCCGCCGAACTGCACCACGTAGCCGAGGTAGTGGTGGTTTCCTTGAGCGTCCTTGTCAATGGATTCGTGGGCGGCAGGCACAGCGGTAAATTTAAATCCTTGGATATCAATGCTTTGTCCAGCGTTTATGCCGATGGGCCAGCTTGTTTCGCATTTTATCCGCTCCGCAACGAAGATCCGGTTTGCTTCCGGGATGAGCATTTTTAGGTTGGGGTTGGCCTTCATCAGTGGCATGAGCGTTTCGGCGTCGAGGTGGTCGGTGTGGTTGTGGCTGGAGGTGACCACGTCAATGAAATCAAGGCGGGCAGGGGCAACGACCAGCTCCGTCATGCGCACATGGGGCTTGTTGGTGGCGGCATATTTTTTTGTGAGGGAATCGGACAGATAGGGGTCGAGGAGCAAGTGCTTGCCCGCCCATTTTATCAAAAACCCGCTTTGGCCGAGCCACCAGCAGGCAAAACTTTCGTTATCGGTTACTGTGTTTCGGATTTCGTTGAGGAGGGTGTCGTCTTTTTGGAAGGGTGCTAGCATGATTGTTAATAGGTTATAATTTTTGGGACAATATCACCATTAATTCGAACTTTGAGTCAATGAAACTGCCATTGAACAGCCATATTTCAAAGGAAAAACTAACTGACTACTTGTTAAAACCAAGTCAAGAAAACGACAAGTCAAAGTTCTTGGCTATGGGTGGATTCTATCCAGCAAATTGGGAAGAGCTTTACGATGAAATAATGAACCTTTTGGAATTGGATGCTGAACCAGCACAGTCAAGTGAGTTCGGACAATTTTTTGAGATTTCAGGAAGAATCCACAACTTGGGCGTGAAACCCATTTGGCTTTTGGAAAATGGCGCTGAAACTTCAAGGTTCATCACGTTGTTTCCCTTTCCATAAACATTGAAAATGAGATTCAAACTATATTCAAAGGCTGCACTTTCGGAAGATTTGCCTACTTATCAACTCGTCAAAGGAGATTTGGTGACAATTATAGAATGTCTTCCTGCCAATGACCAACATGGGAATGGTTATGTGGCAGAGGTGTTTGATGTGTTTGGCAACACACTTCATGTAATTGCACTGAAAGAACATCAATTGATGGCGCTAATGCCCAATGCCGTGCCTTCTATGCGGAAACCATTAGCGGCTTAATCCTTCCCGCATCCTTTTCGCCCCCTCCACCATGCTCTGCAATTTCTTCCTCGCTGCCCACCTCGCCGTTTGGCTCAGGCCACAATCCGGTGCTACGGAGAGCCGCTCGGCGGGTACGTATTTCAGGCAGAGTTTGATGCGCTCCACGATGTCCTCCACCGTTTCGATGTAGTAGCTTTTCACGTCCACGATGCCCACGGCCACGTGCATGTGCTTCGCAAACTCGGCGAGCAGTTCCACCTCGGCGAACTCACGGTTGGCCATTTCGATATGAACCTCGTCCACTTTCATGTCGGTGAAATCGGGCAGCATGGGAGCCACCATCCGTTTGCCAACGGGATGGCCCTTGTAGTTGCCGAAGCAGAGATGGGTGCTGAGGAAGCAATTGCCCACCACCGGCTCCACTGTTCGGTTGAAGATTTCGACGAAGCGTCGGGTGTTTTCCTTGTGGGCGTAGCAGCTCATGCTCGGCTCGTCCACGGTGATTTCCTTGCAGCCTGCGGCAACGAGCGCCTCCAACTCCCGCTGCACCATCGGCAGCAACGCCTCGGTGATGGCCATGCGGTCGGGGTATTGGGCATTGGGCGTGAGGCGGCCACTGAGGGTGTACGGCCCCGGCACGCTGTCCTTCAGCAC
>CAYTZS010000261.1:0-6308 GCA_964442355.1 uncultured Saprospiraceae bacterium | reverse complement strand
AAAGCTTGGGGCTCTGTGAATGATCGTATTCATACGAATCTGGGTCAAAATCTTTATCCAGCATATCTCCAAGTATAAAAAAGGAAAAGTCTATCAAGGCTTGTGAAACGGGGCACAGTTCTTTGTCCAAAAACCGATATAACTGATAGCGCTTTGAGAAATCCCGGTACTGCTCCAACGTACCACCTGCATACCGACCGCTAAGCAACCGCATATCAGCCACAGGTTTTGCCGCTATTCCTTGAAACCTTGGAGTGGACTTGGGAAGCCGTTCAAGCATTAAAATAGCTTCAGGAGATGGATATTGCAGACTTCCGCTTGAGAATTGCATACCCAATGCACCATTCACTTGCAGGATTGTATCCACAGGGTCTTGCGCCAAAACGGCCAACGGGAAAAGCACAATTACAACGGTATGGAATAGCAACTTTTTCATCTTGTGGGAATAAAGCCAAATGCAACCATTTCGCTGCACAAGTTGCCGAATACTGTGATGAAAAAGCAATGACAATTCTCAGGTTGGCCGCCCCTACACCTCAATCCCCATTTGCCGCATCAGCAGTGTGGCATTGAAGCTCTTGCTCACGCCGGGCTTGATGGTGTAATCAAAAAACAGCTTGCCATCCCTGATTTCCACTTCCATGCAAAGGTTTTCCACCGTGCCGCCCGACTCGGCTTCCATCCGGCCCAATTCCAGGTCGTGGGTGGCGATGAGGCCGCCGCCCCGCAGCCGGATGAGCTGCCGGATGAGCGCCGCCGAACCCGTGTGTCGGTCCACGGAGTTGGTGCCCTTCAGTATTTCGTCGAGGAGGAAAAAGACGGGGAGTCCACCATTGCCCGCCTGTTTCACCGCTTCAATGATGACCTTCAAGCGCTTGAGTTCGGCGTAGAATGAAGAGGTGCTTTCCGACAAGTCGTCTTGTGTGCGCATGGACGTGTACACCCGGATTGGTGGGAGCGAAAAGGCGCTGGCGCAAACGGGCGCCCCGGCCTGAGCCAGCACCACGTTCAGCCCCACGGTGCGCAGGAATGTGCTCTTGCCCGCCATGTTGGAGCCAGTGATGAGCTTGATGTGCCCACGGGTATCCATCGAAAAATCGTTGCAGCGCCGCTTACCGGGGTGGATGAGCGGATGGCTGAGGTCCGTTCCTCCAAGGGGGCTATTTTCACCGTCAAAATCGGGCATTACCCAATCCGGGTTGTTGTTCCACAAGGCTGCAAGGCTGCAAAGCGCTTCCATTTCCTGGAGGGCATCGAACCAGTTGGGCAGGTGCTCTCGATTGGCAGCCCGCCATTTTTCCAGCCGCAGCACGTAGCGCAAGTCCCACAGCGAGCCAATGTTGAAGAAAATGGCGAAGAAGTTGAACCGCATGTTCAACTGTCGGATGATGAACGACAGCCGCTTCACTTGCACCGAAGCCGTTGCCTCGCCTTCGAGGAGTTTGCTTCGCAAAGTTGCCGTCAGGCTCGCTTCAAATGGCTGTTTTTCAATGTATTGCATCAAACGGGCGTAAGCCGCCAACGATGCTTCGGCATACGCCGTGCGCAGGTGGATGCGCCCGACCTGTTCGTTTGTTTGTTTCAAGACTACCAAAATCGGGGTAAGCAAAAGCACGAAAATCGGCCACGGCACCCACAACACCCAAGCCACGAAACAAGCCAAGAAATACCAAGGTGCCAATTGCGAAGCCAGGGTCAGCCAGCGGTTGCCACGCACGAGGTCAGGGTCGGCGAGCCAAGCCCGCAGCAGGTCGAGGTGTTGGGGGTCGTCGGCAGTTTCGAGGCCGTGGGCTTGGAAGTTTTGCCGCCAGTCGAGCATCGGGCGTAGCTCGATGATGGCCTTTTGGCGCTCCGCAATGGTCGGCACGGGTGCAGGTTCGAGCAGGTATTGCGCCAGTCGCTCCTGTCCGATGGCCGTCGTCGCCCGGCAGCAAGATTGGAACATGGACTGCGGGCCGAAGAGGTCGAGGTCGAGTGCATTCGGGTGGTCGTGGCGGAGGAAGCGGGTGCCATCAGGGAAGCCTTCAAATCGGTGCTCCATTGCCTTGGCCTCCAACTCGTTAATGGCCGCCAACCGCTCGGCATGTCCGGCGGACTCCTGCATGCCCAAGTGCCATTTCATCAGGCGATAAAACCCGCCCATGAACAGCCCCAAATACACCACTGCTACTGCCCAGTGCAGGGTGAACAGCAGCACTGCCAGCCCCATTCCCCCTAAAAAAAACACCAATCGCAGCCACGCATAGCGGTCGTATTTGCTGCGCAACACAGCAGCTTCGTTGCGGAAGTCATTTCCCCGCTGCCGATAATTGGCTTTTGTTGTTTCGTAGATTGCCATTCGGAAATCAATTTCCAGCTTCCAGTGCTTCCCAATACTCCACTGCCCGGCGGGTGTGCGGGATGCAAATGGAACCGCCCACGAGGTTGGCGATGGAAAACACCTCAAAAACCTCGTCACGGGTGATGCCAAGCTCATGGCAAGTGCCGAGGTGGTAGCGGATGCAGTCGTCGCAGCGAAGCACCATCGAGGCCACGAGGCCGAGGAGTTCCTTGGTCTTGACATCGAGCGCACCAGCCTCGTACATGTTTTTGTCGAGGGCAAAAAAGCGGTTGAGCGCCTTGTTGTTCTGGGCGAAGATTTTTTCGTTCATCTTGGCCCGGTAGTCGTTGAATTCTTGGACGATGGACATGTGGAGAGTTATGAGTTATAAGTTTTAAGTTTTGAGTGAGGCAAAAGTAGCTGAAAGTAGAACAAGCGAAAATGAAAAAGCCGCTCCGGGCATTTTGCTCGAAGCGGCTTTTTATGCTAGTCAGTTGAATAGTCAAATCAAAGCTTCACCACCCGGATGGCCTTGCCCATTTTCCCATCCACTTGTAGGCGGAGGAAATAGACGCCGCTGCCCGTGATGCGGTTGCCGAGCTGCACTTGGCCTGTGTTGCCAGTGAGCGGGGTACTGCCCAATTGCTGACCGTACACATTGAAAATCAACAGGTTGGATGGGCCAGCGAGGTCGCTGAACTCGTAGCTCACGGTCAGTTCGTTGGCAAATGGATTGGGCGAAGCCACGATGCTGTAGCTCGTTTCATCCAAAAACTCCGTGCCAGAAGCGCTGACGTTGACCGTCTGGGTGGAGACCGAGAAGCCGCACTCATTGGTAGCCGTCAAGGTCACGTTGTACTGGCCAGCGTTGGCATAGGTGTGCGAAGGATTAGCCGCTGTGCTGGTGGTGCCATCACCAAACTCCCACTCGTAGCTGGTAGCGCCCGTTGAGTTGTTGTCGAAGTCAACGGTAAGTTGGTTGGCCGTGAAGAAGAACAGCGCGGATGGTTCAGCGCCAACCTCGATGAGTTGGTTCAGTGATGCGGTGTTGCTGCCAGCAGCATTGCTCACCGTGAGCTGTACGCTGTACGTGCCAGCGGCGTTGTACACCACCGTTGGGTTCTGTGCCGTAGAAGTGCCGGGTGTGCCGCCAGGGAACGTCCAGTTGAAGCTGGTTGGGTTGCCAGTGGAGGCGTTGGTGAACTGCACGGTCATTGGCGCACAGCCATTCGTGGTGCTAAGCGTAAAAGTAGCTGTTGGCGGCACGACGCTGATAACTACGTTTTGCTGGAAAGTGGCAGTGCCACATTCGTTGGTCACTGTAAGCGTGACTGGGTAAGTGCCAGTTGCAGTGTAGGAGTGGTTAGGATTGGCCAATGTGCTGGTTGTTCCATCACCAAAGTTCCAAAGCACCGAATTGGCAAATGTGCTGGTATTGGTGAAATTGGCGGTGTTGCCCACCACATTGAAGCTGAAAGATGCCGTTGGTGCCGAGCCAACTACGATGAAGTCTGGGCGCTCAATAACATAGGTGTTGGCAAGCGAGGTGGTCACGGTGAGAATCACGTCGTAAGTGCCAGGCGTGCTGTACACGACCGCTGGGTTTTGCTCCGAAGATGAAGATGGCGTGCCGCCAGGGAAGCTCCAGTTCCAAAGGAAAGTAGAGTCCGAGCTGTCGTTGAACTGCACGGTGAATGGCGTGCAGCCATTTGTTGCGCTAGCCGTGAAAAGCGGGTACACGGAGATGTCTTCTACCTTGAAGCCATCCACTGCCGCCTCCACGAGATGGCCGGGAGTGTTGTCACTGGCCTCGAAGATGACCCGCATGTCGTTGGTGAGCGGGATGAGTGTGCCGAGGTCGAACTCAGACTCTGGACGCCATGTGCTGCCCGACTGCGTGATGGTTTCCAGTGTCACAGTCTGTGAGCCGTTCGAGATTTTTACCGTCAGGTTGTCGTTGGGGGCACCGCTGCCACCTCCGTTGTAAAACCAAGTCCGGTACTTCAGCACGGGTTGGTTGTAGGTAGCTAGGTTCAAAACAGGGCTGGTGAGGGTCACCGTGCCATTGTCAACGTCGTCGTCGCCAGCGCCGCCGCCGCCGTTGCCAGTCACGTAACACTGGTCGCCGAGGTCGCCAGTGATGTCCACCTCTGGATTGGATTGATTGTTTTGATTGGTAGTGCCAACTGGTTCGCCACGCTCCCAGTCGCCCGTTGTGGCAATAGCGGTGGCAGTCCAGCCAAAGTCGAGGATGAAATCGTCGTAGTAGCCGCTGGACAGCGTTACCGTTATGTTGGAATTGCTGCTACCAACCAATACGTTGGTCACTTCTTCCGTCACATAGCCCCAAGCGCCTGCGTACAGCGTGTAGCTGCCACCGAAAATACCGGGGAAATTAAAATTACCACTAGCATCAGAGATGGCCGTGAACTCCGCCAAGCTGTTGCTGAGTACGACTTGTGCCCCAGCGATTGGCGTACCATCTGCTGACCTCACCGTTTGTCCCGTGAAAACAAAAGATGAAAGCGGATTGAGCTGCACGTCGAGGATGGTCAGAACGCCGTTTTCGAGGGTGGCGCTCACTACTTTGCTCTCGTAGCCGTTGGCGGAGAACGTCACATCAAACGTGCCGGGAATGGCTTGGCCAGTTTTGTAAACGCCGTCAATGCCCGAAGTGGCGGCGTTGGCTTGTGTGCTCTCGATATGCGCATTGGCACCTTGGATGGGCAGGCCCGTCACGGCATCTGTCACTGTACCTTCGAGCCAGCAGGCACGAACATAATCCACATCGTACACCAGAAGACCGTTCTGGATGTCAGAAGCAATGACGAGGCCGCTTGGGAAGTAGGGGTAAACGCCCCACACGCCAAAGAAGCCAGCCGTGTTGGACACGAAAGAATCGAAATAGCCCACCTCAATCATGTTCTCCGGGCGTGAGCCGTCAATGATGATGGTGCCGTCGGTGTAGTAGGCCGTGATGACCCAATCGTTCCAGACATGGACGTTGTGCGGGATGACGCCCTGCCCCAACGTTGCCACCGGGCGGAACTGGTCAAGCTCCACAATATTGCTCAAATCAGAAATGTCGTAGGCTGCCACTGGGGCGTTGGCCTTTTCGTCGGTGGTGAAAATGGTCTGGCTGTCGTCGCTCAACCAAGTATTGTGCGTGAACACGTATGGCGTGCTCTGTGCTGCCAACAACACGGGGTTGGCCTTGTCGGTCACGTCGTACACCTTGAAGTTGCCGTCATAGATGTCGGAGGTGTAGAGGATGTTGTTTCGGGCATAACTGTCGTGGCAGTAGATGGCTGGGAGTTTGCCCACATAAACCGGCGTACCGTTGTCGGCGCTCACGTCCACGATGAGTGGCCCACCACTGTTGAGGTTTGAGCCATTGAGGTAGAGATAGCCAAACTCGTCCACGGTGATGGAGTGGATGGAACCCAATGTGCCGAGGCCGGGGATGTTTGGTGCCCAGTTCGTGGAGGTTACGTTGGTCGGGTCGGTCATGTTGACAACCTGAACGCCACCACCTGCCTCCGTTACAGAGTAGATGTAGTGGCCCCAAGACTTCACTTCCCGCCATGTAGAGTTGGTATTGCCAGCATCTGGTTTAAAGGCAATTTCTTGGATATTGTAGGGGTCGCTGATGTTTACCACTGATACGCCCGAAGCGGTGCCGACGGCGGCGTATTCCGTGCTATCCTCAGGGTCAATGTATCCCCAAAGGCTGCTCAAGTTCTGCGGGTAGTCAATCTGGTCGGTCAGGGTCATGTTCAATTGGGCAAATGCGCTGCCCAACGACGTTAGAAGCAAACAGGCTAGTACAAGTTTTTTCATATCAGGACACTGAAATTTAAATTGTGATTGTGAAATAGCTGTGCAGGATGGTTTTATCAAAGTCGGCAAAGATACGTTTTTCCGATAGGTTGCCCGATTCAGGGTTTTTCAATAACGGTATTGGCAGGTGGCGGACAAATCGAGGCCA
>CAYTZS010000260.1:0-6369 GCA_964442355.1 uncultured Saprospiraceae bacterium | reverse complement strand
TGGACGTCGCCCTTGACAGTGGCCATCAGGATTTTGCCCTTGGCACTCGAAACGCCAGAGCGCAATTTTTCAGCCTCAATATATGGCGTCAGGTGCGCCACTGCTTTTTTCATCACCCTTGCAGACTTGACCACCTGCGGCAAAAACATCTTGCCACTGCCAAACAAGTCGCCCACCACGTTCATGCCGTCCATCAGCGGACCTTCGATGACGTGCAAGGGCTGCGGGTATTTTTGACGAGCCTCTTCGGTGTCCAGTTCAATGAAATCGGTGATGCCTTTGACCAAAGCGTGTTCCAGCCGCTTTTCGACGGGGGCATTGCGCCAAGCGAGGTCTTTTTCTAGCTGCATTCCACCGCCTTTGATGCTATCAGCAAATTCTGTGAGGCGTTCCGTGGCATCCGAACGGCGGTTAAACAGCACATCTTCTACCCTTTCGAGCAGGTCTTTCGGGATTTGCTCGTAAATCTCCATCATCCCGGCGTTCACGATGCCCATGTCCATGCCGGCTTGGATGGCGTGGTACAGGAACGCCGAGTGCATGGCCTCCCGCACCCGGTCATTTCCCCTGAAGCTAAAGGAAAGGTTGCTCACGCCGCCACTGATTTTGACACCGGGGCAGCGCTGTTTTATTTGCCGACAGGCTTCGATGTAGTACATGGCGTACTCGTTGTGCTCCTCGATGCCCGTTGCGACAGCGAAAATATTGGGGTCGAAAATGATGTCCTCCGGTGGGAAACCGACCTGCTCGGTGAGGATTTTGTATGCCCTTGCGCAGATTTCGACCTTGCGCTCGACGGTGTCGGCCTGGCCTTGTTCGTCGAAAGCCATGACCACGGTGGCTGCGCCGTATCGCCGAACGAGCTTTGCCTGTCGGATGAACTCCGCCTCGCCTTCTTTCATCGAAATGGAGTTCACGACGCATTTGCCCTGCACGCATTTCAGGCCGGCTTCGATGACGCTGAACTTGGAGCTGTCAATCATGATTGGCAACTTCGCAATGTCTGGCTCCGACATGACGAGGTTGAGGAAGGTGACCATCGCCTTTTCGCTATCGAGCAGGCCCTCGTCCATGTTCACGTCAATGATTTGAGCGCCGCCTTCCACCTGTTGCTGTGCCACGGAAAGTGCTTCGGCGTAGTTGCCCTCTTTTATCAGCTTCGCAAACTTGCGGCTGCCCGTCACGTTGGTGCGCTCGCCGACGTTGACGAAGTTGGTGTTTTCCCTGACGATAAGTGGTTCCAACCCGCTGTACATGGTGTACCGGGGCTTCGGTTGCAGCACCCTCGGCTTCATGTTGGCGACGTGCTGCGCCATGTGACGGATGTGGTCGGGCGTGGTGCCGCAGCAGCCGCCGACGATGTTGACGAAGTTGCTTTCCACAAAATCTTCGATGAAATGGCACATCTCGTGCGGCGTCTGGTCGTACTCCCCGAACTCGTTGGGCAGGCCCGCATTGGGGTAGGCATGTACGTAACAGTCGGCAATTTCGGCCAAGGCTTCGAGGTGGGGGCGCATTTCCTTCGCTCCCAGGGCGCAGTTGAGGCCGACGCAGAACGGCTTGGCGTGTTTAACCGAAATCCAAAACGCCTCGACGGTCTGGCCGGAAAGGGTGCGCCCACTGGCATCGGTGATGGTGCCCGAAATCATGATGGGGATTTTTACCCCACGTTCTTCCATCAATTTGTCAATAGCAAACAGAGCAGATTTGGTGTTCAGTGTGTCGGTGATGGTTTCTATCAAGAAAATGTCCACCCCGCCGTCGAGCAAGCCACGGGCATTGTCGTAGTAGGCGTTCATGCACTCGTCGAAGGTGACGGAACGGAAGCCGGGGTCGTTGATGTCGGGGGAAAGGGAGAGCAACTTGTTCAGCGGCCCCATTGCGCCAGCGACGAAACGGGGCTTGCCGGGGTTGGCCTTGGTGTACTCGTCGGCGGCACGGCGAGCGATTTTTGCGCCCTCTAAACTCAGTTCGTAAGCGAATTCCTGCATTTCATAATCGGCCATGGCGATGGATGTGCAACTAAAGGTATTAGTCTCGATGATATCGGCCCCGGCTTCTAGGTACTCTTTGTGTATGGCTTCGATGACCGCTGGCTTAGTGATATTGAGCATGTCGTTGTTGCCCTTAACGTCAAGGTGCCAGTTGGCGAAGCGCTCGCCCCGATAATCGGCCTCGGAGAGCTTGTAGCGTTGTATCATCGTGCCCATCGCCCCATCGAGGATGAGGATGCGGTTTTTTATTGCTTCTTGAAGGGATGCACTCATGCTGCTGAAATGTTTTGGTGTAAAAATGGTTTGGGAGGGAGAAAGGTTTCTTAAACTTGGATTTATCGAATTAGGCGGGCAAAGTTAGGGGTTTTGCTAGTGAAAATACTCACTGGTTTATTGTCTGCGTTTTACCAAGCATCGCCGTGTGTCCATTTTTTTGAGAATTTGACAGATAAAAAATTGCTGTGCGGACATCGTTTTCAAAATTTGCACAACATTTCATCACTACTAAAATCAATCAAAATGAAGTATTGCGCATTGCTATCGTTGTTGTTCCTACTGGCTGCTTGCCAAACTGACGAAACCCGCAAGAAAGGCTTTGCGGGCCAGTACCAGGTCACGCTGCACGTGCCGAAGGCCGCCAAAGAAATGGAGGCAGCCGAAAAAGAAGTCGAGAAAGAACTGTCGAGAGCGCAGGACGAGATTGAGGAGGGCATTGCGGAGGCAAAAGAGGACATCGAGGCCGAACTCGGCGAGGAAAACCACCTCGGAAATGCCGTCGGCAACTTCGTGGAGGGCATTGGTGGCCTGGCGCAGGGCCTCGCAAAACTGGGCGAAGGGCTTGGCAAAATGGGCATCAACCTCGGCCAGAGCATCGTGGACGGATTGCGGTTCAAGGTTGAATTCAAGGAGGACGGGAACGTCTATTTTGGCAAAAAGTCGAGGATACAAATCGGCTCTAGCGAGGGCAATTTCTGGGACATCAAAGACGGGACGTTTTACCTCTGGGAAAACGAGAACGAAAAAACGGCCTTTGAAATGAAAGACCTCGGCAACGGCGACTGGGAGCTGGTGAACGAAGACATCATTTTTCACCTCGAAAGGCTTGAAAAGTAGCCGACCTACCAGACGTTGACTTCGGGCGTCAGTGCAATGCCAAATTGAGCTTGTACCGACGCCTGAATTTTTTTCGCCAGCTCCAAAATCTCCTCGCCCGTCGCACCGCCGTAATTCACCAGCACCAACGCCTGATTGGCGTGGCAGCCCGCATCACCGAAGCGCTGCCCCTTCCAGCCAGCCTGCTCGATGAGCCATCCGGCAGGCACTTTCACCCGGCCATCGGCCTGGGGGTAGTTGGGCGCTTGCGGAAATTGCTGAATGAAACGCTGAAAATCAGCTGCTTCCAGTTCAGGGTTTTTGAAAAAGCTGCCCGCATTGCCAATCACCGCTGGGTCAGGCAGTTTGCGCTGGCGAATCTGGATGACCGCATTGCTCACGTCCCGCACGTTCGGTTTTTTCACGCCCATCTCCTCCAAAGTGCGCTGTATGTCGCCGTATTGGGTATTGACGACCGGGAATTTTTGCAAATGCAAATAGACATTGATGATGCAAAACTTGCGCTTGTGCTCCCGTTTGAACACGCTGTCACGGTACCCGAACTGGCATTCATCTTTGTGAAAAACATGCAGCTCGCCCGTGGTCAAGTCGCAGGCTTCGAGGGAGTGGAAAACGTCTTTCAACTCCACGCCATAAGCTCCAATGTTCTGAATCGGAGCAGCACCAACCGTGCCGGGGATGAGCGAGAGGTTTTCGATGCCGCCCAGCCCCTGCTCCACCGCCCACAAAACGAGGTCGTGCCACACTACCCCACCCCCCACTCGAATCAGCACCTCGTGCTCGTTTTCCAAGAAGATTTCGATTTCGCCAATCTCGTTTTTGATGGTCAGTCCGGGCAAGTCGCCCGTCAGCAAGATGTTGCTGCCGCCCCCCAGCACCTGGATGCGGCCTCGATTGAGCTGAACAATATCATGCAATGCTGCCACTGAATGCACGACCACAAGCTCCTCGGCCATTGCCTCAATGCCGAAAGTGTTCAACTTTTTCAACGGATAATGCCGCTGTATTTCCATGCTAATCATGTCTGCGTTTTTCGCAAAATTACCCGTGTGCGCAGAATTTGGTGAAGAATCTTGCGACGCAGCCCTTTTTCTACAAAACACCAACTTACTTTTGCCCGAAATGCCACAAGAAACCGTGGCTCACCGATAAGAAACTATGACTTTTAATCAATTTGTCCAATTATTTCCTGCGGAAAAACTGCCCATTTCCCTCACGGAAGAAAGTGCTTTTGTGTTCAGCCAGGAGAACGAACCGCTGCCCCAAAAGGCAATTGACGATTTCCTTATGCAATTGGAGCCAGATGCCGACGACCTGACGGAGTTCGTGCCGGGCTTTCGCATTGAGGGTCTGAAGGACATCCATGCACTGCTTTACTGGAAAGCTGGGCTGCTCAACTACCAGTACATACTGGCTACTTTTGAGAAAAGCGGCAAACTAATCGACAGGCAGGTCATCGCTGGCACCGTGTCTGACGGCAGGAGCATCGTTCGCACGGTCGCCCGCATTGACGAAGACATGACGATTTACATGGTCAGTGGCATGGCGGAAGGCTCGGAGGAGGAGTACGACGCCAGTCAAAGCACTGCAAAAGAAATGGAGCTGCTGCCTGATGGCAGGATGATTGTGTTGGATTAATTCGTGGTTAGACTTTTCAATATGATAAGTTTTGAACAGGAAATAAAGGCGTTTCTCCAGTCAAAAAAGATGGAGTTTAAGGACAACTCAAGTTCGTTCAAGCGATTGGATTTCAGCGTTCGCTTGGATGAAAACTGGACTTTCCACTTCGATGCCAAGGAAAAGCGCCAAAAAATAAACCTGTACAACTGGAAAATCACCGCAGAGCAAGAACCGCACACGTTTATCATTGACGACCTCGCCGCACGAAAAATACTTGCTTTTGGCCCTTATTCTGGGATGGTGGTGCGGGACAACCTGCTGGGTGGCTACTATTTTTACAGCGTACTTGACCTGTTTCTGATGCCAAAGACCCGTGTGAACCGACCCATAGAGAAAAGCCAAAAAGCGATGAAGGGCAAATGGGTGATTGACCTGCGCTCTGGCAAGAAATGCAGCAACATGGACGAAGTGCTCAAGCTTTTTTATGCCTACATCTCCAAACGAGAAGACCTTTTTCTAAATATTTTGGACTGTTACGGCAACTATGCAGGCGAAAATATTGGCGAGCGAGGTGAGGTACGCCGCCCTGAATACTGGGAAACCGATGTGAAAGAAACGAGGTAGCCTTCAATACTTAATCCCCACCTTCTTGTAAATAAAATGCAGCAACCATGCTGGCCCAATCAGCAGGAACTGCAAATCTTCCAGAAATGAAGGCTTTTTGCCCTCAATCTTGTGGCCAATGAACTGGAAAATCCACGCCACCACGAAAATCACCAGCGAGATAAGCGCCACCATTTTAGCATCGCCAAAAGTCATCTGGTATATGGCGTCAACCCCATACACCATTGACCCACCGATGAGCACGAAGCCAACAAACATGGGGGTGGACAGGCGCATGTAATACACCAATGCCAAAACCAAGGCATAGGTAGCCCAGTTGGCGAAAAGGCTTCGTTCAACGAAAAACGGGATGGCATACAGCAACCCAAACAAGCTGAACATGATGCTGGGCACACAAACCCAATGGATGAGTTTGTTGATGCCATTCTGGTGGCTTTCGCCGTATTTGTCGAGGAGGAGGTCAATGGTCTTGGCCATAGCAAGGATTGAAGGATTGAAAAACTGAGGGTTTGAAGTGCGAAAAATAACAAAACAATCAAGAATCAAAAGACGTCAGTGCGGAAAAACCTCCAAAGCCATGCCCATTGATTTTTCAAAAGCGAGGTCGTCCACGCCAGTTGCGATGTCCAAGTGTTTGAAAAAATACACCATGTTCTCCATCGGCATGTTGCCTGTGAGGTCGTCCTTGGCCATGGGGCAGCCACCAAAACCCTTGATGGCACCATCAAAACGGGTACAGCCACTGTTCCAAGCCGCTTCTACTTTTTCTTTCCAATTGTGAGGCTCGGTGTGCAGGTGCGCCCCGATTTCAATGTATCGCGGTTCGTAAATAGGAACCAGGTTGGAGAAAAGGTAAGTAATGCTAGCTGGGTTCGATACGCCAATCGTGTCGGATAGCTGAAGGATTCTAATGCCCATTTCCGCAAGACGGTCAACCCATTTCACCACGATTTCGGCATTCCAGGGGTCGCCGTAGGGATTTCCAAAGCCCATGCTGATGTACACCACCAACTCCTTT
>CAYTZS010000259.1:0-6398 GCA_964442355.1 uncultured Saprospiraceae bacterium | reverse complement strand
AAAAACCACTGATTGTGCCGTGAAGATAAAAAGCAATTTTTTATCATGCAATGCTTCCCAAGAAAAAATTTGACCAAGTGCTGCGATTGCATTTTATTAGCGCCAAAATAGGAGGGTTTAGAAGGGTTAGGGGGTTTAGAAGGTTTATGCAGCGTGCCCCCCCTTAACCCTCCTAAACTCTCTAACCCTCCTAAACCTCCTAAAAAAATAAAAATGAACCGACGCCAAGCCATACAAACCACTGCCGCCCTTGCTGGCAGCTTCATGCTCCCCGAACCACTTGCCCGGCTGTTTGCCGAAGGCAGCTTGAACAAAGCCGATTTTGGCCCCAACTTTAAATGGGGCGTGGCCACGGCCAGCTACCAGATTGAGGGGGCATGGCAAGCAGATGGCAAGGGGCCATCTATCTGGGACAGCTTTGCCCACGGCAAAAAGAACATCAAGACGGGCGAGAACGCCGATGTCTCCTGCGACTTCTACCACCGCTACGCCAGCGATTTGGAGTTGCTCAAAGCGCTGAATTTCAAGGTGTTCCGCTTCTCCATCGCTTGGCCGAGGTTGCTGCCCGATGGCACGGGCAAGCCCAACCAAGCGGGCATTGATTTTTACAACCAGGTGATTGACAAGTGCTTGGAACTGGGCCTAGAACCTTGGCCGACGCTCTACCACTGGGATTTGCCGCAGGCCCTCGAAGACCAGGGCGGCTGGGCCAACCGGGACGTGGTGGGCTGGTTTTCGGAGTACACGCACCTTGCCACCCAATCCTTCGGTGACCGGGTGAAGAACTGGATGGTACTCAACGAGCCGTTTGCCTTCACCACGCTTGGCTACATGCTCGGCTGGCATGCGCCCGGCAAGAAGGGGCTGAAAGACTACCTGCCCGCCGTACACCATGCGGCACTGGTGCAGGCCGAGGGCGGGCGCATCATCCGGGCGAACGTGCCGGGGGCAAACGTGGGCACGACCTATTCGACGTCGTTCGTGGAGCCAAAGAGCAATGCCGAAAAGCACGTGAAAGCCGCCAAGCGCATGGATGCGCTACTCAATCGCCTGTTCATCGAGCCAGCGTTGGGCATGGGCTACCCGACCGACACGCTGCCGTTTTTGAAAAAAATCGAGGAGAAACACGCCAAGCCGGGCGACATGGAGCGCCTGAAGTTTGATTTTGACTTCATTGGCGTGCAGAACTATTTCCGGGTCATTGGCAAGAAAAGCCTTACCACGCCCGTGCTCTGGGCCAACGAGCACCCGCCCAAAAAGCGGGACGTGCCTGCCGACCAAATCACGGAGATGGGCTGGGAGGTGACGCCGGACGGCATCCGCCAGATATTGAAGCAGTTCGCAGCCTATTCCGGCATCCGTAAAATTATCGTGACGGAGAACGGTGCCGCCTTCCCCGACAAGGTGGAAAACGGTACCGTGCATGACCCGCTGCGGGTGAAGTTTTACGAAGATTACCTCGCCAAAGTGTTGCAAGCCAAACGGGAGGGCGTGCCCGTGGAGGGTTATTTCTGCTGGACTTTCCTCGACAATTTTGAGTGGGCAGAAGGCTTCCGTCCCCGCTTCGGACTGGTGCATGTAGACTACGACTCGCAGGTGCGCACCGTGAAGGACAGTGGGAAGTGGTTTCAGGCGTTTTTAAAGGAATAGACACAAACAACAGCTGGGCGACTTATGGTTTAATGTTGTTGAAATATACTCGGCACCAATAGGTTTTGCCGCCATACGGGACAAGTAATGCAAAGGGGGTTCGGGGGCTAAACGCCCCCATAGCTCTCCCCCCCGAAGCGCCGCCGAAGGCGGCGATGAGGGGCAGATACGTTCCGAATGCTTTGAAATGCACAGAACCTCAAGTGATAGTAATATGATTCATAGTCCTCCCAATTAATAAACAATAAGTAGTCCATTGAAATTAATTTAGATTTAGCATTAGATGCAACCAATTGAAATTTAAGCAGTTGTCCAGTCGTAATTCGTAAATCTAAAATCGTAAATCTACTTATATGCTCAAAACAATCCTCCTCCTCCTTGGCCTCGTCGTGTTGCCGCTGGTAGCCTGGCACTACGATGCCCCGCTTTCCCCCGAACAAAAGGACATGCTGTTCGCCATGTGCAAACTCTATGTCGGCGTGGCGGCGCTGTGCTTTGTGATCAGTGAAATCACCCGCAATTGCAGCCAAGTGGACAAGCTCTGGAGCATCATGCCCATCATTTATACCTGGTACTTTGCTTGGGCAGGCGACTTTGATGCCCGCATGACGCTGATGGCCGTTTTGGCCACCATCTGGGGGCTTCGCCTCTCGTTCAACTTCTGGCGGCGGGGCGGCTACTCCTGGATTCCGTGGGCTGGCGAGGAGGACTACCGTTGGAGTGTGCTCCGCAAAATGCCGCTGCTCAATGGCCGCCTGCGTTGGGCGGCGTTCAACCTCGGCTTCATTTCCTTTTACCAACAGGGTTTGATTTTGCTGTTCACGCTGCCCGCTGTCATGGCGTGGCATGGCAAGGGGCAGCCTCTCGGTTGGTTGGACTATTTGGCAGCAGCGTTTTTCCTCGGCCTAGTGCTGATGGAGACCGTCGCCGACCAGCAGCAGTGGAACTACCAAACGGAAAAGTACCGCCGCAAGGCCGCCGGAGAGCCGCTCACGGGCGACTTTGCAAAGGGCTTCCTCGACACGGGCCTCTGGGCCAAGTTGCGCCACCCCAACTACGCCGCCGAGCAGGGTATCTGGTTGGCCTTCTATCTGTTCAGCGTGGCAGCCACGGGCCGCTGGCTCAACGGCTCGCTAGTAGGTGCTGTGTTGCTGCTGATTTTGTTCCAAGGCAGCGCCGATTTCAGTGAAAAAATATCAGGGGAGAAATACCCGGCGTATGCGGATTATGTGAAAAGGGTAGGGCGGTTTTTGCCGAAGATTGGCGATTAATGGTGAACTGTGAACTATGAATTGTGAACTATGAATTGTGAATTGTGAACTGTGAACTGTGAATATGGCACGTTCACCATTCAAAGTTCACCGTTAACTCCTCTGCCAGCGCCAGCACCTTTGCTCGCAACTCCGGCATTACCTGCTCGATTTCTTCAGAGAGCGTCACCTGCTGCTGTTGCAGGCTCTCGATGGAGACAGCGAAGAGGTAAATTTTGGGCAATTTGTCCATGAAAATCATGGCCTCTATGACGTCCTTCATGCCAATGTCGTGGGTGCTCATGGCCTTCGGGAAGTCCTTTGAGAAACGAGGCTCCAACAGCCGGATGTTGCCGATTGGGTTGTCGTCCAAGGTAGCATCTACCAAAATTACCACTGGATAACTTTCGATGAAATGGGTAAGGTGAAACCCGCCTGTGCCACCGTCTAACACATCAACGCCGGGTGGAAGTGGCTCGTTTTCAAGCCGTTGTGCCAAATGGACGCCCACGCCTTCGTCGCCCATGAGGTAGTTGCCGATGCCGAGGATGAGGACTTTTTTCAATGGAATAAAGGTTTGAAGTGAGGGGTCAAGTTTGCGCCGCATCACCACGCAGCTCATCCAACTCCCCAAGCTGCTGGATGTACTCGAAGGTCTTTTGTGCCTCCGCTTCGTCCACCACGCTGATGGCCACGCCCACATGCACCAGCACGTAGTCGCCGACCTGCGCCTCAGGCACCATCGAGAGGTTCACTTCTTTTTTGATGCCACCAAACGACACACTCCCGATGCGGAAGGTCTCGTCCAATTGGGCGCTAATGGCTGTGATTTTACCGGGAATTGCTAGGCACATTTGAATTGAAAATTGATAATTAAAAATTGAGATAACAGGGAATATCTAATTTCCCAATTTCCTCCTTTTGCGTAGCCACTCATACCACCGCTCCATCCCCTTTCCCGTCGTGGCCGAAACCTCGATGAACTCGGTGATATGGCTCACTCGCTGGGCGTATTCCTTGGCTTTTTCCACGCTGAAATTCACATAGGGCAGCAGGTCAACCTTGTTGATGATGCAAAGCTGCGAGGTGTGGAACATGTCCGGGTATTTCAGCGGCTTGTCGTCGCCCTCGGTCACGCTGATGATGACCACCCGTGCGCCCTCGCCGAGGTCGAACATGGCGGGGCAGACGAGGTTGCCCACGTTTTCGATGAAAAGCAACGAGCTGTCGGTGGGTTTTAGCTGCCGCAATGCCTCGTTCACCATGTCGGCTTCGAGGTGGCAGCCCTTGCCTGTGTTGATTTGTACGACCTCTGCACCCGTGGCGGCAATGCGGTCGGCATCGTTGCTGGTCTGCTGGTCACCCTCGATGACGTAGCAGGGGATTTCGTTTTTTAAATCAGCAAGGGTGCGCTCCAGTAAGGCCGTTTTCCCACTGCCCGGCGAGCTGACGAGGTTCACGGCGAGGATGTTCTTCGCCTCGAAGAAGCCCCGGTTTCGCTCCGCCAACAGGTTGTTTTTGCCCAAGATGTCCTGTTCGATTTGCAGCACCGTCTTGCCTGCATGGGTATGGTGGTGGTCATGGTCGTGGTGACCCAAAGGTGACACCTCTCCAAGAGGTGTCACCTTTTTCAAGTTGACCTTTTTCAGGTCTATTTTGCTGATGGTTACTGCGCCGTTGGGTTGGCCGCAGCCGCAAATTCCGCACATGTTTGTAATATTTGTTTGAGGGGTTTGATTTGTTTGATGAGTTTGAGTCGTGTGTGACAATTCAAACCCATCAAACAAATCAAACTCATCAAACCATTTCAAGTCACCGTCAACGCTTTGACGCTCAGTTCCTTTCCTTTCAATATTTCGCTAAAATAAGACCCGCAACTTGGGCAGGGGTCGTACAGCGCTTGCATGTCAAAAACGGTTTCGCACTCGCTGCACCTTGCCTCCCCGCCGATGCGGTGGATATGCCGTTCGGCGCCTTCCAGCACCGTTTGGCTCACGCCGACTTCCCATGCAAAATCGAGTGCCGAAAACTCGATGCCTGCCAGCTCGCCAATTTCCAGTTCGATGGACTCGACCCGCTGCGCTCCGGCTTTTTCTACCTCGGCCTCAGCGATTTGAACGATGCTGGATATGATGGACAGTTCGTGCATGGTTTAGAAGGTTTAGAAAGGTTTAGAGGGTTTAGGAGGTTTAACTTGGAGGTGGAAACTAAACCCTCTAAACCTCCTAAACCCTCTAAACCTGTTCTATGCCGTTTTCTTGCTCCTATTTTTCAACAACAAGCCCAACAATACAATGCCTCCACCCAGCGGCAAAGCATGTTCGGGAGTGGCGATATAGTGCAGGATGTTGCTGGCGTCAAAAATGCTGTGACCATCGTGGGCAATGGCCATGAAAGGCATAAGCGTTGGGACGAGTAAGAGCCATTTTTTCATGTCGGACATTTTTAGTGAAAAAATACGTGGACGAAGATAGCGGCAACCCCTGCCGACTAAGGATGATATTAATCAAGCCGAGCAATTGACTAATGTCATCACGAATGACCTATTGGTACTGGTACATTCGCACATATTTCCAGAAGGAAATTTCAGCCATTTTTTCACCTACCAAATCGTGCTGACATGACGACAACGCCAACCCGCCGTCCCACCTATTACGAAGAAATCCGTCAAAAAGGCTATTCCCGTAGGGACTTCATGAAGTTCTGTTCCATCATCGGTGCCTACATGGGCTTGGAGGCAACGGGCGTGGCGCAGGTCGCCAATGCGCTGCAAAAAAACAGCCGAGTGCCCGTCATTTGGCTGCACTTTCAGGAATGCACTTGTTGCAGCGAGAGCTTCATTCGCTCCTCGCACCCCATCGTGGCGGACATCCTGTTGGACAAAATCTCGCTTGATTACACCGAAACCCTCATGGCCGCAAGTGGCCACCAAGCGGAGGCCGCCAAGGCCAAAACCATGAAGGACTACCACGGCGAGTACATCCTCTGCGTAGAAGGCTCTGTGCCGACCAAGGACGACGGCGTGTATTGCTGCATCGGTGGCAAGTCGGCGATGCAAGTGCTGGAAGAGGCCGCCGAGGGTGCCAAGGCCATCATTGCATGGGGCAGTTGCGCCTGCAACGGCTGCGTGCAGGCCGCCCACCCAAACCCAACCACTGCTACGCCAATTCATAAATTGATACACGGCAAGCCCATCATCAAAGTGCCGGGCTGCCCACCGATTGGCGAGGTCATGGCGGGGGTCATCATCCACATGATTACGTTTGGCAGGCTGCCAGAGCTCGACCGGGTAGGTCGCCCGAAGGCCTTCTACTCCAAACGGGTTCATGACACCTGCTACCGCCGCCCGTTCTACGACGCTGGCCTTTTCGTCGAAACTTTTGATGATGAAAACGCACAGAAGGGCTACTGCCTCTACAAGGTCGGCTGCAAAGGCCCGATGACCTACAATGCCTGCGGCGTGACGAAGTGGAACAACGGAACGAGCTACCCCATCCA
>CAYTZS010000258.1:0-6430 GCA_964442355.1 uncultured Saprospiraceae bacterium | reverse complement strand
TCGGTGCCTTTTTGCCAGACTTTTATGCCCTCCAAATCCGTGAGATTGGCGGCATAGCCCTCCCCTTTCAGTTTCTGCACGGCGGCCTCGTAGCGCGCACGGTCGCCCATTTTTTGCACAAAAGTGATGTACGTGTCGTACCCTACTTTCTCGACAAAAAGGTAGAACGGCTCATTGGTGTCAAAACCCAAGCTGGCAGGTTCGGTGAGCAGTTTTTCAAAATAAAGTTGCATGGCAGTATCGCCCTCCAGCTCAGGCGTTTTGTGCATTTCTTTTACCATTGACTGGAAAAAATCGTACTGCTGCAATTGCGCCAGGTTCACCTTTTTATCCAGATTCTGGAGGTTGACGGTGATGACCATATCTGCTGTGGAGGGGATGTACTTCAGTGCCGTTTGGCCGTTTGCAAAAAAAGAAACGACCGAAAGCAGCAGCAATAGCAAGCCTTTTGGCAAATGAGACAGGTGTGCTTCTGGGGAAATTTTGATGGAAATATTCATTGATTTTTGGATTTTGAAAATGGTTGGCAAAGGCTTCTGTTGGTCAAAGTCAAACTTACATGAAAACGGCGGTGAATCAAAGAGGTTTCAGGGTTGGGTTTCAGGTTTTGGGGACACGGCTCCCTCAATGCTTAAAAAGTCACCGTATTTGCCAGCGTGCCTGTGCCCTTCATCAGTTCGGAGAGGGGCAGCGTGAGCATCACCGCTTTGCCGCTCGGCGAAAGCTGCGCCTTTGGGTGGCCCACTTTGCGGATGTTTCGGTCGAAGCGGTAGATGCTGGTCATCTTCGCCGACTCCAGCACGTAACGCTGCATGGAGGGTAGTTCTCCAAACTCCTTTGCCTTAGTCGGGTAGCTGAACATCCGCTTGAATTGCGCATTGTTGTACCCAAAACCTGACTTCCCCGTGGCGGCGTATTTGCCCTCTTTGTCGTACTCCTTGCCCACGATTTCCATTGCCTTGTTCAGCGCCTCCACATGTGCAAAACGGCCACTTACCGTAAAAATATAGTTCGACCAATCACTCTTGGTCATCACCGACGACATGCCCGGCACTGCCGACATCGTCGTTTTTATCTTGGCCAAATTGGTTTCCACTTCCTGTTTCGAGGGCACTTTGTAGCCCTCCACCGACCCCATTGCCATGTACTTGGCCACGTTTTCCTTGCTCTGGCTGAGGTTCATCACGAAGGTCACCTCACCGCTGCCGTCGGCTTTCATGTTCACCTCCTCCCGGATTTCGAAGCAGCCGGAAAGCAGGAAAATTGCCAAAAGCATCGCCAAGACTCTCATATCGAAAAATTGAAATTGTGAACGGTGAACCAAGTAAAATCCAGCTTTCTCCATTAACGGAAGTACATCAATGCCGCCCCGAACAGCGTAATCAGCACAATCAGCACCGAGGCCATTTTGATGGAATATTGCATGTGGTTGGTGAAGTCGAGGATGTCCTGCCGCATGTGCGGGTACTTGGGCAGAATCTCGTCCTCCATTTTTTTCTTGTTGAAAATATGAGCCGCACCGAACTCCACCCGGTTCTTCACGAGCCGACCGTACGTTTTCAGCACTTTCGCCCGGAAATAGACGTTGACAAACAACATGGCCACAAACAAGCCAATGATGAAAAATGCGAGGACTTTGAACATCTGTGTCTTTAGTTTTTTTGCAAAAGTACGAGGATAAGGCAATCGGGTTGAACAGTTTGAAGGGTTAAGCATGTTTGAGCTATTTTTGCTTGCCGTCGGCAATCCTAGCCACGAACCCCGCCCGACGAACGAACAAGCGCCGATGCAAAGAACAATTAGTTCAAAAATCAACATGAAATTTCAAATCTACATCACAGCTTTCTACCTGCTTTTCAGTTCGAATTTATTGGCTCAAAACACTGGCGACCTAGCTCAGCAGCCATATCGGGTCGGCTTGGTGCTGAGTGGCGGCGGGGCAAAGGGCTACGCCCATGTTGGGGTGCTGAAGGTGTTGGAAGAAGCCGGGGTGCGCATTGACTACATCGGTGGGGCGAGCATGGGAGCCATCATCGGGGGGCTGTACGCCAGCGGCTGGTCGGCAGCAGAACTGGACAGCATCCTCAGCAGCACAGATATGGCCGCCCTGCTCGAAGACGAAATCCCGAGGGATGTGATGCCCATTTTTGAAAAACTCAACGGTGAAAAATACGCTTTCTCGTTGTCGGTAAAGGAAGGCAAGGTCGGCCTGCCCTTGGCCTATTCCGATGGCCAATTGGTGTACGACCTGCTCAGTCGCCTGACGGCGAGGGTGGCCTTTTCCGACGATTTCAGCCAGTTGCCCATCCCGTTTTTTTGCACGGGCACGGACGTGAGCACGGGCGAGAGCGTGATGCTCGACCGGGGCAACCTGCCACTGGCCATGCGGGCGAGCGGCGCATTCCCCGGCCTGCTGGCTCCCGTCGAAATCAATTACCGCTTGCTGGCTGACGGCGGTATCGTCAACAACTTTCCAGCCAAGGAAGTGAAGGAGCGGGGAATGGACATCGTCATCGGAGTGAACGTGGAGGAGGGGCTGTACGGCCGCAACGAACTGACCTCCCTCGAAAAGCTCATCACGCAAATCGGTTCGTTCCAGATGAACGAAAAATCGGCGGAGCAACTACCCTACTGCGACGTGCTCATCTGCCCCGACGTGGTGGGCGTCGGCCTCACGGACTTTGAACTTGCCGATACGCTGATGCTGAGGGGCGAGCGGTCAGCTCGGGAACTTTTCGAGGTGCTGACGGACATTGCCAAGCGCCAAAAAAACGCCCCGCAACCCACCCGTCAAATCTCACCGCTGCCCCACAACCCGTGGAAATTCGACACCGTTTTTGTGGCAAAAAGCAAGAAAATCAACGAGCAGGCCATCTTGCGCAACTTTGCCAGACAACTGCCGGGTCTACTGCCTGAACGGGAATTTTACGAAGGCATCACCAACCTCTATGGCTCAGGCACTTACCAGTTCATTGATTATCAATTCTTTAGGACGGATGATGGGCGCTACGGCCTCAATCTTCGCCCACAAATCAGGTCAGGTTACGACCGCCGTTTCCGTGCAGGGCTGCACTTCGACAACGAGTACCGCAGCAGTGTTTTGGTGAATGCCACCTTCCAAAATCTGCTGATTGAAAACTCCGTGGCATCACTTGACTTGATTCTTGGCGACCGCTTTCGCTACAATTTTTACTACTACGTGGACCGTGGTGCACTGCCCGATTTCGGCATCAACAGCCGCCTGAACTTCAACAACGTGCGCTTCCGATTGCCCGACCCCATCCAACTCCCCGACAGCAGCACGATTGAACGGCTGGTGTTCAACTTCCTCGACTTTACCAACGAGGCATACACGCATGTCTTGGCAGGCAGCGACCATGCCTTCGGCTTCAGCACCGAAATCAAATACTACAAGTTCAGCACCGACCAAGTGCAGGGCAGTGTGGCCGACGATGCCCCATTTTTTGACGAAAAAGGCCTCTACCTCACGGCCACCACGTTTTTCAAAAAAGATACCCGTGACCGCCGCTACTTTCCTCGAAATGGCATCGTGACTTCACTTTATGGTCGTGTCATTTTTCCAGCGGCGGTGTTCTCTGGCGACGAAAACTCACTGGGCAAATTCGGCTACAACCTCGACCTTAACTTCCTCGGTGTCAAGCAGTTGAGCGAGCGTACAACGGGCGGTGCATCCGTATCGGTGGGCGGGCTTTTGGGCGAAGAAGCGGCTCCATATCGCTACTACATCGGGGGCAACAACCTGAACATCATCAACAACTTCAAGCCATTTCTTGGGCTAAATCTGGGAGAGTTGGCTGCCACCAGGGTGGCGTTCAGCAGCTTGTATTGGCAGCGTCGTTTTTTCAAAAACCAATACTTGACCATCAACGGAAATGCTGCCTACCTACAAAATGCGTTTGAAAAAGGGAACCGGGCTATTTACAGTTTTGGCCTCGGCTATGGCCTCGACACGGCGCTCGGCCCGATTGAACTTACATACGGCCAGTCGAACGAAGGTGCAGCTGTGTATTTTAATTTGGGGTACTGGTTTTGATGCGTTCAAGTTTAGGGGGTTCAGACGACAGACAGCATTTGTTCTGACCGCTGGATTTCAACGTTTTTTGCCCTGCTTGCGCAACACCAACAAGCCAATCACCAACGCAGCGATAAGCCCAAGTAACAGCAGTATGTCGGTGTCAAAGAAATCGGTGTTTTCCATGTCGTTTAAATTTTTAGCGACTGGGAAACAATCGCCTCCCAGTCACCAATCAGTTCTCTAATTTCTATTTTCTTACCACCAAGTACGCTCTTCCAGTTGCTCCCTTTTGAGCGTTATCAAGTGGCCAATGGGTTTTCCAGCTCGGTAGGCTTGTACCCGCAAGGTAATCGGCCCTTCGGGCAGTGTGACCGGAGCGGTGTACTTGGCCGAATAGTTGTCCGGCATCACATCGTCAATGGTATAATGCAGGTCAAGGCCTGCGATTTCGGAGGCCATGTGCAGCACCAACTTGTCGCCCTCCTTTTTGGTGGTGATGATGGGGTCATAAACAGCTGCGGAGTAGCGCTTTCCAGCCACGTCGTAGCGATGGAAATGCGACTCCATGCGATTCGAGAAATTGTCCCAATTCTTGTCTTTTTTCTGTGACCAATACACTTCCGACAGCGCCCAAGCACGGGGATAGGTCATGTAGTAGGCGTAGCGCAGGTTGGGTATTTGCTCCGTCCAAAGATTGGCCTGCCCACCGAGGATATGCTTGGCATCCACACCATCCGGCACAGGCTCGAAGCTGTAACTGGTCTGGCAGCGGAGGCGGGCGTAGATGCGTGGGTCAACAGTCGGGTCGCCTTGGCAGTAGTCAATGTATGCGAACGTCGTGGGCGTCATCACTACATCGTGGCCGAGGTGTGCAGCTTCGATGCCGCCTTTGATGCCCCGCCAGCTCATGACCGTAGCGCCGGGCGAGATGCCGCCTTCCAGAATCTCGTCCCAGCCGAGTAGCTTTTTGCCCTTTGCTGCCAAAATCTTTTCCACCCGGCCCATGAAGTAGCCTTGCAAATCCTCCACGTGGCGGATGCCCAGTTGCTTCATCAATGCTTGGCAGCTGGGGTCGTTTTTCCAAAAACCTTTGTAGCACTCATCGCCCCCGACGTGGATGTACGGGTTCGGGAATAGCATTGCCACTTCGGTAAAAACTTTTTCGAGGAACTCGTAAACCTTTTCCTCGGAGGGGTTCAGCGTGTTCTCCACCTTCATACTGAACGTGCCGTTGCCCCACCAATCGGCGAATTGTGTACCGGGGTTCACGTACACTTTTGCATCGGTGCAGCTGAGTTCGGGGTAGGCAGCGAGGGCGGCCATGCTGTGGCCCGGAACGTCAATTTCGGGCACGATGGTCACGTTTCGCTCGGCAGCATATTTCACGATTTCACGGATGTCTTCGTGGGTGTAGAAGCCGCCGTAAGTGGCTTTCTCGCCGGGCTTGGGGTCTTCCCTGTCGCCGAAATGGCCTGCCCGCTCCACCCGCCAAGCACCCACCTCCGTCAGCTTGGGCAGCGCCTTGATTTCGATGCGCCAGCCGTTGTCGTCGGTGAGGTGCCAGTGGAAGGTGTTGTACTTGTAGCGAGCCATCTCGTCAATATATTTTTTCACGTCTTCCTTCGGAAAAAAATGGCGGCTCACGTCGAGCATGATGCCCCGCCAGCCGAAGCGGGGGTAGTCGGTGATGCGCACGGCAGGCACGGCCCAGTTTGCCTTCACGGCTGTTTGGCTTTCGATTTCCTTCGGAAAAAGCTGGAGCAGCGTCTGCATCCCGTAAAACAACCCGGCAGGTTGGTTGGCGGTGATGGTCACGCTCTTGGCAGTAGCCTCCAACGTGTAGCCTTCCTTCCCGATGCGGTCGTTCGGCGTGGCGTTCAGGTTGAGGTAGATGGCACCAGCCTTGCCTTCCTTTGCCGTGAGGCCAAAACCTGTTGGCGTGTTCAAGTGCCGGGCAAGCATTTCGGCCACGGCCTTGGCTTCGTCCTCATTGTAGCCGATGGTGGTGGCTTTGGTGAGTGTAAAATTGCCTGAAAGCTGCTGTATCTCAACGGGTTGCGGAATCAGGTTGAGTTGTGGATTTTGCGCTAGCCCGATGGTTGTGACCAAGAACAGCAAAACCAATTGCGTCAGTTTTTTCATGTAATACCAAAATTGATTTGTGAAATAAAAGCCGGGAATCCCGATTGCTTTCGGGAGCAAATCCTAGCGATGTTGTGGCAGCAATGATAAGGGTTTGGACAGAAATATTGGGGGTGATTTTTTGCCGTTTTGCAGTTGGGATTCAAAGCATCTTCCAGCGAAGACCCAACAGATTTGCCGAAAGGCACTGTCATAAGTTAACGTGAGGTTTGGATTAATTTAGGCTGCAATTTTGACACATTTCGACTTTGA
>CAYTZS010000257.1:0-6454 GCA_964442355.1 uncultured Saprospiraceae bacterium | reverse complement strand
GAGAACCGTCAGGAGGATGGAGAAGCCGAGCCCCCGCCGACGGTGAGGCCCCGAGGGGGGAGCGGCTCTCGATTCCGTTTCGAACCTCGCTCGTCCCTTCGACAAACAGGCGACTGCTCCTTTGATTCACGTAAATTTCCCTACTTTCGTGCGTTTCTATTGTCGGAAAAATTAAAGCAATCAATTGAAAATCAATCTTTTAGGCGGTGATTAGTTGTTGTCCAACGAATCACGCCATAAAAAATTCGTACTTGCCAGTTTGATGGGAACAGAAGAAAATTCCAAGGAACAAGACATTGACTTGATAAGGAGATTCCTTGCGACCAAAGACGCAAGGCACTTCACTGCGCTGTACCGGAGGTATTCTGGTAGGGTGTATGCCAAGTGCATCTCTTTGTTGAAGGAAGAGCACTTGGCCAGGGATGCGGCGCAGGACATTTTCATGAAGATTTTTCTGAACTTGGGGCAGTTCGGTGAACAAGCCAAGTTTTCGACATGGGTTTACTCCATTACTTACAACTACTGTATTGACATTATTAGGAAGAAGAAAAAAGCTGGCGACATCTTCTCAGACGATATGGAGCGGTTGCCCGATATGGTGGACGAAGTGCACGACGAAGCCCTGCTGACCATGCGGTCCGACCGATTGAGGGTGGTGCTGGACAACATCCCGATTGGTGACAAGGCCATTTTATTGATGAAGTACCAAGATGATTTGCAGATAAAAGAAATAGCCAACATGCTCGACAAGACAGAGAGTGCTATTAAAATGAAAATAAAACGAGCCAAACACAAAGCCCAAATGGTTTACGACGACCTATTCCCAGATGATTAAAAATTTCCATTCGAATCGTGTAAAGTCATGAGCACCACAAACAGTTTCAAACAAATCATGGAGGAGGACGAACGGATGTTCCCGCCTCCGCCAGAAATCGAGGAGCACGTCCTTGGGAGCCTGCAAATTTTGTCCATCATGGGGCAGGCCATGGAATTGTACATCCCAAAGGTGTTCGAGATGTTCATACTTACCATGGGCGGTACGCTCAAGGAGCTTGACCAAATGGGCTCGAAGAACGAGTTGCCAGAGGGGACGCCTGACCCCGACATGGAATCCCCCACCCCCGGCATGGCAGGTACGGTGGATAAGGGCATCGATGATGACTTAATGGATTAAAAAAACGCTGACAACGCAACTAGGTGCTCAATTCGACCCCAAATTGCCTTAAAACACAACAACTTCACCAGCATGGAAATAGTAGAAATCGTCAAACAAGTGCTAGCCAAGTTCGCCTCGGCAATACCCAACGTCGTGGGGGCCATCATCGTCATCTTGGTAGGGTGGGCCATCTCCAAATTGGTTTCGAAAGCGCTGCAAAAGGTTTTTGAAAGCATCAAAATTGACCGCTTTGGCGACAAAATCAACGAAACGGAGTTTGCCACCAAGGCCAACCTCAAGATTAAACTGAGCAGCTTTTTGGCCAAGTTGGTTTACTATCTTTTGCAGCTCATTTTCATCATGGCCGCTACGGATGTGCTCGGCATGCCCGTCGTGTCGGAGATGGTGAGCGACCTGATAACCTACCTACCCCGCCTCTTGTCCGCACTGGTGCTGTTCGTGCTCGGTATTTACTTGGCCGAGTTCGTCAAAAACATCGTGCTCGCAGCCACCAACTCCTTGGGCATCCCCTCCGGGAAAATCATTTCAAACTTCATTTTTTACCTGATATTCCTGACGCTGACCATCAGTGCACTGGCGCAGGCCAGCATCGAGACCTCGCTCATCACCTCCAACCTCACCGTCATACTCGGTGGTGTGATACTCGCTTTTGCCATCGGCTACGGCTTTGCCTCAAGGGATACCATGGCCAATTTTCTTGCATCGTTTTACAGCAAAAACAAGGTGAAAGTCGGCGACTACATCCAGCTTGACGGGTCGAAAGGGCGTGTAATCGCCATGGACAGCAGTTCCCTGACCTTGCAGGGGGACGGAAAAATAATTGTGATACCTTTGAAAAAACTCACGTCTGACAAGGTGGAAATTTTTTCCAACGAAAGACAAATAAGCTAACAGCGCCTGCCGCACAGCTTATGATAGTGCTCATAATTTTTTAATCAAAACGCTGAATTATGGCTAAGAAAATTCTCCTCTCCATGCTTGCAACGATTGCGTTTTCCTTCGCAATCCAAGCCCAGACCATCGAAGAACTCACGGCAGCCAAGGCGGCCAAAGAAAAAGAACTAGGCACCCTGGAGGCCCAGTTGGCCGAACTTGCTGGCAAGGTAGGCGCACTGAAATCCGAAGTGGCTGACCTGACCGAAAAAGTGACCCCGTACCCACGTTGGGACGTAGGCGCACTTGGCAATGTCGGCTTGAACCTTTCTAGTTTCAACAACTGGTTCCCCAAAGGCACTCCCAACACCAGTGCCGTCAACATCGGCCTGTCGGCCAATGCCTTCGCCAACCTTCAACAGAAAAAATACTTTTGGCGCAACAACACCAACCTAGCCTTGGCTTGGCTCAAGTTTGACGACAAAGACAAAAACGACGACAACGACGACTTCCAAGTAGCTGCCGATGCTTTTAACATCGTCTCGCTGTTTGGCTTCAAGCTCTCCGAAAAAATTGCCATCTCGACGCTCGGCGAGTACCGCACCTCGGTGCTGGACGAAAAATTCAACAATCCCGGCTACCTCGACCTTGGCGCAGGTGCCACTTGGACGCCTGTCACTGACTTGGTCGTGGTGTTCCACCCGCTGAACTACAACTTCATTTTTGCGGAGGAAGGCAGCGATTACACATCGTCGCTCGGCTGCAAGGTGGTGGCCGACTACAAGCGCCAACTCATCAAGGGCATCGCTTGGAAATCGAATCTCTCCGGCTTTTTCAGCTACGAGGGCAGCGACCTACACAACTGGACCTGGATAAACGGCGTCACCACTGCCGTCAAAGGCATCGGTATAGGCCTTGACCTCGGCTTGCGCAGTAACAAGCAGGAGGCGCTTGCCGCTGGCAAAACCGACAACCCCTTGCAGGTGTACTACCTCATTGGTTTGTCGTATGCGCTCGGTACGAAATAAGGGCTACGCAGCAGGTAGTCAACCTAAGCCCCAACGGGGTGGCAATTGGTCAAATGCCGCATCGTTGGGGCTTTTTTATTGGTGACAACTCGGCTTTTGCTTCGGCCTAAATGTTGGGGAGTGGAGGGGAAGGGTGTAGTTTTGTAGGCGGGGAAGCGCAAGTTTGCGTCAAATGGTTTCTTTCGTAACTTTGTTGAAAATCAACCCAACATGGCAGACCTGATTTTAGAAATAACAAAACTGAACATCGCTGACCGGATAAAACTGGTGCAGAAAATACTCGGCACGATAGCAAAAGATGCTGATAGCCAAGCATTTACGCTAACCAATGCCCAAGAAACGGAAATAGAACGCCGCTCGGCCTCCCTCGCCATTGGCAAGGCAAAAACGATTTCTTGGGATAAAATCGAAACCGCACTCACCGAACGCTAATTTGAAACTTGGATTAAACTTTAAATCAATGAACTGGAAAGACCATATCCATTCCGACCCAAAAATCCTCGTTGGCAAACCAGTCGTAAAAGGCACACGCCTTTCCGTGGTTTTCATTCTTGGCCTCTTCAGCAATGGCTGGACGGAGCAGCAGGTGCTGGAGAACTACCCGCAACTCACCAAAGAAAGTCTCCGTGCAGTCTTCGCTTATGTGCAGGAGTGCATGGAAGATGAAATCGTAATCGCTGCTTGATGAAGCTACTGGCCAACGAAAACTACCCACTTTCATCCGTCAGAAAACTGATTGCTGCCGGACATGAAGTGGAATCTGTCACTTTGATGATGCAAGGGCAGCCCGACGAAACCATCCTGCTCAAAGCCGCCGCCGAGCAATCCATCATTCTCACTTTCGACCGTGACTACGGCAAGCTAATTTACCAACTCAACCTGCCCAAGCCTGCTGGCATTTTCTACTATCGGATGCAGCCGCTCCACCCCGACGAACCTGCCGATTTACTGCTTGAACTGCTAGCAGAAGGTCGCTCTTTGTCAGGCTTCTTCACAACTTATGCTAGGGGGAGGTTGCGGCAGCGGGCGTTGTGAGGGGTGCATTTTCCGCTGCCGGGATGCTTGGGCGTGGAGGGAAAGGGTGTAGTTTTGCGGGCGGGGGTATAAGATGCGATGGGTTAAACTTTCGACAACTTACTTTCCAAAATTTTTCATTCAAATTAAATATGAGAGGAGTTTACATAATCCATGCTCGAAATCAAGGCAAAATAAAAATTGGGAGAAGCAAAAAGATACCTAAAAGGGTTTCGGATTTGAAAACTGGATTTATGGATGAAGGAGAGCTTGTGCTAATTATACGTACAAACAAAGAAAGGGAACTTGAAAAATATTTTCACGACAAACTCCAGTCGACAAGAGATGGAAAAAGTGAATGGTTTTTTATTACACATGATTCTTTAAAAGAAATCTATTCTCTTGATTCCTTGCCTACTAAATTTGAAATAAATTCGATAGAACGCTTAGAAGGATTTAAAAATATTTTTAGAAAAATAGCCTTAAGCGATAAAGAAACGACTATATTCAAGAGAAAAATTGATAAATACTTTGGCAGAATCCCTGTTAATGTCATTATTCCTGCACTTACAGCTATTACTTTAGCGATATATGCTTGCCAAACTGTTTCAAGGAATAAGTTTGTAATATTCATCGTATTTCTTATTTTGGGTTTTATTGTTCCTTTTTTTGCCATGATTTATGGTGGGAAAAGACACGCTATATTTATCACATGTGCTTATACGGTAGTTATTTTATTGTGGGCTTTGCAGATAATTAATGCTAATATATATACGTCGGAATTAACAGAAAAAATTTTGGAAACCGGAAGAAGCGTATTGGTCTATGTCTTTTTACCTTTGAGCAAACTAATGTTTTTACAATTGCTATTTAAAGCGTTGAAACAAAAAAGTGAATCAAAATGATGAACCTAACCAATTATACCCAATCTATCTGGCAACCCGCCACCGGCCGCACCCAACCCCTCCACAACGCCATCACTGGCGAAGTCATCGCCACGGCGGGCAGCGAGGGGCTTGACTTCCCAGCCATGCTGCACTACGCCCGCAGCGTCGGGGGCAAGGCGCTAAGAAAAATTAGCTTCTACGAGCGGGGCCTCATGCTGAAAAAACTGGCGCTCTACCTCCACGAGCGGCGCAAAAGCTACTACCCCCTCAGCTATGCCACGGGCGCCACCAAGGTGGATTCCTGGGTGGACATCGAGGGCGGCATCGGCACGCTGTTCGCCTACGCCAGCCTGCGCCGTCGGCTCGGCAACGAGACCTTCTTCGTGGACGGCGAGACGGTGAAATCCTCCAAGGAGGGCAGCTTCGTCGGGCGGCACATCATGTCGCCACGGCACGGGGTGGCGGTGCACATCAACGCCTTCAACTTCCCCATCTGGGGGATGCTCGAAAAGCTCTCGGTGAACCTGCTGGCCGGGATGCCCGCCATCGTGAAGCCCGCCACGCAGACCTCGTTCCTCACCCATGCGATGGTGCAGGACATCGTGGCGTCCGGCATATTGCCCGAAGGGGCGATACAGCTCATCTGCGGTAGCGCCCGTGGCCTGCTCGATTCCGTCACTGGGCAGGACGTGGTCACCTTCACGGGCAGCGCCGACACGGGGCGGATGCTCAAATCCACACCCGCCGTCATCGCCAATTCGGTGCCGTTCAACATGGAAGCCGACAGCCTCAACGCCTGCGTGCTGGGTGCCGACGCCGTGCCAGGTACGCCGGAATTCGATATTTTCGTCAAGGAAGTCCATCGGGAAATGGTGACGAAGGCTGGGCAGAAATGCACCGCCATCCGCCGCATTTTGGTGCCGGAAAACCTGCTGGAGGACGTGCAAATTGCCCTTGGCCAAGCTTTGGCGAAGACCACCATCGGCGACCCGCAGGTGGAAGGCGTTCGCATGGGCAGCCTCGTCGGGCGCTCGCAGGTGGACGAGGTGCGGGCAAGAGTGGAAGAACTTGCTGCCCATACGCCCATCGTTTTCGGCAATTTGGACGCCGAGTTCGAGGTCATCGGAGCGGACAGAAACAAAGGCGCTTTCTTCTCGCCGATGCTCTTGCTGAACGACGACCCCTTCCGCAAAACGGCCTCGCACGACATCGAGGTGTTCGGCCCGGTGAGCACCCTCATGCCCTACAAGCACCTCGACGACGCCATCGAACTGGTGAACATGGGCAAAGGCTCCCTTGTCAGCAGCATCGTCACCGCCGACGAGCGCATAGCACGGGACTACGTCATCGGCTCGTCGCCCTACCACGGCAGGATATTGGTACTCAATGACTTATGCGCCAAAGAGAGCACGGGCCACGGTTCGCCGCTCCCATTGCTCAACCACGGCGGCCCCGGCAGGGCGGGCGGCGGCGGC
>CAYTZS010000256.1:3072-6484 GCA_964442355.1 uncultured Saprospiraceae bacterium | reverse complement strand
ACCGCCGAAAACCCAATTTTTGAACCAGCCAGTTGCTCAAAATTCGGGATGACTCGATGTTCTGCCTTAATTGGGCTTGCACAAATCCTTCCGGCGTTGTCGCAAAGTCCCCCGGCACTCGTGCGGCGCTCTATTTAATAAGGCAAATTGAAACCCAAGCGCCCCATTACCCATATAGGAATTACTTTCGCCACCAAAATCAGCCGAGTATGACCGTCGTCCATTTCGTCCTTGCCCTGTTTGCCTACTATACCCTGCACAGCCTGCTAGCTGCTGACGGCGTAAAAGCCAAACTGACCAGCATCTTGCCGCCCCGTTACTACCGATTGGTGTACAACCTATTGGCTGTGGGCTTGTTTGCCGCCATTTTCGTCCTTTATTTTTTGGTGGAAAAAGCGCCATTGTGGCCGTCAAACTTGGTGATGCCCGTCATCGGCGGGGTACTTTGCCTGGTTGGGCTTTCATGGATTGTTGGGGCGATGAAGCGGTACAACCTCGACGAGTTCACGGGCATGGAGCAGTTGCGAACGGGCCAACAACCCAAGCACAGTAAGTTGATTATCAGGGGTTTGAACGGGCGGGTACGGCATCCGCTTTATTTTGGTACCTTGCTCATGGTCTGGGGTGTGCTGTTCATTTTCCCCACCGATGCCATGTTCGGCTTTGTACTCATTTCCACGATTTACCTCATCATCGGCACCAGACTGGAAGAAGAAAAGTTGGTTGCCCAATTTGGCGAAGCCTACCGCAAATACCAGCGGGAGGTGCCGATGTTGGTGCCGTATCGTTGGTGCCGCTAGGAGGCAAGGACAGACCGTAGCTTGAACATCAACAGCAAAGGGGAACTGATTCGCCGGTCGTTGGATGGGGACGTGTGAGGAAGGTCTTCTGCGTATAAAAAGCCATCTTTGCGCACAAACAAACCCACCGACCATTTTATGATTTTTTCAAAAAGCAACGTTGCTGCACTTGCCGCCGAGCACTTCCAGCTCGAAGTTTCCGTCAAGGAATTGCCCGGCGAGATTGACCTCAATTTTTTGGTACAAACGCCCGCTGGCGAAAAGTTTACGCTGAAAATTGCCCATCCTGACACACTGCGTGAATACCTCGAATTCCAGAACGCCCTGATGCAGCGACTCGGCAGTGCCAACCTCGGTTTGGAAATTCCGAAGATAGTCAAGTCTGTGACGGGCGAGGATATCACCCTCGTCGCAGCCCCCGGCGGCGGTACGCTGCGGATGATGCGGCTGCTCACTTGGGTCGAGGGGCGTTGCTTCGCCGAGGTGAACCCGCACACCCCCGAATTGCTGGAAAAAGTGGGTGAAATGTGTGGCAAACTCAGCCGTGCGCTCGAAGGTTTTGACCACCCGGCGGCGCACCGTTTCCTCAAATGGGACAGCTCGCAAGCAAGCTGGACGGGCGAGTATTTGCCCCAAATCGTGGGCGAGGAGAAGCAGGCGCTGGCGCAATATTTCCTCCAGCTTTTTGAGGAAACTGCCGTGCCGATGTTGCCGAACCTGCGACAAAGCGTCTGCTACAGCGATGCCAACGACTACAACATACTGGTCAATTTTGACAAAGAAAACCCCACCGTGCCTGGCGTCATTGACTTTGGCGATGCTGTTTTCACGCACACCATCAACGAACTGGCCATCGCCTGCGCCTATGCCGCCATGCACAAGCCCGACCCCTTGGCCGCCATTTTCCACCTGACGAAAGGCTACCACCGCCAGTTCCCGCTCACCGAACAGGAGGCTGAGGCACTGTTCCCGCTCATCGGGGCGAGGCTGCTCATCAGTGTCACTTGTTCAGCGATGAACTTGGCGGAAAACCCAGACAACGAGTACCTCCAAATCAGCGACCGACCAGCTTGGGGTTTGCTCCGCAAATTGCGCAGCATATATCCCTCGCTCGTGCATGCCGTGGTGCGCCATGCCTGCGGCTGGGAGCCTTGCCCGAAAAATGCGGTGTTCAAGGCTTGGGCCAGCCAACAGAAGGCTGTTCCAATTTTTGCAGAAGGCCTTGAAAACCCCACTTGGCTCGACCTCAGCGTGGGCAGCCCCGACTTGGGCACCTACGCCGACATCGAAGACGCCGAGCGGCTGCACCTTCAAATTCAAGCGCAAATCGCCGACGCAGCTGCCCCGTCAATCGCCAATCGTCAATCGTCAATCGCAATTGGCAGATACGACGAGGCCCGCCCGTTTTACACTACCGACGCCTACGCCTTGCAGGGCAACGACGGCCCCGAATGGCGCACCGTTCACATCGGCTTGGATGTTTTTCTGCCGCCTGGCACGCCCGTTTTTGCGCCGCTGGACGGTACGATTCACAGTTTTCGTGACAATGCCAACGAACGGGATTACGGGCCAACCATCATCATGGAGCACAAAGTCTCAGATACGCTCACGTTTTATACGCTGTACGGCCATCTCGGCCGCACCTCGTTGGAGGGCTTGACAGTGGGGCAAACCGTGCGAGCAGGCGAAGTGTTTTTCCAAATCGGACCGATGCCAGAGAACGGCAACTGGCCGCCCCACCTGCATTTTCAGGTCATCCTCGACCTGATGGGGTGGGAGGGCGACTTCCCCGGCGTGGCGTTTCCCCGGTGGCAGGAGGTGTGGAAAAGCATCTGCCCCGACCCCTGGCTGCTGCTCACGGGCGAGCTATCGCCACCACCGGCTCGCTTGAGTGCTTCGCAAATCTTGGAGTTCCGACAGCGGCATTTGGGCAAAAATCTCAGTGTTTCCTACAAAAAACCGATGAACATGCAGCGGGGCTGGCGTCAATACCTGTACGATGACACCGGACGGCGCTACCTCGACACGGTGAACAACGTAGCGCATGTCGGCCACGAGCACCCCCGTGTGGTGCGAGCTGGGCAGCGACAAATGGCGGTGCTGAACACCAATACCCGCTACCTGCACGAAAACATTGTTCGGTTTTCGGAGGAGCTGTTGGCCACTTTCCCGAAAGAACTCAGTGTGGCCTTTTTCACAAACAGCGGTAGCGAAGCCAATGAACTGGCGATGCGGCTGGCGAAGAATTTTACCCAACAAAAAGACATTCTGGTGGTCGAAGTCGGCTACCACGGCAACACGCAGGGCTGCGTGGACATCAGTTCGTACAAATTCGAGGGGCCGGGCGGCAAGGGCGCTCCTCCGCACACGCATGTGGTGCCGATTCCAGATGCTTACCGAGGCATTTATCGTGGGAATACGCTGGAAACTGGCCTGAAATACGCCGCCCATTTGAGCGAAGCCGCAAAAAGAATACAAGCAGAAGGGCGTGGTGTGGCGGCGTTTATTTGCGAGTCGGTCATCAGCTGCGGTGGGCAGGTGACACTGCCGCCGGGCTATCTGTTGGAGGCCGCTCGGCAGGTGCGCAGTGCTGGTGGGCTGCTCATTTCCGA
>CAYTZS010000256.1:0-3062 GCA_964442355.1 uncultured Saprospiraceae bacterium | reverse complement strand
GCGCATCCGCGAGATCTGCGACAAGTACGACGTGCTGCTCATTTCCGACGAGGTGCAGACGGGTTGCGGTCGGCATGGGCAGCATTTTTGGGCCTTCGAGGAGCACGGCGTCGTGCCGGATATCGTGACGGTCGGCAAACCCATCGGCAACGGCCATCCGCTGGGCGTGGTGGTGACGACGCAGGCCATCGCCGATGCATTTGCCAACGGGATGGAGTATTTCAACACGTTTGGTGGCAACCCGGTGTCGTGCGCCATCGGTTTGGAGGTGCTGCGGGTCATCCATGACGAGGGCTTGCAGCAAAACGCCCTGGAAACGGGTGCATACCTGACGGAAGGATTGAGGAACTTGGCTAATCGGTTCCCCATCATCGGCGATGTACGAGGGCCTGGGCTGTTTCTCGGCTTCGAGCTGGTGAAAGACCCAGCGCTGCTTATGCCCGCCGAGGCCGAAGCTACTTACCTTGCCAACCGGATGCGAGAGCTGGGCATTTTGATGAGCACGGATGGGCCGTTTCACAATGTTTTGAAGATAAAACCGCCCGTTGTTTTCGGAAGGAGGGATGCCGATTTTCTGCTGGGAACACTGGAGCGGGTGCTGCGGGAGGATGTGCTGCGGATGGGGTAGTAGGTAGTTTAGCTCTCCCGTTCCAGTCCCCGAATCCTTGCTCGTTTGCCAATCATCTCTAGCCTTTTTTTCATAAAAAAAGCCTCGCTCGCCTCCAAGATGGAGAAATATTGCAGGCCCATGCCAGCCACCCAGAGCGCAAAGATGAGCAGCAACACAAACACCGAAATGCCTGTGACTGCAACGGTCTGGAACAATTGAGTGCCTTCGTCGGAGAGGTAAAAATTCATGCTGATGATGTCGAGTAGAAACCAAAGCAACCCGGTGTCGAGGATGATGAAGAATAGGGCCCCCGTGAGCAGTTGGGTGATGAATAAGCCGAACATTTGGCCAAACTGCGTGGTCACCAATTCGACCGTGCGGGCAATGCCAGTGAAGACATTTTTGCCTTCAAAAATCATCACTTGCGTCCAGAGGAAGAAGAATGGAAAGATTACCATCAACAGCAGCAAGATTACTCCGCTGGGCAGCAAGAAAATGAGGCTGAAGATGGACACTGCCACCATGGTTTTGAAGAAACTGGCGAAAATATTGGCCGAACTGGCAGGCTCGTTTGTCTCGACAGCTTCCTCTCCTATTTCTTGCGACCTGTTGCGCCAGCGCTTCAAGGAAAACTGCGTGACGAAGGCAACTACCGTGAGTGCAGCCACTGCGAACGGAAATAGCCAGGGATTGCCTGGGTTTTTGAAATAATCGGGAACGGTTTGCACCATCCCGAACATGTCCTGCCCGTAGCTGAACAGCTCGGCAGGATGTACTTCGGTCAGCAGGAAGGCACCGATGCAGAAAAGGGCGCTACTGCCCAAAGCGGCCAACCCAATTGACTGCAGATTTTTGCGAAGAAAAAGAAAAGCGTCTGTGAACAGTTCTCCCGTTGTTTTCACCTGTGTGAAGTCCACCCGGCGCTCCATGTCAGGCGTCAGGCGGATGTCTTCCTCCTTGAAGTCGCCTCGTTTTGCTTTCATCCGAGGATAGACGACGAAGTAAGCAATCACGATGGCGAAGCAGCCGAAAATGAACATACCCCGCAACCAGTCGGGGGCGTCGGTGTGGCGAGTGAGGTAACTTTCGGTGAAGCCGGCAAAGATGAAGAGCGGTACTACGCCCACCATCAGGCTCATGCCCCGCCGGGCCGCCAGTTGGAACGACCGTTCACGTGATAAGGTGCCGGGGAACACCAGCCCACGGCCCATCGTCAGGCCAGCAGCCCCAGCGATGACGATACTCGAAATCTCGAATGCACCGTGCAGCCAGACGGTAAAGAACGATTCTTGGAAAAGGCCTTTTTCAATGAAAAAAAACTGGAAGGCGCCGAGCATTACTCCGTTGTAGAGCAGGATGCCCACGGTGCCAATGCCGTAGAAAATGCCCATGATGAACGTGCGAAATGCTACAAGGATGTTGTTCAGGGTGATGCCGAGGAACATGTTGAATTCACCGGCTTCTTTGTACACGGCCATAGGGTCGCCGGAGCGGATGTTCTCTTCGGTCATTTCCACGTAGGCATCACCGAGGATGGTGCGCAGGAAGTCAGGCTCGGCCCAGCAGGACAACATGCCGATGGCCATTGAAAGTACGAAGATGAAAAGCGAGAGCCGCAAGTCAAATCGGGCATCGTAGATGAGTCGGGGGAGGTCTTCTAGCCAGAAGTCGGCGAGGTTCTTCCGCCGTGATTTTTTGTTTTTGTAAATGTTGAGGAAAATCTTTTGCGCCAGCCCGTTTAGGTAAACCCGCACCGAGCGGTTTGGGTAAAAGGTTCGGGCAAACGAGAGGTCGTCGGTCACTTGCACGAACAGCTCGTTGAGCTTCTCAGGGTCATTGACCTTGCCTTCCAGGAGTTGCTCGAACTCCTGCCATTTTTTTTGATTTTGCTCGATGAAATTGGTTTCGCGCATGGTAGAGAAGTGAGCGGCTGATGGGGTGGGCGAGTGAGCAGGTTGTGGAGCGCTCGCTCACCTAGTTATCTGATGTAAAGCAAATACGCTGCTGCAAACGGGAGCAGAAAGATAAAGGCATCGAAGCGATCGAGCATGCCACCGTGACCGGGCAGCAGGGAGCCTGAGTCCTTGATGCCGAGGCTTCGTTTGAGCATGGACTCGATGAGGTCGCCGATGGAGCCGAAAACAGCAACAATAGCAGACAGAATCATCCAGTCTTGGAGCCGAAGCTCACCAGTCAGGGCACAGAACAGGTACCCAACACCGAAGGTAACCGCAACGCCACCGAGCGTGCCTTCCCAGGTTTTTTTGGGGGAAATGCGTGGGAGAAGCGGAGTCTTGCCCAGCTTGGAACCGATGAGGTAGGCGCCCGTGTCGTTCATCCAAGTGAGCAACAACAGGCCAAAGATGGGCCAGACGTTGAAGTCGTTTCCGTTGAATGCAATGAAGTTCAGCAGGGAAAACGGAGCGCCAATGTACACCATGCCCAGTACCAT
>CAYTZS010000255.1:0-6590 GCA_964442355.1 uncultured Saprospiraceae bacterium | reverse complement strand
AGGCTTGCCAGGTTTGATACCCGGGATGAAAGCATTTTGGCGCTTCAAGTACTCAGCATACTGTGTCGGGTTCACGATAAGGGCTGTGTACACATAAGTGAATCCAACAACCAACAAGAACACAATCACAGACGAAGTTATGGAATAAGGATTTGTCAACTGCCCAAGGAATCCAGTCGCTGTGCTTTGACCGCTGCTGCTAGAGAACTGAGCAATAGTAGCTGGAACAAACATCAATGCTTGCGCAAAAATGATAGGCATTACACCAGCTGAATTCACTTTGATTGGAATATAATCCCTTGCGCCTGCAGCTGGCATGGTGGTATTACCACGCTGAACCATGTGCTTTGCGAACTGAATAGGAACTTTGCGTACACCTTGGATAATGAGGATGATTGCCATGATAACTGCAAACAAGAGGGCAAACTCAAATATAAGTTTGTACCACCCACCTTGTCCTATCTGGATTCCAATCTCGCTAGCGAATGCTTGAGGAAGCCTGGAGATGATGCCAATCATAATCAAAAGCGAAGCACCATTACCCAAGCCTTTATCCGTTATTTTTTCACCCAACCACATGGCAAACATAGTTCCTGCAGAGAGGATAATCGTGCTTGAAATCCAGAACAAACCCGCCGGCATAGATGGATCCACGGCGTTCATTGAGTTGATGTATGTCAGGTAACCACCACCTTGTACAAGTGTAATGGCCACAGTTAGCATACGAGTAATTTGGGTAAGTTTCTTACGACCGCTCTCGCCTTCTTTCTGCTGTAACCGTTGGAAATACGGCATTGCAAAACCAAGAAGCTGAACAATGATGGAGGCTGTGATATAGGGCATGATGCCCAAAGCCATTAAAGATGCATTCTCGAAAGCACCACCCGTAAACAAGTTGATGATACCAAGAATGTCTTGTGAGGTACCAGTTTGACTGGCTTTGTTGAGCGCGTCGGGATTAACACCGGGAAGAACTACGAATGAACAGAGCCGAAACACGAAAAGCATCAGCAACGTCCACAAGATACGATCTCTTAGCTCCTTGATTTTCCAGATATTCTGGATAGTCGTAATGAATTTTTTCATCGGAATTACTTATACCGTCCAACCTTGCTGTGTTGGATTTGATGTTTGACACTCGAAACTTCACACTGAAAGGCCTCTTCCCGCTTTCCGTGCGGCAAGCTTCAACCTCAAACCAGATTAACGCTTCCGCCTTTTTCCTCAATAGCTTGTTTAGCAGTCGCAGAGATTGCATGCGCCGACACATTTACAGTGCTAGTCAATTCACCCCTACCCAAAATCTTAATCCTATCACTTTTACCGATGATGCCATTGGCATGCAGCGCCGCAGGCGTGATATCTGTCAACTTGTATTTCTCTACAATCTCTTGGAGGCGGCCTAAGTTAACCGCTACATATTCAACCCTGTTTGGGTTGTTAAAACCACGCTTAGGCAAACGGCGCTGCATTGGAGTCTGGCCACCCTCGAAGCCACGCTTCTCTTTGTCACCAGATCGTGAGCCTGCGCCATTCATACCACGTCCGGCAGTACCACCCCAGCCTGAGCCTTGACCCCTGCCAATTCGCTTTTCCTTGTGAACAGCACCTTTTGCCGGTTTTAGATTATGAAGTTCCATTTTATCAAAAAATTGAAAATGAACGAAAGTTAGATTATTGAACGTCCTCCACCTGTACAAGGTGTTGAACCCTAGCAATCATACCCAAGATTTGGGGAGTTGCTTCATGCACAACAGATTGATGCATCTTACGGATGCCCAACGATTCCATCGTCAGTTTCTGACGCTTAGGACGGTCAATTGTGCTTTTAACTTGTGTGATTTTAACCTTTCCCATGTTAATTTATTTCTGGTGATGAACCCTCAAAAGTGAAGGGCTTACACCCATGGTTGTTTATTAACCTTTGAATACTTTCTCCAATGACAAACTACGCTGCTTGGATACGTCAAGTGGGCTACGAAGTTTTGAAAGTGCGTCCAAAGTAGCCTTAACTACGTTGTGCGGGTTTGAAGAACCCATCGACTTTGCCAATACGTTATGCACACCAGCAATCTCCAACACCGCACGCATAGAACCACCAGCGATAACGCCAGTACCGTCAGCCGCAGGGCGGATGAGAACACGTCCTGCACCGAACTTTCCTTTCTGCTCATGCGGGATGGTACCCTTATAAACTGGCACCTTAATCATGTTCTTTTTTGCATCGGAAACTGCCTTTGTGATGGCTTCTGTAACGTCACGCGCTTTTCCAAGACCCTGGCCTACTGAACCGTTACCATCGCCGACCACTACAATAGCTGCAAAGCTGAACGTACGACCGCCCTTGGTAACCTTAGCAACACGGTTAAGGCTCACGAGCTTCTCCTTGATTTCCGTATCTACGGTTCTTTCTTTCTGAACGTTGCTATTTGACATTGAAAAATTATTTGTACTCTTAAAAAAGAGATTTACACAATTGATTAGAACTTCAAGCCACCCTCGCGGGCACCATCTGCCAATGCTTTAACACGGCCGTGGTAAAGGTAACCACCTCGGTCAAAGACCACCGCTTCAATTTTAGCAGCTACAGCCTTCTCTGCCAGCAACTTGCCTACTTGGCGAGCTTGCTCAACCTTGGTTCCCTTGTCAACACCCGCGTCCCTAGATGAAGCTGCCAAAAGTGTGTGGCCAGCCTTGTCATCTATCAACTGACAATAAATGGAAAGATTGCTGCGGAATACGCTGAGGCGGGGGCGTTGTGCAGTACCTACAACCGCTTTACGGATGCGGAGGTGAATGCGACGCCGACGTTGTTCTTTCTTGAATCTCATTTTACTTTATTATTTCTCTTAGTGAAAGGCGCACGAAGTCCAAACCCAAGATTATTTTGAATACTTCAATTAGATGAAAAGGAACTAAAAAAACATTAGAGCTACTAGATTACTTCTTAGCAGCAGCCTTACCAGCTTTGCGGCGCAAGATTTCACCTTGAAATTTGATACCTTTTCCTTTGTAAGGCTCAGATTTACGGAATGATTTAATCTTTGCAGCAATCTGACCGATGAGCTCCTTGTCAGCGCTTTCAAGTTTAATCATTGGATTCTTACCTTTCTCCTGCGAAGTTGAAACTTTAACCTCATCAGGTATCGCAAACATTACAGGGTGAGAGTAGCCCAAAGTAAGCTCAAGCAACTGACCTGTATTGGCCGCACGATAACCAACACCGACAACTTCGAGGTCTTTCACAAAACCATTTGAAACGCCTTCAACCATATTGTTGATTAAGGCACGATATAGGCCATGCAATGAACGATGGCGCTTCTGGTCAGTAGGACGTGAAACCACCAACGTACCGTCTTCCATGGATACCTTGATATCCGGGTCAATCTGCTGTGTAAGGTTCCCTTTAGGACCTTTCACAGTCACCACATTGGCATCGCTGACCTTGATTTCCACGCCTTTAGGTATGGATATCGGCATTTTTCCAATCCGAGACATCTTATTTCTTATTTATTTTTTAAAAATCAATAAACGTAGCAGAGTACTTCACCACCAATATGCTCTTCACGAGCTTGCTTATCGGTCATGATGCCCCTAGACGTAGAAATGATCGCAATACCCAAGCCGTTGATTACTTTCGGCAGTTCATTCGCCTTGCGGTATTGGCGCAAACCTGGCCTGCTGACCCTGTGAAGGGTGCGGATGATTGGCTTGCGTGTGATTACATCATACTTAAGTGCAATCTTGATGACACCGTTGTGGCCAGCTTCATCATCAAACTTGTACTTGAGGATATAGCCACTGTTGTAAAGGATTTCAGTGATGGCCTTCTTCTCATTGGAAGATGGAATCTCCACCACTTTGTGACCTGCCTGCTGAGCATTCCTTATACGAGTCAGGTAATCTGCTATTGGATCCGTTACTATCATTTTATTTTATTTGCAATTCAATGCTGTTGGTCAAACCAAGCCAAATAAGCTTGGGAAGGCCAATTTTACCAGCTAGCCTTTGTTATGCCAGGAATTTTACCATCCAAGGCCATTTCACGAAACTTAACACGGCAAAGACCAAACTTGCGCATGTAACCCTTGGGGCGACCAGTTAACTTACAACGATTGTGCAACCTAACGGGAAGCGCATTGCGAGGCAGTTTATCCAATGCATCGTAATCGCCAGCTTCTTTGAGTTTCTTGCGGAGGTCAGCATACTTGGCGACCATTTTCGCCCGCTTGACTTCCCTAGCTATAATTGATTTCTTTGCCATTATTATTTCGTTTGCTTATTGAGCAAATTTTGTGTTTCGAGTGAAATTATTGTTGTTGTGGGTTTTTGCTTTTAAATGGCAGCCCCAACAACTTCAACAAGGCATAAGCCTCATTGTCTGTTTTAGCAGTGGTAACAAAAGTCACGTCCATACCCGTAATTTTGGTAACCTTTTCAAGGTCAATCTCAGGGAATATGATGTGCTCAGTTACGCCCATTGAATAGTTGCCACGGCCATCAAAACTTTTATCATTGATACCACGGAAGTCACGTACACGAGGCAATGAGACCGTGATAAGCCTATCCATAAACTCCCACATGCGGAGACCACGAAGCGTTACCCTAACACCGATCGGCATGCCTTCACGAAGTTTGAAGTTAGAAACCGACTTCTTAGCCTTGGTAGGAACAGCCTTCTGACCAGCGATTTTGGTCATTTCATCAACTGCAACATCTATCAACTTCTTGTCACCAGTAGCTTGGCCAACACCTTGGTTGAGGCTGATTTTTACCAGCTTTGGAACCTCCATTGGATTCTTGTATTGGAACTGTTCCTGCAAAGCTGGAACAACCTCTTTCTCGTATTTTTCCTTGAATCTGGAAACGTAACTCATTGCTTGAAGAATTATCTAGATTAATTGAACAATTCGCCAGACTTCTTGGCATAGCGAACCAGTTTGCCGTCAACCAGCTTCCTACCGATACGTGTGGCCTCACCCGTTTTGGGGTCTACCAGCATCAGGTTGGAAATGTGGATTGGAGCTGCGATGTCAACAATACCACCGGGCCTATCTTGAGTAGGCTTGCGGTGCTTTTTCTTCATGTTGATATTCTCAACAATCGCTTTGTTCTTGTCTGGAAATACCTCAAGAACTTCTCCCGTCTCACCTTTGTAATTGCCGGCAACGACTTTCACCTTATCGCCCTTTTTGATGTGGAGCTTTGGTGCAAACCTTGTCTTTTTTTCTTGTTGTGCCATGATAATCAGCGAATTATCTGATGCAACCTCTGAAAGGTTGTTTCAATTTCAATAAATGATTTACAGAACCTCTGGGGCAAGTGAAACAATACGCATATAGTCCTTCTCACGAAGTTCACGTGCTACTGGACCGAATATACGAGAACCCCTAGGTTCGTCTTGATTGTTCAACAACACACATGCGTTGTCGTCGAAACGGATATAAGAGCCATCCTTGCGGCGTACTTCTTTCTTCGTACGAACCACAACTGCTTTTGATACTGTACCTTTTTTCACACCACCAGGTGATGCGTCTTTGACAGCAACAACGATCTTATCGCCTACAGAAGCGTAACGACGGTGAGAACCGCCAAGAACCCGAATACAAAGAACCTCCTTTGCACCACTATTGTCCGCTACTTTGAGCCTCGATTCCTGCTGAATCATATCTGCCTATTTTTAAGTTAGTAGTTGTTTTGTGCCTGATGCCCATACTTACGACGAACCCAGACACTAAAACCAACAACTGGTTATTTCGCTCTTTCAAGTATTTCAACCAAGCGCCAGCGCTTGTTTTTGCTCAAGGGCCTAGTTTCCGAGATACGAACCACATCACCAATATTGCAGTCGTTATTCTCGTCGTGTGCCATGAACTTTTTGGAAAGTTTCACAGACTTGCCATAAAGCGGGTGGCGGAGACGGCGCTCAACCTTTACACTGATGGATTTCGTCATTTTATTGCTGACGACAACTCCAACCCTAGATTTTCTTAATTTTCTGCTTTCCATTTTTATTCGGTTTGTAGTTGAAAGTTGGCAGTTGATTACTGTACACCATCAACTATCATCTACTTACTTTCTTCTCCTTCTTTCCCTGATTTTGGAACGCTTGGACAGTTCTTCAGGCGTCATCTGCGCCAATTCACGACGGCGAACTTCGGTCTGAATCCTAGCAATGTCACGACGCATCTCCCTGAGTTCCAATGGATTGTCCAAGCCCCTCACAGAGTGGTCGAACCTTGATTTGTTGTAATCCGTTTCAGCACCTTCCAACTCCGCAATCAAGTCGGCGTCGGATAGTTCCTGAAGTTCCAAATATTTCTTGGTTGCCATTTTAATTGATAATATTTATGGATGAAGCGACAGTACTTGACTTGTCAACCAATCATCAGAATTTCACCATGTCAGGACGAACAGTCAGTTTTGTCAAAACTGGAAGCTTCTGGGCTGCCAAACGAAGAGCTTCTTGGGCTATCTCCTGGCTAACGCCATCAATTTCAAACATGATGCGACCAGGTGCTACCATTGCCACGTAATGATCCAAGGAACCCTTACCCTTACCCATCCTCACCTCTTGAGGCTTACGAGTT
>CAYTZS010000254.1:0-6591 GCA_964442355.1 uncultured Saprospiraceae bacterium | reverse complement strand
ATCACTTGCCCAAGCAGCAATATCACTGTACCCTACTGCGACCCAGTGGCAGAGTTTACAGTTAGCGCTGATGACAACTGTTCAGACGTTACGCTGACGCAAACAAGTGGCCCGGCCAGCGGTTCGACTTTCCCGTTGGGCACCACCACGGTATCGTTCACAGCCACTGACGCAAGTGGCAACACCGCCAATTGCAGCTTCACTGTCAACCGCCCACCAGATGTTACGCTCATTCTCGACATCGAAGATGCGAGCTGTTTTGGTGAGAACGACGGCAGTGCCACTGTCACTGCTACGGGCGGCACAACTCCATTCACCTACAACTGGAGCAACGGAGCAATGACCCCGACCGCAACTGGTCTGGAAGCTGGTGACTATACGGTTTCAGTGACCGATGCAAGTGGCTGTACCACTGTGCAAAACGTCACGATTGATGAACCGGGGCTGTTGATAACCAGCTTAGTGACGGTCAATAATGCCACGAACGGCCAGTCAAACGGTTCTATTGACGTGACCGTAAGCGGTGGTGTGCCGCCCTACACTTATGTTTGGAGAAATGCAGCAGGCGATGTCATCGGCAATCAGGAAGACATCAGCGGCATCGGTGCTGGCACCTACACGCTAACTGCCACGGATGCCAACGGCTGTGTATCACAGAGTGGCTACACCATCCAAAACACAAATGCCACCACGGAATCGGAGCTGGACAGCCACCTGCTGCTGTACCCAAACCCTACTTCTGATGTCGTCACGTTGGAACTGGTAGGCTTGCCAAACCTTGAACAGCTGGAAGTGACTGCCATTGATGTTACCGGTCGCACCGTGATGCACCGTTCGGCTTTGGCCAGCAAGCTTTCGTTGAACTTCCAGGAGTATCCATCGGGGGTTTATATGCTGAAAATCAAAATCGGCGAAAATTTGCTGACCAAACGACTTGTGGTTAGCAAATAGTCTTGAGAATAATGTCGAAGCGCCCCGCCTGCTTGCAGGTGGGGCGCTTTTGTTTTTGAAAAAAAGTTGACCGAATCAACCACGTATTGCTGCAAACATCTCCGCCAAAGGACAAGCAGTCTCTACAACTTCTCCATCCCATCCAAATACTTCTCCGCTTGTTCTAGGGCTGCTGTCCGTGCCTCGCCGCTCATTTTGTCCCAAGTTCGGTAAACCATGCCGATGCGGGGATTGCGCTCCAATTTTGGGCGATTTCGGTCGTGGAAGTGCCAGTAGAGGCTGTTGAATGGGCAGGCCCGCTCGCCCGTGCGCAGGTCTTTTTTGTAAAAACAACCCTCACAATAGTGGCTCATTTTGTGGAGGTAAGCCGCCGAAGAACAGTAAGGTTTTGTGCCCACGATGCCGCCATCTGCAAATTGGCTCATGCCACGAGTGTTCGTGATTTCCACCCATTCGATGGCGTCAAGGTAAATGCCGAGGTACCAGGCGTCCACCTCATCAGGATGGATGCCGGCCAGCAGGGCGAAGTTGCCCGTGACCATCAGCCGCTGAATGTGGTGGGCGTAGGCATGGTCGAGGCTCTGCTGGATGGCGTGGCGGAGGCAGGCCATTTTGGTGTTGCCAGTCCAGAACCAAGCGGGCAGCGGGCGATTGTTTTCAAAATAATTGAGCTTCGCAAATTCGGGCATCTTCGCCCAATAGATGCCACGCATGTACTCCCGCCAGCCGATGATTTGCCGCACGAAGCCCTCCAACTGCGAGATGCTGATGGCCTCTGGTCGGCGCTGCCACTCGGCCACGGCTCGCTGCACCACTTCGAGCGGTGACAGCAGTTTGACGTTCATCACGAACGATAGTCGGGAGTGGTACAGCGACCAGTGGTGCGGCGTCATTGCATCCTGAAAGTCGCCGAAATGCGGCAGCAAATGCTCACAGAAATAGTCAAGCAGTTGCAGTCCCTCGGCCCTCGTAACCGCCCAGCCGAAGTCACCCGCATCCACCCGTCCGATGGTCTTTACGCCTTGGTTCTCAAGCAGTTGTATGAGGTCGGTCACGTCCCTTCGGAATAGCAGCGGCGGAGGCGGCACATGCTGTTTGGGGAGTTTTTGGCGGTTGTCGTGGTCGTAGTTCCACTGTCCCGTGGCGGGTTGGTCGCCATCCATGAGCACGTCGTACTTGCGGCGCATGGCCCGGTAGAACGATTCCATAAGGAAGTTCTTTTTGCCAAAAAAATCCCGAAGCTCGTGGCGGCTGGACATGAAGTGCTCGGTATCGTAGGCTTGGCTGGGGATGGTCAGCGCTTCGCAAAACAGCCGCAGTTGCTCATCGAGTCGCCACTCGTCGGGCAACTGATATTCGAATCGTTGGCAATCATATTTTTCGAGCAGAAATCGGAGGTTGCCTGCCAGAGATTGGCGATTGTCAGGGTCATCCAAAAATAGGTATTCGACATGGTGGCCATTCTTGCGCAACTCGTTAGTAAATGCCCGCATTACCAAGAAAAATGCAATTATCTTTTGAACATGGTGTGTAGCATAGTCCGTCTCCTGCCGCATTTCGAAGAGGCAATAAATGGTAGAATCGTCGGTTTTTTCAAACCACGAATGGGCGGCGTTGAGTTGGTCGCCGAGGAGGAGGCGGAGGGTTTTCATGATTTACGATTGGGGAATTTGCGATTTACGATTGGGGCAGTTGGATTGGCTTTGGCTTGTCGGCACCGGTCGCTGCAAAACTTCACTTCGTCCCAGCAGCGCTCCCACTTTTTACGCCAAGCGAAAGGCCGTTGACAGGTTGCACAGATTTTGGATGGCAGGTCTATCTTCTTTTTCATGTGACGATGGTTCTAAACCAAAATATTGGGTTTATGTTTACCAAAATCAAAACAGCTATGCCAACAAAATCAGCTACTCCCTTCATCCTTGCCAACATCATCATGCTAGTCGTTGTGCTGGTGATGAACTACCTCGCCAATGCCCTGCCCATCGCAGGTCGCACACCCGCTGAGGTCTCGGACATGTTCCCGACGCTGTTTACTCCTGCTGGGTTCACGTTCAGCATTTGGGGCGTTATCTACCTGCTTTTGATTGGGTTTACCGTTTACCAAACTCGTTTTTGGGGAAAGGAGCAGCCTGTTTTCATGCAAAAAATCGGTTGGCTGTTCGTGCTGTCCTGCATCGCCAACGCAGCTTGGCTGCCCTTGTTCCACAACCTGCAAATCGGCTGGGCAATGCTCGTCATGTTGCTGCTGCTGGGCAGCCTATTGGTCATCTACCTGCGGCTCGACGTGGGCAAAACCGCAGCATTTCCAGCTGAACGCTGGTTGGTTCACCTGCCGTTCAGCGTCTATCTCGGCTGGATTACGGTGGCCACCATCGCCAACCTCAGCATCCTGCTCACCCATTTGGGTTGGGATGGTACACCGGGTGGCCCACAACTTTGGACGGTTGTGGTCATCGCAGCGGCAGTTTCCATCGGACTGATTGCCGTTCTTTTTCGCCGTGATTTTGGCTTTTCGATGGTCATCGTCTGGGCACTTTTTGGTATCTACTCCAAACGGATGTCTGACCTTGGGACGGACGGCAGCATGGTAGAATTGGCAACTATCATTGGGATGTCGTTGCTGGGCTTGGGTATCATTTACCGATTAATTAAACGCAATTGATTGATTATGAGTGCATTGTTGAATGAGCAAGACGTTGACCGCATCATTGGCATGGCTTGGGAAGACCGCACGCCCTTTGATGCCATTGAGGTGCAGTTTGGTTTGAAAGAGCAGCAGGTCATCGAATTGATGCGGCGAGAGATGAAGCCTTCGAGCTTCAGGATGTGGCGGGAGCGGGTGCAAGGTCGGGCTACCAAACACTCAGCGAAGCGGGACTTCGCCGAAGGCAGGCACAAATGCGACCGTCAGCGAGCCATTTCCAACAACAAAATAAGCAAGCGTTAGACCCAAATCAGGCCTTCTTCCGGCGTTCCAAACACTTTTGAAGCTCCTTGTCTATGCCGCCAGCCCGACAACCATGCCAATGCGGCATCTACTTGGTGCCAATTTTCGGGGTGCTTCGCTAATGATATTGGCAGCTTTTCCTCCAATTTTTCCAAAAACATGGTCAGTTCCTTTTTGTAAAAAACACACCCGGGAAATAAGGTCTTGACCAACTGCGCTGGGTAAATTTCGTAAAACGGAATGCTCGAAAATACTGCCCGTAACTGCATGGCCCGTGCCGTTAGCCCGCCAAGGAACATGGGCGACATGGCCCCCACTGCTCGGTCACAAGCCCGAAAGTGGAAGTCGCTGCCGTGGCCGCGGTACACACCTGGCAGGCTCAGCGGCGCATCCATGAAAACGGCTACAGGATTTAGTTCTGCGATTATTTGGCGCAGCCATTCGTCGGCATCTTGCTTTTTGGTGCTTTGTTGGAGATGAAGTTCGCCGTTTTCTTCAAAACAGACAACGGTAGTACCGGCAAGCTTTGCACCATAGTCAATGGCGACGAAGTAATGGTTCATGTACTTTGATTTATTATGAGGAAAAGCCCTGACGAGGAAGTTCTTGGTTTCTTGTTGAATTTGCCTTCAAAATTTGTTAAACAAAAAATGAAAAGGCTGGTTTTAAGTTGACTTTAATCATTAACACAAACAATACTGTATCATGCGTAAGCCCAAAAATGAATTCAAAAAAAATCTCCTTTTGACCGACGATGATATAGGTGATGACCATATCATGACCTCCCTTTCTACTCCTATGCGCCCAGATGCCTTCGAGCTCTCGGATGAAGAAAAAATGGTGAAAATAGAGCACCATTTTCGGGAAATAATGCTCACCATGGGCTTGGATTTGACTGACGACAGCCTTCGGGGTACGCCAAAACGGGTCGCCAAAATGTACGTGCAAGAGATTTTCAGTGGATTGAACCCAAAGAACAAACCCTCAGTAGCTCTATTCGAAAACAAATATGGCTATTCAGAAATGTTGGTTGAAAAAGACATCACTTTTTACTCCAATTGTGAACACCATTTTGTCCCCATTATCGGCAAAGCGCATGTCGCCTATATTTCCAATGGCAACGTTATTGGTTTGTCTAAGATTAACCGCATCGTACAGTATTTTGCCAAGCGGCCACAGGTACAGGAGCGCCTGACGATGCAGATAGCTCAGCATCTATGTGAAATACTTGGTACTGACAACGTCGCCATTGTCATCGATGCCCACCACCTTTGCGTCTCTTCTCGGGGCATTCAAGATGTCAATAGCAGTACCATCACTGCTTACTATGGCGGGGAATTTATGAAAGAGGCAAGAAAAAACGAGTTCTTGCAATACTTGAGCCTGGCTTCGACTGCAAAAGTGACAGAAGTACTGCAATCCTGATTGGAAAAAGCCTAGAGGAGCACCATTTCCAAGTCTTATACGTGATTGAAAATATCATTCACGATATTGACTGTTTTTGCACTTTATTGCACAATATAGGTACCCTCCGGCCAGATGTATTATGCTTGGTATATCTTCACAAAACGCTCGCTATAGCTCGTGTTCTGCTACCCTTAAAAGCAATTCATCGTCTATAGTTCCAACTAATTGATTTTGTGCAAATCAACCTTTTATAAACCCTTATCAACCCTATTTGACATTTGCACAAAACCAATTAGCGTGAAGTATATCACGACAAAATCGGCTCCTAATGATAAAGGCTGATGCATTTTTGTAATAAATATGCCCCTATGATTTAGCACAGCGTATGATATACAGGAAGACAGCAAATAGTTTTAAGTAAAGCTATGAAAATGCCTATCTTCTTGCTAATGCATCAATCATACCGTTGAAGATAAAAAAGTGAAAAGGCAGCACGAGGTACCAGTACATCCGCCCAAAAAGCCCACGTGGGCGAAAGGTGGCAGTTTGCGAAAGCACCCAAGCACCCTCATTTTGGGCGATATTGAACTCCAGCCATGCCTCACCGGGCAGTTTCATTTCAGCGAAGAGAAGTAGGCGCTTGCCCGCCCGGTCGGCAATGAGCACCCGCCAGAAATCGAGGGCATCGCCGGGACTGATTTCGTGCGGGTTGGTGCGCCCCCTGCGCAAACCAACGCCGCCTACCATTTTGTCCAGAAGCCCACGGATTTTCCAGAGGAAATTGCCGTAGTACCAGCCCTGGATGCCTCCTATGCTCCATATCCGGTCGAGCACCTGAGCTTCGTTGCCCGAAAGTGTACGGCTTTTTTCATCGGTGAAACAGCCGAACTTGGGCACTTCCACATAGTCCATAAGCATTGGATTGGTGTTGAAGGAACTGAAGGCGTCTTTCCAACTGCTCACCACCATATTTTGCTCGATGCGTTGAAACGCCAGTTCCACGGCTGCATTATAAGATAGAAGTTCGATGCCAAGGTCTGAGGCCAAATGATTGGGGCGACAGACAACGTTGATTTTCATGCTGTCCACCAGGTTTTGGGCCAAGTGGTAAGAGGTGGATGTGATGAAATAGAGCCAGTACGAAGAGAGCTTTGGCGTCATAATCGGCACGGTCCAGATATGTCGCCGCAACTTCCTGACACTTGCAAATTTCAATAGCATCTGTTTGTACGACAGCACTTCCGGGCCGCCGATATTGATCAGCCGGCCGATCGCCGAAATCAGCC
>CAYTZS010000253.1:0-6596 GCA_964442355.1 uncultured Saprospiraceae bacterium | reverse complement strand
GCCGTCCTTGGCCACCGTCACGATTTTGATTTCTTCGGCAAAGACATTGATTTTACTTTGGTCCTTCAGTTCCTTGAATCCCTTGAAGCAGTTGACGAAGGTGTTTTCATAACTGTTGAAGTTCGGCGTTTCTGACAATCCTGTAAACTTGTAGATAGCACCTTTGTACTCGATGAGGTACATCAGCAGGCGTACTTGCTTGTTCAGGTCGGCGGTCATGGCGATGGCGTCGTTGCCGTTCACGGTGATGTTTTTGCTGTCAATCACCTTGAGGCTGTCGGCAGAGATAGCGGCCTGCTTGGCCTGTGCCAAGGTCTTTTCCCCGGCCATGGTGAGGATGATGGCGGCCTTGCCGTCCTTCGGCACAATTTGCACCTGCGAGTTGGAGTTGTGCGTCTCCCAGCTTTTCGGCGTCGGGAACTGGAACTTCATCTGTGGGTGATAAAACACGTCGCTTTCCACGTAACCCAACTGCGGGTCGTCGCCGTAGGTCAGTCCATCAATCATCCGCAGGTACTTGTCTCGGTTCACGTTCAGGTTAGACTTTCCCGCTTTCTGCTGCTCCTTTGTAGCGAGTTGGTGTACCCGATTGAAGCGGTCGCCTGGGTCGGGGTGGGTGCTGAGGAAGGTCGGGATGCTCACGCCTTCCTTTTCTTGAATGCGTTTTATTGTTTGGAAGAAATTGGCCATTTCGTGGGCATCGTAGCCGATTTTGGTGCTGTACTCCACGCCCAGTTTGTCGGATTGGCTCTCGTGGTTCCGCCCGAATTTCAGGAACAAAAGACCAAGCCCGGTCTCTGCTAAATCGGAATATTCCCGGAACTTCTCAGAGGCGACCATTGCCGCCAAAAAGCCCACCTGCGCCAGTATTTGCTGGCTCTGCTGCTGCGCCGAGTGCCTAGCGGTGATGTGCCCAATCTCGTGGCCCAGCACCCCCGCAAACTCCGCTTCGTTGTTGAAATGCGCCATGATACCTCTGGTAAAATAGACGTAACCGCCAGGCACCGCAAAGGCATTTACCACCGGAGAGTCCAAGACACGGAACTGGTAGTCCAGCTTGGGCCGATGGCTGATTTGCGCCATTTTTTTGCCGTAGCTAGTGATGAAGTTTTGGAGCTCCTGATTGTCGTACAGACCGAATTCTTGGATGACCTGTGGGTCGTAGGCGAGACCCATCGCTTTTTCCTGCTTCTCGGACACCAGCATGAACTGGCGCTTCCCGGTCACGGGGTTTCGGGCACAGGAATAAACAAAAATGGCGAGGAACAACAGCCCCAAGGCATAAAACCGATGGCGGAGGGTGGTATTTTTCATTGGCAAAAGTTTTTGTTTTCAGACGAAAAACCTGTGCTGCCCGTCACAGTTTCAAGGGGCAGCCTTTGCCAACAAATGTAGTCAACTAACGGCGATTGAAATGTAAAAAGTAGTTGGTGGATAGCGATTCGTGACTAGTCTTCCGACAGCCAACAGCCAATAGCCAACATCCCTTACCTCGCATACCGCCGTTTGCGCAGCCAAGTGTAAAAAAAGCCAAAAATACCGAGCAGTAGCAAAGGCCCGCCAATATTGATCAACGTCCAGAAAGTTTCTTGCTGCTGGGCCTTCGTGTTGTCGAGCAGGCGCAGCTTCACTTCCCGGCCACGGGCAGCGATTAGGCCCGCATCGTCACGAAGGTATTCGATGGCGTTGATGAGGAAGTCCTTGTTGGCGTACTGAAAGCGGTCGATGGGATTGAAGCCGAGTGCAAGCGGTGCGCCCGTTTTGGCATTGATGAAGTTGCGGGCCACGTCGCCATCGGCCACCACGACCATGCGGGTCGGAACGCTTTGGGTCTTGAATGCTTGGTTGAGCTGGCGCAAACCGTCCTGCATTTCTTGCGTCACCCTGTTCTCGAAAGCGGAGGGGAAAACGCCCTCCAGCAACACGGCCACCGGCACTTGTTTTTTGTCAAATGAGCTGGCAATCTCGTCGCCGTAGCGCAATATTTCAAAGTTGAGGCGGGTGATGTTGGGCTGTATCTTGCTGTTGTCGGACGTGGCCAGCAGCACCGTTTTTTTCACTGGCGTCTTGGTTTTTATGGTGTCAACGGACGAGGGGAAGTAAAGGTTGATGCCGTCCAGGTTGCGTACCAGTGGGTGGTCGGAGTTGGGAACGACGATGGGGAAATAGTACCAAGAGAAGAGGTCCATCGTGCCCTTTTGGTCAATCACCATCGGTATTTTCGAGCATTGCAGGTCGAGCACGAGGTCGGGGTTCACCCTTGCGCCGTACTTGAACAGCATGTCGTTGATGTTCAGCGGGTAGTCACGTGCGACGTAGCTTTTTTGCGTGCGCATTGAGTCCAGCTCCACGTTCAGTGGGTCAACGAGCCAGAGGATGCTGCCGCCGTTCATCACGTATTGGTCCATGATGAAAAGGTCACGGTCACTGAACGGTGCCCTTGGTTTTGCGACGATAAGCGTTTTCACATCCTGCGGAATGGCTGCTGCACTGTCGAGGTTGAACGTGCCGACTTCGTAATAGGAACGCAGGCTGCGCACGAGGTCTGCCCGCTCTCGCTCGCTCAGTTCGCCGTGGCCAACGGTGAATGCCACGACTTCTTTAGCACCCGTCTGGAGCTTGTGCAACGCATTGGCAAATTTGTACTCCAACTGGCTGATGGAAGTGTTCAGCTTCTCGTCGGGATTGGCGCCCACGGCCTCTTCGTCCAGCAAATCAACCACCTCGGTGCGGCCCTTGTAGCTGATTTTGGCGTAGGGGTAAATGAACTTTTCTTCAGTGCCCTCGGTGGTTTTGATGCGCAGGTTGGTAGGCACAATGCCCTCGTTGGCCAGTTCGGTTCGGCGGGCATTGATGTCGTCTACGCTGCCCTCGCCGGGGTTGGTGTAGCTGAAAGTGATGAAGCCCGACTGCGACCGAAAATCGTCGAGCATCTCGCTTACCGAGCGTTGCAACCGCTTGAAGCCAGCGTTGAACTCACCTTCGAGCAGCACATTCACGTAAACCTCGGCGTCGAGGTTGCGGAGCATCTTGAGGGTCGGCTCGGAGAGCGTGAAGCGCTTGTCTTCCGTTAGGTCAAAGTGGGTGAAAAATACGTTGCCCAACACGTTGGCGAAGATGGCAATGCCGACGATTAGGCCAAGGCGAATAAAAGATTGATTGCGTTTATTGCTCACTGTTGCTGTTCTTTTTTGTTAGGAATAATGGAGTCTGAGGGTGGCTAGGCAGTTTCATAGCTACCATTTCCTCCTTTCCAGCGCTGTCACGGTCATTGCCACAAAAACGCCGATGATGGACACGAAATACACCACGTCCCGGGTGTCAATCACGCCCCGGCTGATGGAGGTGTAGTGGTAGTCGATGCCGAGCATTTGCACCACGTCATCCACCCGACCGACGAAGATGGGCAGCTTGCTAATGAACATGAAGCCCCAGTGTACCAAAAAGCAAAGGAACACTGCCATCACAAAGCTCGCTATCTGGTGGCTGGTGACCGACGAAGCGAAAACGCCAATGGCCACGAATGCCCCTGCCAGCGCTATCAGGCCGAGGTATGAGCCTATGATGGCCCCGCTGTCGAGGTTGCCTTTTGGGCTGCCAAGTTGGTAAACGGTGATATAGTAAAGTATCGTGGGCAAAAGGGCAAACACGGCCAGCGCCAAGCAGGCAAGGAACTTGCCCATCACGATTTGCAGGTCGCTCAGTGGGCGGGTGGCCAACAGCTCGATGGTGCCAGACTGCGTCTCTTCCGCAAAGGAGCGCATCGTTACTGCCGGAATGAGGAATACGAATACCATCGGCGCAATGTCGAAAAGTTGGTCGAGGGTAGCGTAGTTGTAGTTCAGCAGGCTCGTGTCCGGGAAAACGAACATCACCAGTCCCAGTATCGCCAGAAACACCCCGATGACGATGTAGCCGATGAGCGAGCTGAAAAATGTGTTGATTTCTTTGAAAAAAATGGTCAGCATATTGATTGTAAAATGTCAAGTCAAAAGTAAAAGTGTTGTCTCTCCTCAATCCTTCAATCCTTCAATCCTTAAAAAAGCCGGGTTCCGGTCCACGTAAATCAGCAGGCTTTTGAAAAGTTTTTCTTCCTGCTCTCCCGGTGGCAGTTCCGTCAGCGTCTCCACCAGTAGCTGGTCGTCTTGAATCCAGGCCAGCATATTTTCCATGTTAAAATCGGCGACCTTACCGCTCTGGAAGTGCAATATTTTCTCAATGATGACCTCCCGCTCCCGCTCCACTGTGCCCTGCCGGAAGGGCCTGCCAGTCAAGGGGTTGTACGCGGCGACCCGCACTTTTTTCGTGCGGTAGTCGGGGTAGGTGAAGTAACAGATTTTGCCACGCAACTTGAGGGCGGCGAAGTTCGGTAGCTCCCGGTTGATTTCGTCGCTCGGCACCCGTACTGATGGTACGCCGTCCAGGCACACCGCCCAAACCGAATCGAGCGGTAGCGCGTGCTTGCTTTTTTTGAGCATGATTGCATCCACCTGCGTCAGCGAGGTTTGTGGATTGGTGATGTACTGCATTTCCAATGAATCCAACGGGTAGGCAGGTTGATTGGCTTGCAACTGTGCCAAGTTGAAATAGACCCCATCGGCAAATCGGAAGTTTTTGGTCAACAAGGTCGAGTCTTGGGCCTGCAAGCCGAGGGCTGTCAATGCCAAAATCAGATTGCCAAGATATTTTACCCAGTGTCTAATCATTTCTTTATCAAGCGATTGTATTTTTCCAACACTTGTCACCGCAAATTACTTTGTGAGCAGCGTGAAAACGTCCTCCACGCTCACCACTTCCTTGTGCATTTCGAGTAGGGTGAGGTTGTTGTCCACCGAAAAGCGGAAAATGTCGCCCCGGATGTCCTTGTCGGCATCGGAGACAATGTGCCAGCGGTTGCCGCCGAGCGACTCCGTGCGCTTCACGTGGCGCAGTTGCTGGAGCTTGTTTGCTTGCACATGCTGCTGGAACTCAACCGTGACCACCATCTCACCACCGATGCGGTCCTGCAAGTGGCCAATGGTGTCGTTTGCCACGATTTTACCCTTGTTGATGATGAGCACCCGGTCGCAGAGAGCCGTCACCTCCTGCATGATGTGGGTACTGAAAATCACGGTCTTCTCCTGCCCTAACTGCTTGATGACGCTGCGGATTTCAACCAACTGGTTGGGGTCGAGCCCGCTGGTTGGTTCATCGAGGATGAGCACTTCGGGGTCGTGGAGCATGGCCTGCGCCAGCCCCACCCGCTGCCGATAACCTTTTGACAATGAGCTGATTAGCTTGTGCTGCTCCCTGCCCAGGCCAGTGAGTTCGACCATTTCGGCCACTCGGCGCTCCACGTTGGGCACTTTGTGCAAACGAGCCACGAAGCCGAGGTACTCCCGCACGTACATGTCCTTGTACAACGGGTTGTGCTCCGGCAGGTACCCGATGCGACGGCGCACTTCCATTGGGTCGGCCTCCACGTCGAAGCCGCAAACCTCGGCCTTGCCTTCCGTTTGGGGGATGAAGCAAGTGAGTATTTTCATCGTGGTGCTCTTGCCCGCCCCGTTGGGGCCGAGGAATCCGAGCACTTCGCCTTTTTTTGCCTCAAAACTGACATCGTTGACGGCTTTCTGGGGGCCGTAGGTCTTGGTCAGGTGTTGAACTTTTACAGACATTTTGGTGATTGGTGACTGATGAATTGTGGTTGGGGTCAGAAAATCGAACGGCAAAGTTACTGAACGGGGAGGACGGGGCAAAACTTGTTGCCCATCGGCCAAAAAATTGCCAAAAAGTGCCACCAAAGCGGGTAGGAGGTTGGTTGGCAAGGGCAGTTTCGTCGGGTAGCTGCACAAAACAATTTTAGGGGCTTCTCAGAACATTCCAAAGCGATTACCTTTGAGCCACACAAGTCCCCTGTTTTGTTTGGATAGTTTTCAACCTTTTTCTCAAAAAACGATTTCTCGTAAGTCCTAAGTTTTTTACGAACGCCAAATTGCCAAGCGACTATAAATCCTGTATCAATGCGACTATTTTATACACTACTGGCTTTCAGCCTTTTATGTACTCCTTTTTTCCTCACTGCTCAAAACATCAACCCCGAAACGGTCTCCAAAAAACTCCTTGAACGCATCGCTTCCGAGCCTAGCGCCATGCACTCCGTCCACGTGGTGCTAGCCGACCGGGTGGACTTGGTCGCCCTCGACGAGCAATTGACGGCGCAACGGGCACTGCCCGAACAACGTGCCGAGACCGTCATTTTGGCGCTGAAAAACAAGGCTGCCGAAACGCAGGGCCTCCTTTTTTCCAAGATAAAAAATTCGCCTGCGGCAAATCCAGCTACTGTTCGGAGCTTTTGGGTGGCCAACGCCATTTTTGCGGAAATGAAAACCGAACTGGTAGCCGAACTGAGCCGTCGCCCCGATGTGGCGTGGATTGGCTTGAACGGCAAGTTGGAAATGGAATCAGTCACGATGACACTAGCACCGCCAGTTGCAGCGCCCGGTGGCCGTGAAATCGGATTGAGCGTCATCGGTGCGCCGGCCCTTTGGGCGATGGGCTACACTGGTTACGGTCAGTTGGCATTCACCAACGACACGGGCGTTGACCCCGACGTG
>CAYTZS010000252.1:0-6649 GCA_964442355.1 uncultured Saprospiraceae bacterium | reverse complement strand
TCGCCATTCCGGACACCATTGGCCTTCGCGTCGGCAGGGTTTATCCAAAGCACATCCTCCGTGAAAATCTTCACGTTGGGCGTGCGGCGGGTCATCGTGCCCACGTTGTATTGTTCCAACACCCGATTGGTGGTCAGGATGAACGGGTAGTCGACCTGGTGGTCAAGGATTTCATGCGTTTCCACAAAGTCCTTGAAAACGAACTTGCCCTTGCCCCGCTTGAACTCGCCGATGTGCAGCATCGGCGTGTCCGTACCGTCCGGCTTCACGGGCCATTGCTTGCCGTTCTTGCCGAGTTCGTCCCATTTCACGCCAGCGAAAAAGGGCACGATTTGGCTGATTTCTTCAAGCATCCCTTTGGCCGAATAAGGCGCTTGCGGATAGCCGAGGCGGTTCATCATTTCGGCCAAAATAACGCCGTCGGGCTTACTCTCCCCGATAGGCTCTACCACTTTTTGAACCTTCTGGATGCGGCGCTCGCCGTTGGTGAAAGTGCCTTCTTTTTCCAAAAACGAAGCGCCCGGCAGCACGACGTGGGCGTATTTGGCGGTCTCGGTCATGAAAATCTCTTGAACTACCAACAATTCAAGATTACTCAAAGCCTTTTTGACGTGGTGCGTGTTCGGGTCGCTCTGCGCCATGTCCTCGCCCATCACCCAGAGGGCTTTCAGCTTGCCTTCGAGGGCGGCGTCGTACATTTCGGGGATGGTCAGGCCGACCTTATCGCTCATTTTTGCCCCATAAAATTTTTCATATTGGGAATGAACCTGCGGGTCAGTCACGTCGAGGTAGCCAGCTCCTTGGTAGGGTTGCGTGCCCATGTCGGCCATTCCCTGCACGTTGTTTTGGCCCCGCAGCGGGTTCACGCCGCAGCCGGGCTTACCCACGTTGCCAGTAATCATAGCGAGGTCAGCAATGAGCATAATGGCGTAGGTGCCCTGATAATGCTCCGTGACGCCGAGGCCGTGGAATTCCATCGCCGTTTTTGCGCTGGCGTAGGTGATTGCGGCAGCACGAACCTGCTCTCGTGGCACTCCGCTCACGGCTTCCAGTTCATCAATGTTCAGGTTCAAAATGCCCTCCTTGAACTCCTCAAAACCCTCCGTGCGGCTGGCCACGAAGTCCTTGTCCAGCAGGTTTTCGGTGATAATGTAGTAGAGCATCATGTTCAGCACGGCGACGTTGGTGCCGGGGCGGAGTTGGAGGTGGTGCGTGGCCAGTTTTGCTAGTGGTGTGCGGCGTGGGTCAATGACGATGAGCGGCGTGCCCTTCATCGCCTTCTGCTTGATTTTCGCCCCGGTGACCGGGTGGCCGGCCGTTGGGTTCGCCCCGATGACGAGGATGCACTCTGTCAGTTTCAGGTCGGAAATGCTGTTCGTCGCTGCGCCCGTCCCAAAAGTACGCTGCATTCCCAAGGCCGTTGGCGAGTGGCAGACCCTTGCGCATCCGTCAATATTGTTCGTGCCGAAGCAGGCCCGAATCATTTTTTGCATCAAATAATTCTCCTCGTTGGTACAGCGGCTGCTGCTGATGCCCGCCACGGCGTCGCCGCCGTAGGTGTTTTTTATTTCGGTCAAACGGGTGGCGAGGTAATCGTACACCTCGTCCCAAGTCACCCTTTCCAACTCGCCATTTCTCCGAATCATCGGGTACTGGATGCGCTCCGGGTGGTTGTAGAACTTGAAGGCGTAGCGGCCTTTCAGGCAAGTGTGCCCGGCGTTCACCTCGGCGTCGAAAGGCGCTTGGATGCTGAGTATTTGGCCGTTCTTCACGCTCACTTCGAGGTTGCAGCCCACGCCACAGTAGGTGCAGACGGTGCGCACTTTGTCCTGCCCGACCACCGCCTTTGACTGGTAAATATCGTGGATAGCATTGGTGGGACAAGCCTGCGAGCAAGCGCCGCAGGAGACGCAATCGGAGGAAAAAAAGTCTTGGTCGAGGCCCTTGATGATTTTGTTGTCGAAGCCACGGCCTGCCACGCTGAGCACAAGCTGGCCCTGCACTTCATCACAGGCCCGCACACATCGGTAGCACATGATGCACTTCGAGAGGTCGGAAGTCATGTACGGGTGACTGTGGTCGGCCTCCCGGTGCAGGTGGTCTTCGCCAGCGGGGTAGCGTACTTTGCGGATGCCGACCCGTGCGGCCACGTCTTGCAGCTCGCAGTTGCCGTTCACTTCGCAGGTCAGGCAGTCGAGTGGGTGGTCGGTGAGCACCAGTTCGATGATGTTCTTGCGCAGCTTCTGGATGGCTTCGCTTTCCGTGAAAACCATCATGCCCTCGTCCACGGGGGTGTGGCAACTGGCAACCGTGCGAAGGTTCGTGCCATTGCCAACCCGACCTACTTCTACACTGCAAACCCGGCAAGAGCCGAAAGGCTCCAAATTGGGCGCATCGCAGAGAGTGGGCACGTAATCCTTGCCCTTGTAGCGGCGAACGAACGAGAGGATGGTCTCGCCCGGCACGATGGCGTAGGCTTGGCCGTTGATGAGGGCCGTTTTGGTAAGTGTTACTGTGGGATTTGGGGCGGTGGTTACGGCTTCTGATACCATTGGTTAGGCTTTTAAATCATTCGTTGGGCTTCATGGAGTTTTGGACGGCGGAAAGATAATGGGATTTGGGGAGGTGTGCAAGTGGGCATTTGATGGGTTGTGAGGGCGACAAGGGACTATTGTCCTTGGTGCGTTTATGTCCTAAAGGACGCAACGTGTGGGTTTATTTAAACCGCACACGTTTGTCTTTCTCTCGTGAGATTGGGAAATAGCTTCAAAGTTGCCTCTAAACTCCAACTACGCTATGAAGACCGAAGCATTTTCCACATAAGCAAAGCAAGCAAAACCGCCGCAACTACGACGCCTACCCACTTGTAGGATTCTGAGGTGGTAGAAGATGTTTGAAATTGCTTGTCCACTACTTCTTTGGCTTCTCTGAACCCAGTTTTGAACTCGAATTTTTCAGTGATGAACTCCTCGGTTTGTGGGTCAAAGCCGATGAATCCTTTGTCGAGCAACACATTGGCAATGCGTTTCACCTCTCCATTGACCCCCACTGTGTTGTTTTCGTCCCAAAAAGGCAAGGAAAGTGCGATTTGATTATTGAACATGGACAGTTGATAGGTCGAAAAGTTGAGTTCGAGGTAGTCTTCCCCTGCTCGCTCAAAGACCTCGAATTTCAGGCCTGCTGCCGAAAGCAAATCCTTGATTTCAAGCATCAATTCTTTCGAAATAAAATGAGCATCTGTGGGGCTTGCATCTGCCTCCAACAGTTCAAAGATTGTTTCCTGCTTTGCCTGCTTGTTTTTTAAAAAATAGATGTCGTAGCTCATTTCGTCAGTTTTTTTTGAAAAGGTAAACTGGTTTTATCGCCTTCCAAAACCCCCAACCCGAACAGCGCAAAGTCATACTTCACCGGGTCTTCAGGGTCAAACTCCCGCAAGCATTCCGTCAGTTCCAGCACTGCCAGCCAATCCGTTTGCGGGCGGGTGAGCAGCCCGAATTTACGGGCGTGCCGTTCCACATGCACATCCAAAGGCACAAGCAATTGCGATGGCTTAATGTTTTTCCAAAGCCCAAAGTCCACGCCCCGGTCATCTTTCCTGACCATCCATCGGAGGAACATGTTCAGCCTTTTGCAGGTGCTCTTGGTGGCAGGGGAGGGGATGTGTTTCCGGGTGCGCTGCGGTGCATCTGGCAGCGAGAAGAAAAGTTCACGGAACCCTTTCAGCCCTGCTTCGACGTGGGCCTCGTCGGGGCCCATTTTTTTCAAAAAAGCCTCCTCCAACGATACATGGTTTTGGTAAAACCACTGAAAAAATTCCAAGAAATACAGCGTGTCGGTAGCCTGAAAAGTGCGATGGACGAAGCGCAGGAAGGGTTTTCGGTCCTCTTCCGAATGGTGGAGGATGAAGTCGTAGGGCGCATTGTCCATCAGCCCAAACAGTTCGTTGGCCTTGTTGATGATGGTCTTGCGCTGCCCCCAAGCGAGCATGGCTGTCCAGAATGCCGTGATTTCGATGTCCTGCAATTTCGAAAAACGGTGAGGAATGCCAATCGGGTCACTCTCAATGAAATTGGGCTGATTGAACCGCTCCACGCAGTCGTCGAGGAATATTTTCAGGTCGGGTTGTGGCATAATCAGGATAAAGTCGGGGATGTGCTAAAGAAAACGGTCAATCTTGTCCAGGTTTTTAAGAAAAAGATGAACTTTGCCACTGCAAAAAAGTACGTCAAAAAACTATCATCGCCCTAGTCAGCAAATAAAATGACCGCAACACTCACATATACCCTCGTGCTCGCTGCCATTTATTTTGGCATCAAAGCCATCGAATACATTGAGCAACAGCAGCATTGAGCTTGGATTTGCAAATTGAGAAATCTTGATTTCCCAATTTGCCTACCCCCCTGATGGTCTCCGATACATTTCAAATTTGGCTAGTCCGAGGCGTTGTAGAAAGTGGCAGAAAGACACCCGCATTACCCCCATCCCGTACTTCATACTCCGCCTGAAATTAATGGAAGATGCTTCCTCGAAATACTTCGTGGGGCAGGTGACTTCGGCAATGTCGAACCCGGCATGCACAATTTGCGAGAGCATCTCGTTGTCGAAAACGAAGTCGTCGGAGTTCGCCTCGAAGTTGATGCCGAGCAGCACTTCCCGGCTGAAGGCCCGGTAGCCCGTGTGGTACTCCGATAGTTTGTAGTTGATGAGCAGGTTTTGGGACAGCGTGAGGAAACGGTTGAAAACGTATTTGTACAGCGGCATTCCCCCCCGAAGTGCCCCTTTGCCGAGGATTCGGCTGCCAAGCACCACCGGGTACAGCCCCTCTCCGATGATGTTCACGAACGACGGAATCAGCAGCGGGGTGTACTGGTAGTCGGGGTGCAACATAATGACGATGTCGCCGCCAAGTTCCATTGACTTGCGGTACAGCGACTTTTGGTTGCCGCCGTAGCCCTTGTTTTTTTGGTGCTCGATGACGTGGTTGATGCCCAATTTTTTGGCCAGTGCCACGGTGTTGTCACGGCTGGCATCGTCGCAGAGGATGACCTCGTCAACGAGCGGGAAGGGGATTTCGGCGTAGGTTTTTTCAAGCGTCAGCGCTGCATTGTAGGCTGGCAGTACGACGATGACCTTTTTTCCTTTGTACATTTACGGCGTTTTTGTTGCAAAAATGCCCGCAAAGATAGAAGAAGACATTAGACAATAGGCATTGGACGGTAGACATGGCCGTGCGAAAATTACTGCACCGTTTGATGTCTAACTTCTAATTTCTATTGTCTGAAAGAATACCCATGAAGAAAAATATTCCAACACAGACATTGCTCCTCGTTATTTTCTTTGCTGCGCAAATGCGGGCGCAAACCATTTTCGTTGCTCCAAATGCCACTGGCACAGGCTCAGCATGGGCCGATGCAACGGGCAACCTCAAAGCTGCACTCGACAACGCAACGGCAGGCACCCAAGTCTGGGTGAAAGCGGGTACTTACCACCCTACAATCTGCACCAACTGCAATTACCTTGACCGCAACCAGTATTTTGAAGTCAAGACTGGCGTCAAACTTTACGGTGGTTTTGTAGGCAATGAAACTGCCATCGAGCAACGAGACATCCAAGCTCACCCAACGATTTTGAGTGGCGATATCGATGGAGACGGTACGCTCGAAAACAACTCGTACACCGTAGTTTACACGAAAAACGTCAGCTCAGAAACCGTCGTTGACGGCATCATCATCACGGGCGGCAACGCCGACGGCGCAGGTGCTGGCCTCGGCACCCCGCAGACGAGTGGCGGCGGCTGGTTCAACCTCGGCTCCACACCCGGCGCCAACTCCAGCCCAACCATCAGCAATTGTACCTTTCAGGGAAACTACGCTTGGGGATATGGAGCAGGCATGTTCAACGACGGCAGCTTCGGTGGTGCCTGCAACCCAGTGCTGACCAACTGCCAGTTCATCGCCAACACCTCCAGAGACGGCGGCGGTGGCATGTACAGCACGGGCAGCTTCAACGGCAACGCAAACCCGGTGCTGACCGACTGCCAGTTCATTGCCAACAAATCCCTGCTGGCCGATGGCGGCGGGATGTTCAACATGGGGCAGGAGGGTACGAGCAGCCCCACGCTCACCAATTGCCTTTTTGAGCGGGACTCAGCCTACCACGAGGGCGGTGCGATGGTCAATTTTGGCAACAACGGCAACTCCAGCCCCATTTTGACCAACTGCATTTTTGATGAAAATGTCGCCGAATTTGGAGGCGCAGTTTACAACGACGGCACGTTCACGGGGTACAGCGGGCCGGAGTTCCGCAACTGCCATTTCACCGAAAACCACTCCGGCAACGACGGCGCAGCCATCTACAATTCCGGCTATCAGGGCGTGAGCAGCCCTATTTTGCTGGGCTGCTTGTTCGAAAACAACCACTCCGGCTTTGCGGGCGGTGCCATGTTCAGCAACGGCAACGAAGGCGTGAGCAGCCCCGTGGTGCGCAACTGCCGTTTCCTCGGCAACCATGCAGACACTTACGGCGGTGCGTTGTACAACTTTGGCAAGGGTAACCTCGCCTCACAGGTGGAGGGCAACAGCAGCCCGGAGCTGACCAACTGCCTGTTTTTCATGTACTTGGCCCTCTCGTCAGGGGCGGTTTACAACCT
>CAYTZS010000251.1:0-6672 GCA_964442355.1 uncultured Saprospiraceae bacterium | reverse complement strand
AAAACTTTGAAAACCAGCCTTTTACAAAGGTTCTAATCCAAACCTCACGTTAATTTAAGAGCACAAAGGTTGCAACGCTCGGCTTTATTTGAGCCGAACAAGAAGATTCAAGTTAAAAAATGCTTGACGAAATTACCTTTGGCCTCCCATTCGTTCGCTCGATTTTGAGCCAAAGAGAACGGGTTTATTACGCTTCAGCAGACTCGACATGGAAAGAATCAGTGTTTTCGATATTTTTAAAATTGGTGTTGGACCCTCCAGTTCGCACACAATGGGACCTTGGGTAGCAGCACTCAAGTTTTTAGAAAAGATTGATAGTCAGGACGTTAAGTCATTGCATGTGAAACTTTACGGCTCTCTCGCCAAGACGGGCCGTGGCCACGGCACCGACATCGCTGTGATGCTGGGGCTGCTTGGTTACCACCCCACCACCATTGAGGTGGAGAAAATTGATGCGTACATCGGCGAAATCTACCAATCAAAAACGCTGTGCTTGGAAGGCAAAAAAACGATATCGTTTAATCCGCTCGAAAATATTGCCTTTATTTTCGAAAAACTGCCTTTCCACCCCAACGCTTTGACTTTTGTCGCACAGTTCAAGAACGGCAGGGGAATTGCCGAAACCTATTATTCTATCGGTGGAGGCTTTGTTATACAAGAAGACAGCAAACCCACTGATAGTCAATCTATTACGCTACCCTACCCCATCGACAAGGAAGCTGAACTTCGCAAATATGTAGAGGAAACCGGGTTGAATATCTCCGAAATCGTTTTGAAAAACGAACTGGCTTGGCGCAAGGAAGAAACCATTCGACATGACCTGCTCCAAATTTGGGACACCATGCTCCGCTGCATTTACAAAGGCTGCCATTCTGACGGCGAACTCCCAGGTGGCCTAATGGTACAGCGCAGGGCACAAGCCATCAACGATAAGCTGCTAGAAGGCGTGGAATACACTACCATCAAAGGCTGGATGAGCACCATCAAAATTAGTGGCTCGTCCTTCCACAATGTGACCAAATGGGTGAGCTGTTTCGCACTAGCAGTCAACGAGGAAAACGCCTCTTTTGGTCGGGTCGTCACGGCGCCGACCAACGGTGCGGCTGGCGTCATTCCTGCTGTGCTGATGTATTACCTCTGTTTTTGCGAAAACAAGGGCAACGACGACATCATCCGATTTTTGCTCACGGCAGGCGAGGTAGGTAGTTTGTTCAAAAAGGGTTCGACCATCTCTGCGGCAATGGGCGGCTGCCAAGCTGAAATCGGCGTATCGTCGGCGATGGCGGCAGCGGCACTCACCGAGTGCATGGGCGGAACGCCTCAGCAAGCACTGATGGCCGCTGAAATTGCAATGGAGCATCACCTTGGCCTCACCTGCGACCCAGTAAACGGGCTGGTGCAAATCCCTTGCATCGAACGCAACACGATGGGCGCCATGAAAGCCATCACTGCTTCTCAAATTGCATTGAGCAGCGACCCCAACATGGCAAAAGTCAGCCTCGATGATGTGATTAAAACCATGTGGGACACAGCGCTTGACATGAACGACAAGTACAAGGAAACTTCGGATGGTGGCTTGGCAGTGAATGTGTCAGTACTGGTGCCGGAGTGCTGAGTTTGTCCGTTGCATCAAAAAGCCCCGACAGTGTGAAATCACACTGTCGGGGCTTTTTGATGTGGAAGTCCACCAAAAAACTAACCTATTTTTTCTTCCTGGAATCTTGCTGCGCAAATACCTTTTTCAGCAGGTCGGTATTGCGAAGACTCACGTCGCTACGGATTGCAGCTTCTTTTTTCTCCACCAACCCAAACAAGCCACCCAATGCTTTGCGGTTTACGTGGTCGTCCAGTTCAGGGTTGGTTTTCTCCACCAATGGGATTTTGTTGTAGGCATTGACAGCAGTGCGCCAGTACTCACGAGCGCCTACTTTGTCCAGCGACTCTTGAATGATGGGCATGAACTCGGCGTACAATTGCTTGAAAGTCGCACCCTCCAAGTAGCGGGTGGCCGCATCGTCGTTACCCATCAGGATGTTCATCGCATCCTTGAACGTCATGGACTTGATGGCGCTCAGAAAAATAGGCTTGGCCTTCACGGCGGCATCTTCGGCGGCACGGTTCATTTTCTCTATGAGGTTGGCCTCCACGTTTTCGAAGCCGGGTACCATTTTCAGCTTTTTTACCACTTTCTGGGCCTCTTCTGGCAACAGGATTTTGTAGGCGCTTTTGTAGTAGCCATCCTGCTTGGACAAGAAATCAGAGGCTTCTCCAACGCCTTTGTTCAAGGCTTCTTTCAGGCCCTGACCAACTTCATCTTGGTTGAGGCCGCCACCCTGCACGACTTCTTCAGCTTTGTTTTTGGCTTTGTTCAGCGCATCCTTTAGCTGTGCGTTGGCAAATGTGAAGGTGAAAAGCAGGAGAAACAGTGGAAGCGTTTTCTTTATCATCGTAAAATTGATTGGTTGATTTTAAGCCTTTCAAAATGTCGCCATTTGACGATGCGGCTATGTTTGTTGAACACAGGACAAATAACGTGCGAATAATCGCTTTCGCTCAAAGGACAGGTCGGTTTTAGTTTTTATTAACCAAAAGGCCCATCCTATTTTCCGACATAAGCCTGCATGAAGTCATTGTTATTGGCGATGATGTACATCGTTTTTCCGTTGGCCAATGGGATGGCAGCCATGTCCCTTGCCTCTTTGTTGGCCCAAAAACCATTGAACCTGTTCGGTGATTCCGAGAACCCGCCCTTGCCATTGCCAAGTAGAACCGTGCCATTGGAGGCATCGTACCTACCTGATTCCACTTCGGTCAAGTAACTGTTGCCAACAAGCAGCAGGTCGAGGTTGCCGTCACCATCAAAATCGTTGGTGGCAATCTGGTTGCAAGCTGAAAACTGTGCCGAAATCGGCAGGGGTTGCGCCGTGAACTTTCCCTGATTGTTGATGAAAATGGTGGTTGCAAAGGTCTTGGCCACCAGCTTTTGCGCAGCTTCTAGCGCCGATACGTTGAATAAATCCTTGATGGTGGTCTGGCCATAGGCACGGTGATAAACATAGTCCTTTCTTAAAACAGGCATCTGCTTAATCATCACATCCCGCTGCGGCAATGGATACTCCTTGCCATCTTGGTACCACGTCATCACGGGGTCTAGGCTGCCGTTTTTGTCAAAATCGGCAGCATAAAGCTGGATGGGCGCACCGGTGGTGGGTTTCAGGCGGGCATTGAGGCCGAGGTTGCCAGCTACCAAATCCAGGTCGCCGTCCTTGTCAAGGTCAGCAAGGTGCAGGCAATTCCACCAGCCGTTGCTGCCCTCAAAACCGCATTGAGCGGTGACATCCGTCAGCTTGCCTCCTTTGTTTTTGAAGACAGTGATTGGCAGCCACTCCCCTGTCAAAACCAGCTCGGCGGTTTTATCGCCATCGAGGTCGGCCCAAGCGAGGTCGTTGACCATGCCGATTTTGCCAAACGTTGGCGCCACTTGTGCGGTGACGTCAGAGAACTTGCCACCGTTGTTTTGCAAAACATAGGATTGCGGAGCGGTTGGGTACTGCCCCGGCGTGACCAAGCCGCCAACGAAGACATCCAAGTCGCCGTCACCATCGTAGTCGTGCGCAACGACGCAAGAGCCACTTGCACTGGTGTTCGGAAGGCTGCCATTGGGCGCTTTTGTGAAATTGCCTTTGCCATCGTTCAAGTAGAGCCGGTCTTGGTAATTGCTGGAATTGGCCTCGTAGGTACTGCCACCGCTCACCAAGTAGAGGTCGGCATCTTTGTCGCCATCTGCATCGAAGAAGATGCAGCCCATGTCTTCGAAAGTGTTGTCAGTCTCAAAAGCAGAGCTGATGCTGCGTTTGAAGCTGCTGTTTTTTTGCTGAATGTAAAGCGCTCCCGCTTGGTTCCTTGCCCCACCCACGTAGAAGTCTTCCAAGCCGTCGCCATTAACGTCGCCTTTGGCGATGTTGGGACCGAGGTTAGAGAAGGAATGTGGCAAAAGCCGCTCCCGTGTGAAGTCGTTGAAGTCGTCGTCTTGGTGCCGGAAATCGATGCCAGTACTCGTTGCCACTTGGAAAAGCGGCGCTGGAACAGGCAGTTCTTCCCATTTGCCAGATTTGGCATCGCTACTGTTGAGCACAAGGCGCTGATTGGCGGGCAGGTTTTCAAGTATTTGCACTTTGCCGTCAGGCCAGCGGATTTCCAGCTTCGCAACGGTGGTTGCACTGCCCAAGCCAAAATGCAGCAACGGCTCAGAGGAGGAAAAGAAACCCCGTGTGGGCGTTGCTTCGAGGTACTGCACGGCATCACCGTAACGGATGCGCAGCTTGGCCCCTACCCCATTGGGATTTGCGGAGCTGCCTTTCAACTTCACTTGCAACCAGTTTGCGTCTTTCCGCTCAGCTGATTTATTGCGGTAAACGAGCGCATTGCCGTCCAACTGATTCACCAACAAATCCAAGTCGCCATCTTTGTCGAGGTCGGCATAGGCACTGCCATTGGAGTAGGAGGGTTGGCCCAAGCCCCAGTCATGACCTACGTTTTGGAACTGAATGCCATTCGTGTTCTTGTACATGTAGTTTGGAAGCGGCTTGGACGGTATCTTGTTCAGGTACTCATCAATGGTCTTGAAGTTCGTAGGAGAAAGGCCGCCTATCCGCATCACAGAATCCACGGTGTACATCAAATAATCCAGGTTGGTGACATCACGTCGATAGCCATTGGTAATGTACAAATCCTTTAGCCCATCGTTGTCGAAGTCGGCGAGGAGCGGACTCCAACTCCAGTCGGTTGCCCAGATGCCCGCCAATTGACCAATCTCGCTGAAAGTAGCCCCATCGCCGGGCGCAGCGCCTGTGTTCAGTTGGAGCACATTGCGCATTTGCTGGTGGCCATAACCGTACTTGACAAGGCTTTGGTAACGGTCTTGCACCATCGTGGTCATCAGCTCTTTTTGTCGTTGGTTGCTTTCGGCGTACATGTCGAGCGCCGCGACGTCCACCAACCCATCGTTGTTGACATCAGCGATGTCCACGCCCATGGTGTGGTTGCCAGTATGGCGGAAGTAGCGCCAAACCTCATCTTTGAAGCCCTTGCCTTTTTGGTTGATGTAGAGGATATCCGGTTCGATGTAATCGTTGCCGATGTAAATGTCTGGGTAGCCGTCGCTATTGAAATCCGAGACGGTGGCACTCAGACCCCAAGCCCGGTTTTCAATCCCCATCTGTTTGGAGACGTTGACGAACTTGCCATCGCCCTCGTTCCTGAAAAGTTTGTCCGACTCCCATTCGTTGAGGGGGTCTGTGATGCGGACGAACTGCGAACCGTCTTGCGTGAGCTGTTTTACCCTGACCCGGTTTACTTCTGCCCACGCCACGGGGTGGTTGAGGATATAAACATCGAGGTCGCCGTCGAGGTCGAAGTCGAAGAAATTGGCGTGGTTGCTGGCCGAGCGGTCGTCGAGGCCGTAATCTTTGGCCTTTTCGGTGAAGGTGGCATCGCCATTGTTGACGAACAGCATGTTGGCTCTTTCTTCGGTAGGTGCGAGGCCAGACCGACACACATAAATATCTTGGAAGCCATCGGCATTGATGTCCACGACCGACACGCCTGTTTTTGTACCGCCTATTGCACCTACCCCAGCCTTTTCGGTGATGTCTTCAAATTGGAACTTGCCTTTGTTCAAATACAAACGATTTGCCTGCTGCGTAGCCGTAAAATAGACATCGGGCAGGTCGTCGTTGTTTACGTCCAAAATCGCCACACCGCCACCATTGTATAAATAGGAGTTGGTGATGATGTTCTCCTCAAAATTCTCCTTGATGCTGTTGGCAAAGCTGATGCCTGTGGATTCTGGCTTCAACAATTCAAAATGCACATCGGCTGGTGAGCCCTGTTGCGAAGAACCTGCTTGCGGGTCTTGTTCACCACCACAAGAAAGTAGCAACATCAGGGCGAACAGACTGGAGGTAAAATGGTATTTCATCGTTGTTAAATTCGATTTCGGATGCTTGTTGTCTTGCTATCAATCTTCTGTCTTCCTGCAAAGGTAGTAAGTGGCAAAGTTGCAAGGCCAACTGAAAAAAATCTGGCCCTTTGATCAACACATTTTGATTATTTTAAATTTTTGGCTTCTTATTTGCTTTTGCTTTCATGTGTACGCTAACCGCCTTTTGTTAGTTGCGGTTTCCAAACCAAACGAGTTACGTCATGAAGCAGCAAGTTTTACTCCTCATCTCAGTGTTACTGAGCCTTCCGGCAATGGCACAGTACAAAGAAGTTGGTGCGTTCGTAGGTACAGCCAACTACATCGGCGACCTGAGCGACCAGCGCATCTCCAACCAGCATTACCACGGCACCTACGGGGTTTTTGCCCGCTACAATGCCAATGAACGCTTCTCCGCCAAAGTCTCCCTGCTCAAAGGCATGATTAGTGGCGACGACGCCAACTCCAGCAATCTCGACAGTCGGGAGCGCAACCTGAGCTTCCGCACGCACTTGACGGAACTGGCGTTCACGGGCGAGATGAACCTCTCGGATTTCAATATCCGGGCTGGCAAAGGCAGCGTTCCTTATGTTTTTATGGGAATTGCCGTCACGCACTTCAACCCGCAAGCCGAGATGCGGGGCACTTGGTACGACCTGCAACCACTGCACACGGAGGGCAAAAAATACATG
>CAYTZS010000250.1:0-6717 GCA_964442355.1 uncultured Saprospiraceae bacterium | reverse complement strand
AAGAGGTCGCCTTAAAGTTGAGGTTTGGGTGAACCTCAGCGTCGAAGAAATCGCCACTGCGGAGGTGACCGTCACGCTGTTCGTTGCCAGTATTGACAGAAGCTGTTTCGGCAGAAAAAGCAATGTCGGCATTGCTAAAATCATCGCCGTCGGCGGCCACTTCCACGTTGAAACGGTCGAATTTGCCTGTGACGGTGGTTATCATCATGTGCTTTACCTTGAATTGGATTTCGGAATGCGCTGGATCGAGCGCCCATGTTGTTTTAGACATTTTCTTGATTGTTAAATTGTTATGATTGTTTGTTACACATTCATCGGTACTTCCATTAGCAGCAACTCCGTATGTGAATCTGCTGCTATGGAAAGCTCGTTGGTGTCCCAGATGCCGAGGCCGTCACGGCGGTGGAGAGCCTGGCCATTGATGGTCACGTCACCGCTGAGCACAAAGGCATAGACGCCGTTGCCAGCCTTCTTGATTTTGTACCCGATGTTTTTACCCTTGTCCAAGTCCGTCAGGTGGAACCAAGCATCCTGGTGAATCCATATGCCTGCATCGTTGGCGTTGGGCGAGAGAATTTGTTGGAGCTTGTTCTTGCGGTCGGCTGCGTCGAGGGTGATTTGGTCGTAGCGAGGCGTCACGTTGCGCTTGTTTGGGAACACCCAGATTTGCAGGAATTTCACCTGGCTATCCTTGTTCTTGTTGTACTCGCTATGCTTAATGCCTGTGCCTGCGCTCATCACCTGCACGTCGCCATTGCGGATGACGGTGGTGTTGCCCATGCTGTCTTTGTGCTCCAAGTCTCCTTCGAGCGGGATGGAAATGATTTCCATGTTGTCGTGCGGGTGGGTGCCGAAGCCCATGCCACCCTGCACGGTGTCGTCGTTGAGTACCCGCAGCACACCGAAGTGCATCCGCTCCGGGTTGTAGTAATTTGCGAAGCTAAAAGTATGGTAGCTCTGCAGCCAACCGTGGTTGGCGTTGCCACGGGTTTCGGCCCTGTGCAATACGCTGTTTGCCATAATATTGGATTTAGTATTAGGAATATGATTGAAACCGATGACTTCGAGGGGCTTGAGTTCGTCAATGTCGTTTTTCACCACACTGCCGAGGGCGCTGCTGGCAGCGAATATGCCTGTGCCCAAGAGTCCTTTTTTGAGAAAATCTTTTCTGTCCATGATTTCTATGATTTTGTTGGCACAAAGATGCAGGCAGCAGTAGGCGAGAAAAAATAATGTAGGTTAAGAAAACCTTGGCTGCCGAAAATGCGGTTTGGACGCAACACATCCCACATCCCTTTATTCGAAAAACTAAAATTTTTTATTCTCCTCGAACAAGGTCAATTTTGTACTTTATCTACTCGCTACCCATTCATTTTCCACTCATTCAAATAGGTAAATTGGCATTCGCACGCAACCAACTCCCCCTTGAGAAAAGGCTTTGCCATATTCCTCCTTCTCGTATTGTTGTGCCCGCTCATGGGCACAAAAGCCATTCTTTTGCACCGAAAGTCGGAAATACGGGAAGCCGTCAAAGCGCAGATAATCGCAGGGGTAGGCCAAAATGAACTGGTACAGCTGTCCTTTTCCAACTATCAAATCAAGACAGAACTCCGGTGGGAACACGCCAGGGAATTCGAGTACCAGGGCGAGATGTACGACATCGTAAAGTCGCAGCAGCGGGCCGACAGCATCACCTACTGGTGCATCCACGACCAAGCGGAGACCCAAATCAACCGCCAGCTCGACACACTGACCGCCCTCGCAGCGGGCAGCGACCCACAGCGCCAACACAGCTTGGGCAGCTTTTTTGATTTCCTGAAATCGCTTTTCTGCGAACAACCCGCCGAGGCTCAACCCATCTTCGCCGCTGCTTCGCCAACGCCGCATTTTTACCTTTTCATAAAACAAACCTACTCTCCACTCCCCACCGCCCCGCCGCCAGAGGCTTAGTTCCATGATTTTGGCTATTAAATTTTCGACTGCCGAAGGCCCTGCGCCATCGGTAGGTTCGGCTATTTCCTATTGAGAAAACAAACACGACATGAACAAACTGATATCCCTTTGGCTATGCCTTGGATGGGCGACGGCAGTGTTTTGCCAGTCCACCAGCACGAAGGGCAAAGCGGGGAGCCTGCCATTGGAGGCATTGGCGATGGCAGATGCCCCCCCTCCCGAACTGACGACTAACGACACCCTCGGACAACCAAACCATGACACGATACTCCCTCTGACGATGCTGGACGAAGTGGTGGTCAGCGCTACCCGCTGGAGCCAGTCGAGCAGGAACGTGCCTTTCAGAATCGCCGTGATGAAACCAACCGATGTAGCGCTTGAAAATCCGCAGACCGCAGCGGATTTGCTCGGCATGTCGGGTGAGGTTTTCATCCAAAAAAGCCAGCAGGGCGGCGGCAGCCCCATGATTCGTGGCTTCGCCACGAACCGGCTGTTGATGGCCGTGGATGGGGTGCGGATGAACACGGCGATATTCCGAAGCGGCAACCTGCAGAACGTCATCTCGCTGGATCCCCTCGCCCTTGAAAGCACGGAAGTGCTGTTCGGGCCGGGTTCGGTGATGTATGGCAGCGATGCCGTGGCAGGGGTCATGAACTTCACGACGCTGACCCCCAAACTGTTGGGCGAAGCCAAGTCGGCCATCACGGGCGGGGCGGCCCTGCGCTACTCTGCGGCCAATCACGAGCTGACGGCACACCTCAACTTGAATGCCGCATGGAAGAAGTTTGCCATGACCACCAGCCTGACCCACTCCGACTTCGGCGACCTGCGCATGGGCACCAACGGCCCCGACGAGTACCTGCGCCGAGAGTACGTACAGCGCCTCGATGGAAAGGACATGGTGTTCATGAACGAAGACCCGCTCGTGCAGCGCCCGACCGCCTACCAGCAAATCAACCTGATGCAGAAGGTTCGCTACCAACCAAACAAGCACTTGGACATCACCTACGGGTTTCATTATTCCACCACTACCGATTTTGCCCGCTACGACCGCCTTTTGGTTTATCGGGAAGGTTTGCCCCGCAGTGCAGAATGGATGTACGGCCCGCAGGAATGGATGATGAACAACCTGACTGTGTCGCAGGTGAAAGCTAGTGGATGGTACGATGAAATGAGCCTGCGGCTGGCACACCAGCGTTTCGAAGAAAGCCGAATTGACCGTGACTTCAACAAAATGGAGCGGCGCACCCGCTTGGAAAAGGTGAACGTCTGGTCGCTCAACCTCGACTTTCAGAAGGCACTCGGCCAAAAGCACAAGCTATTCTACGGGTTGGAGGGCGTCCGCAATGCAGTGGGCTCCAGCGGCACGAACGAGGACATGGCAACCCACGAAGTAGTGAAAGGCCCTGCCCGCTACCCGCAGGCCGATTGGTCGTCCCGTGCTGCCTATTTGGCATGGCAGTTTCAAGCTTCGCAAAAACTGACGTTGTTCAGTGGTGCCCGCTACAATGGTTTTGGGCTGATTGCGAGGTTTGATACAGACTTCTATCCACTCCCGTTTCAAACCGCCATCATGAACAACGGGGCCCTCACGGGCAATCTTGGGCTGGTCTTTCACCCCAGCCACGACTGGCAACTGCGAGCCAACCTATCCACCGGATTCCGCTCGCCCAACGTGGACGATATGGGCAAGGTCTTCGACTCCGCTCCCGGTTTGGTCGTGGTGCCGAACCCAGCGCTGGGGCCAGAATACGCATGGAACGCCGAAATCGGCATCGCCAAGGAATTTGGCAAAACAATGCGGCTCGACGTCACGAGTTTTTATACCCTACTCGATAAGGCCCTCGTGCAACGTGATTTTACGCTGAATGGCGAGGACAGCATCCTTTACGGCGGGGAAATGAGCCGAGTGCAATCCCTTCAAAATGCAGCAAATGCAAAGGTTTTTGGCATCCAGGCGGGCATGGAACTCAAATTGACTGATGGGTGCGGGCTTACCTCCCGCATTACCTGGCAACAGGGCGAAGAAGAACTGGCCGATGGCACCACTGACCCACTTCGCCATGCCGCACCGCTGTTCGGCATCACCCGGTTTAGCTACACCAAGCAGCAGTTTAGAATGGAAGCCTACGTGGCATACAGCGGTGCAGTGTACTTCGAAGACCTGGCAGCCGAGGAACGTGCCAAGAAGCACCTCTACGCTGTTGATGAAGATGGCAACCCACACTCACCAAGCTGGTACACCCTGAACTTCAAGACGATGTACCAACTGTCTGAGCTGTGGGCCATCAGCGGCGGTGTGGAGAACATCACCGACCAACGGTACCGCCCCTACAGTTCGGGGATGGTGGCAGCAGGGAGGAATTTTGTGCTATCGCTCCGGGCGAGGTTTTGACGTAACCAGCTCTTTGTGAAACAATGTAATTTTGAGGGGAGTGGGTCAAAACCACTCCCCTCATTTTTTTGCAGCATCACCAGATGCTACGTTCCCCCTTTAACAAATCTAACTATTTTCTAAGCACCTTCTAAGTATCTTCTAAGTACCTTTCGATGACGGTGGTTCTAATTTTGCAGCATCACTTTTTGTGACTATATCAATCCTGAAGTTTGGAAAACTCCGCAAAAAACGCCTTCCAAAAGGCGTAATCCCCAGTTGTTTCCAGACGCTATTTAATCATCAAACTTGTAATCCTAATGAAATTTAGAAACGTGTTTTTAACTTACCTGTGTGGCTTGCTGCTGCTGTCCTTTTTAATTTCCTCCTGCGGGAAGGACGACGACACACAAGCTCAAGCGAATCTCGTGGCAGATCATGATGCCCAGGCAGCACTCAGGTGGAACCTCGTATTCTTGGATGTAGAACGCTATGCTGCTGGTTACCGCCCAGGTCCAGCGCCGCGGGCATTGGCGTACATGGGCTTGGCAGCTTACGAGGCTTGTGTGACTGGCATGCCCGATTACAATTCATTGGAAAGCCGCTATGCTGGCCTCAACATCCCCGATGCCGACCCAAAAGCTGAATACCACTGGCCTACGGTTGTCAATGCGGTTTATGCCAACATGATGCCCAAGTTTTTTGCCGACATGCCGGAAAACGTGAAAAGTAAAATCACAGATTTGGCAGACGAACTGGATGACAAGTACCTCGCCGAAGCAGGCCAAGAAGTCTATGAGCGCTCAAAAACCTACGGTTCAAGTGTGGGTGATGCGGTCTGGAACTGGTCAACGACGGACAGCTATGGCCACAACGCCTACAAGGATCCTTTTGGCAACTTTGAGACCAACGAAACCTACGACTGGGCTGTCAATTATGACGGCCCCGGCGACTGGGAGCCTACCTTCCCTGGCCCCGGCAAACCAATGGGACCGTTCTTTGGCAAGGTTCGCACCTTCGCTATTTCGCAAGACCAAAAATTGGCTCTCCCGCCATCCACTTACTTCATGGCTTACAGTGAAGACCCCAACTCCGAATACTACTCTCAAGCCCTTCAAGTGTACACCAAAAATGCCGAGTTGGACTACACCACGGAGTGGATTGGCGAGTTCTGGAGCGATGACCTCCTCAACCTGACCTTCAGCCCCGGCCCACGTTGGACTGCCATTGCCAACCAAGTGATTGACCATGAGCAGCCAAGCCTCGAAACAGCTTTGGAAACCTATGCAAAGGTGGGCATGGCGTTGAATGATGCGGCTGTTGGCTGCTGGAACTCCAAATATCACTACAACGTGGAGCGCCCAGACACCTACATCAAAAAAGTGATTGACCCAAGCTACAAGCCAAACCTTTACAATCCGCTCACAGGCGATGAGGGTGTTACCCCCTCTTTCCCTGCCTATCCGTCCGGCCACTCCACGATGGGAGCCGCAGGCGCAGAAACACTGGCCAGCGTGTTTGGCTATGCCTACTCAATGACCGACCGTTGCCACGAGAATCGCACCGAGTTCGAGGGGAAACCCCGCACTTTCGGCAGCTTCTACGAAATGGCAGAGGAGAACGCATGGTCGAGGGTATTGTTGGGCGTTCACTGGCGGATGGACTGTGACGAAGGTGTTCGCTACGGCACCGTTATTGGCCGCGAGGTGAACAAACTGCCTTGGAAAAAGTAATTGACCCCAAAGAGTACTTAATAGCAGACAGGCTTGCTCGTTTGGGCAGGCTTGTTTGCTTTTTACCATCACCGAGCAGAATGAAATTGGACAAAAAACGGAGCTATTTTCTCGCATTCTTAATCCTTTTGACAAGCATTGGGCAGATGCCTGCCTGTAAGCAACCCGAAGCCAAGCCAGTTGAAGTTATCCAGCGTTTTGCCAGTGGTGAAATTTCTCGCCGCCACTTCGAGATCAATGGAAAAAAAGAAGGCTTGATGGCCGAGTACTACCGCAATGGCCAAATCCGCTCGGAACGCTTATTCAAAAATGACATGCAAACTGGCCGCTCCGTGTTTTTCTACCCTAAAGGACAAACCAAGGAAATCCAATATTTTGATGAAAATGGGCTGAAACAGGGTGGTGATTCTACTTTTTATGAAGATGGATCGCTGCAATTGTTGCTGAATTTTGAGAACGGAAAAAAACACGGCTACCTGCGCAAATGGTCGCCCGAAGGCATCCTGATTTATGAAGCCCGTTATGAAAGAGACACGCTCGTGGAAGTGAAAGGAAAGCAATTGGAAAAGCGCCAATAGACGTTGGCAGGCACAAGAATCTTGATTACTGCCTCCCTGTTACTTTTAAAATACCACCGACCAAAAACGCCCGCATTTT
>CAYTZS010000249.1:0-6895 GCA_964442355.1 uncultured Saprospiraceae bacterium | reverse complement strand
TGGCGACTACCATCCAGTTGTTCCGGGTTGGACCTTCCTTGTGGTTTTGAGTTCCATCTTTTTCGCCATTACTTGCTTGGTTCTATTCATCATGTCCATTTATCTTTCAAACATTTACGAAGAAATCAAACACCGACCAATGTACATCATCGAGTCTGTTAAACGGTTTTGAAGGGAATGGCGTGTATGAAATTGTGGACGGATAAAAAGCTTGCTGGATGCCCAGCAAGCTTTTTTTATTTTTTTTGAATAAACTTTAGAAACTATTGAACCATTAAAAGTTTCCTATGTTCCCTTTGACATTGTAGTGAATGCTATTAAAAAGAGTAAAAATTTGATGGACATTAGAGAGGAAATAATCAAACGTGCTGAGCAGCTTTTCATGCGAGTTGGGGTCAAGAGCGTTACGATGGACGATATTTCGAGGGAACTTGGAATGTCAAAAAAAACGTTGTACCAGCATTTTGAAAACAAGGACCAACTCATTGAAGAAGTTGTGAACACCCATATCGAACGAGAACAGAGTTGCACGGCTGACATTACCAAGGTTTCTAAAGATGCACTGGATGAGGTTAAAAACATGGGCGTTTACCTGGCAACCACAATTGAGGATGTATCTCAAAGCACCTTGTTTGACTTACAGAAGTACTACTTCAAATCTTGGGAAACTTTGATGAAAAAACAAGATGCCCATATCATCAACAGCATCATGAAGAATATTCAAAAAGGCATTGAAGAAGGTAATTACAGGCCAGACTTGAACGCCGAATTCATCGCCAAGGTTTACGCCAAATCTACCTACATGATTGTAGATGAAATGGCCAACCCGAACTCGAAATTTTCCAGAAGAGAGATGATAAGGGAACTGCACAACTATCATATTCACGCCATTGCGACCCCGAAGGGGCTCAAGCTTTGGAAGAAATACACAAATGAAGTAGATAGTTGACAACTAATTGATTATCAGTTATTTGACACAATTTGGAATTTGATTTAAAACATGTGACCTAAAATGGAGAAATTAAGAAATCACCTAAAATGGCTTGCTGTGGTCTTGCCATTTCTCACGTTTTCCCATCTACAAGCGCAGCAGAACATTGACTTAAAAACTGCGCTAAAGTACACCGTGGAACACCATGCCAGCGTGCAAAAAGCCCAGTTGGAAATTGCCAAAGGCAATGAATTGGTGCGGCAGTCGCTAAGCACAGGTTTGCCGCAGGTGAACGCCAGTACGTCCATTATCAACAACCTTGTGCTGCGAACCAGCTTCGTGCCTGCGGAATTTTTTGGAGGCCAACCCGGCGAATTTGCAAAGGTTCAGTTTGGCACCAACTGGAATGCTACTGCGGGCGTTGATGTTAATCAATTGGTTTACAGTCAGACCTGGCTGCTTGGTCTGCGGGCTACCCGTGAACTGACTGACTTCTACAAGCTTGTTTTAGAAAAAAACAAAGACCAAGTGGTATCGGATGTGGCCAAGCTCTACTACCAAATCCAGCTAAGTCGGACGCAGAAAGGGATATTGGATGCCAATATCAGCCAAATCAAAGGGCTGCTGACAGTCACCCAAAAGCAGTACGACAATGGTTTCGGGAAAAAAATTGATGTGGACAGGCTTCGGGTTCAACAGTCCAACCTTGAAACGCAGTTGGTAAACCTCGACCTGCAAATCAAGCAGGCTGAACAGGCGCTCAAGTTTGCGATGAACATGCCCCTTGAAAATGAAATCGTGCTCACGGACACCATTTCTGAAACAATGTTTGAGGAGGTGAACGCTGTGATGGCTCAACCTAACTACTTACTCAAGCCCGACTTGCTGATTTTGAAAAAACAAGAAGCGCTTTACCAATTGGATGTGGAGCGCTGGAAAGCCAGCTACTACCCCACTCTAGCACTTTTTGGCTCTTACAGCTACGACTGGCAAGCCAACAAACTTGGCGACCTTGGCAATGGCAATTTTTGGACTGACTTCTCCCAGGTCGGCCTCAGGCTAAACATCCCGATTTTCGATGGTTTTTACAAAAATAGCATGATGCAGACGGCAAAGCTGAACATCCAGCAGACCAATCAGGACTACAACTTTGCCAAACTTGGTCTCCAACTCAGCCATGAAGCCGCAGTGACTGCGCTCAAGGCGAACCAGAACACTTTGCGTAGCATCGTCGAAACCCGCAAGGTGGCCGAAGATGTTTACCGAGTCGCCCAAAGCCGCTACAAAGAAGGCCTTGCACCCATCACGGAACTGCTCGACGCAGAAACCTCGCTGCGCCAAACACAGTCAAACTACATCACAACGTTGGCACAAATCAAGTTGGCGGAGATTGAAATTCTCAGTGCCAATGGACTGTTGCTGCGAATGATTCAGCAATAAACTCTAACCTCAACTTTCAACAATACATCAATCACAACAATCAATACAAGATGAATCGAATCATAAAAATCGCAATCTGGGTCGTGGTGCTGGGCGGTTTGACTTATTTGGCCTACACAAAACTCGGCCAAAACAAGGCAGTTTTACAAGAAAACGCCAAAGCCTCGCAGGAGCGCAACACGGTTATTCCAGTGGTAACTGGCAAGGTCGAAATGGCCACCATGTCAGGTGAGTTCAACGTCGTTGGCAATTTTGCCCCGTACAAAAAAGTAGTCGTACTGAGCGAAACGGCTGGCAAGATTATAAACTTGAACTTCGACAACGGCTCTACCGTGCAAGCTGGCGCTACCCTAGCCTCTGTTGACAACGACCTGCTCAAGATACAGCTGGAAACCACTAAGACCAACCTCGCCAAAGCGGAAAACGACTTGACCCGGCTCCAGCGGCTGCTCGGCGAAGGCGGCGTCACGCAGCAACAAATTGACGACGCCAAGTTGGGCATCGAAAACCTTAAGCAGCAGATAAAAGGCGCTGAAAAACAGATTTCGATGAGCTTCGTGAAAGCACCGATTTCGGGTGTTATCACAGGCAAAATGGTAGAAAAAGGCTCTCTCATTGCGCCTTCCATGCAATTGGCTACCATCACCAACATCAGCCGACTCAAGATGCAGGTCTATTTGACCGAGGAGCAAGTAGTCACAGTGAAAAAAGGCCAACGCATCGACATGAAGGCCGATTTGTTCCCCGACAAAAACTTCGAGGGCGTCGTGACTTTCATTGACGTAAACGCTGACTTGTCACGGCGGTATTTGGTCGAAATTGAGATTGTGAACCTAGGCGACACACTCAAATCTGGCATGACCGGTACCGTTTTCTTCAAAGGAGGGGTGTCCCGGCAGGTGCTCTCAGTACCACGTGAGGCCATCGTAGGAAGCTTGCAAGATGCCAAGGTTTATGTGGTTGACAATGGTAAGGCAGTGCTTCGAACTGTCGTGGTTGGCAGTGTTTTCAATAACAAAGTTCAAGTGAAAGAAGGGCTAAAAGAAGGCGACGAAATCGTGGTTTCCGGCCAAATCAACTTGGAAGACGGCATGGATATCAACATTGCTGGCGAGTAATTTTTTTACATCCTGGGCCAACGACTTGCGGATTCGAAATTCGTTGACCCCAAATCGATAACCGACCTATGTCTATTACCGAACTTTCCATAAAAAGGCCCTCGTTCATCATCGTGATTTTCATCGTACTCACGATTCTGGGGTTTTTCAGCTACAAGCAACTGGCCTATGAACTTATCCCTAAGTTTAGTGCGCCATTCGTTATCATACAGACGCTTTATCCAGGCGCCAACCCGTCTGAAGTCGAAAACTCCGTGACGAGGAACATCGAAGACGCTGTTTCGAGCATGGAAAATATCGTTTCGTTGCGAAGTACCTCGTTCGAAAGCCTCTCGTTCGTGTTCATCGAGCTGAAAGATGGTACCAACGTTGACCTTGCTCTGCAAGAAGCTCAACGCAAAATCAATGCAAACTTGGGGCGCTTGCCAGAAAATGCAGAACCGCCTTCTCTGACCAAATTTGCTTCTGACGAATTCCCGATTTTGAGCATTGGCGTCACTACCAATGCCAACCCCTCCGAATTTTTCGACCTGGTCAGCGACCGCTTCAAACCAGCCATTTCCAGTGTGGAAGGCGTGGGTGAAGTGCGCATCATTGGTGGTCAGGAGCGTGAAATTCAAGTATTGGTGAATCGTCAAAAGTTGGAGGCAAGGGGCATGACCATCCTGCAAGTCATGCAAGCAATTCAGCGGGCAAACCTCGACTTCCCTACAGGAAAAATCGAAAACCAAGACGAGCAAATCATCATTCGTCTGGCAGGTAAATTCCAGACCGTGGAGGACTTGCAAATGCTAGTCGTGGCCAACTCGCCCATAAATGGGCTGCCTGTGAAGCTCATTGAAGTAGCAGAAGTATCCGACGGTTTGAAGGACATCACCAGCCTCAGCCGCGTGGACGGCAACAACGCCATTGGTGTCCAAATCCTGAAAACAACGGACGCCAACGCCGTCGCCGTTGCCGAAGGCGTTATTGCGCAACTCGAAAAACTCAAAGTCCAGTACAGGGACAAAAACTTCAACTACGAAATCGCAAACAACCAAACCGACTTCACCATTGAAGCGGTAGATGCTGTTGGGCACGACCTCCTCTTGGCAATTGTGCTGGTAGCCGTGGTAATGTTGTTCTTTTTGCACTCTATCCGCAACGCCATCATCGTGATGCTGGCTATCCCAACCTCGTTGGTGGCCACTTTCATCATGATGTATGCCGCAGGTTTTACCCTAAACCTGATGACGCTGCTGGCCATGTCGCTGGTGATTGGTATTCTCGTGGACGACAGCATTGTGGTCTTGGAGAACATTTATCGGTACATGGAGCACGGCGTAAAACGCAAACGAGCGGCGCTCATTGGCCGAAATGAGATTGCGTTTACGGCACTTTCCATCACGCTGGTTGACGTGGTGGTGTTCGTTCCCATCGCCCTCACATCTGGCATCGTTGGTAACATTATGCGCTCTTTTGCCCTGGTGGTTACGTTCTCCACGCTGATGTCATTGTTCGTTTCGTTTACACTGACACCAATGCTTGCCAGCCGTTTTTCCAGAATTGAAAAGTTCAACGACAAGAGCATCTGGGGGATGATTCTTAACGGCTTCGAAGGTATCATTCACCGAGTAAACGAGTGGTACGCACGCATGTTGGGCAGGGTGCTCAATCCCATCAAAATAGCTTACAGCGCTTCCAAACTTCGAAGCGTTGAAGCACGAAAAGCAGCAGATGGCAAGCCAAGAAAAAAGCACTACAACCTCTACTTGCCATCATTTTTGGTGTTTGTGCTCATCATCGTGCTGTTCTTCAGTTCGTTCGGACTGGTGTCAAATGGGTTCATTGGAACGGCGTTTATCCAACCCGGCGACCGTGGTGAGTTCATCATGAAGTTGGAGCTACCCAAGGATGCGACCCTGCATGAAACGAACCTTGCGACCCAGAAAGCAGAGGCGTTTTTTCAAAAGAAGAAAGAAGTCACGAAAGTATTTTCTACGATTGGCAAGTCCTCAGGCATGTTCGGAAGCCAAGCTACATCCTACATGTCGGAGCTGACCATGAAGCTTGTTCCACAGGAGGAACGTGGCGGCGTGAACACCGACCTGTACGCCCAACGTGTCCGCAACGAACTTGAGCGAGAATTGCCGGGGGTAAAAATTACCACAGCACCCGTAAGCTTTTTTGGCGGAGCCGACGAGGATCCACTCCAAATCTACATTAGCGGCTCTGACAAAGAGCAGGTGATGGATTATGCCGGAAAGGTTTTAGGCGAAATCAAGAAAATTCAAGGCACGCTTGAGGCGAAACTTTCCATCGAGGAAGGAAGCCCAGAAATCAAAGTGACAGTGGATCGTGAGCGCATGTCGCAACTTGGCCTGACGATGGATATGGTCGGTGCCACGATGCAGACTGCTTTCAACGGCAATACGGATGCCCAGTTCCGGTCAGGCTCGAAGGAGTACGACATCAACATCAAAATGGACGGCTTTAACCGCAACAGTGTTGACGACATCTCCAACCTCAAGTTGATGAACAACCAAGGCCAATTGATTCAACTCAGCCAGTTTGCCAACGTGGAGCAAACGACTGGCCCCAACCAATTGGAGCGCCTCAACCGCCAACCCTCTGTGCTGATAAAATCAAAGGTGCTTGGCCGCCCCAGTGGCGACATTGGCGCTGAAATCACAGCACTTTTGGAAGGAGAATTGAAGCCGCCCGCAGGCATTACTATCATGTACGAGGGTGACTTGAAGAATCAGGCGGAAGGTTTCACTAGCCTTTTGTTGGCACTTTTTGCCGCCTTGACTTTCGTTTACCTGATTCTTGTGGCACTTTACGACAGCTGGTCGTATCCGCTGGTGGTTGGATTTTCGATTCTGCCCGCCATTTCTGGTGCCTTCTTGGCAATGGCTTTGACGCTGAGTGTGTTGGACATATTTGCCATGCTTGGTTTGATTATGATGCTCGGCCTTGTTGCCAAAAACGGTATTCTGCTGGTTGACTTTGCTTCTCACGCCAAAAAGGACAACGACATGACGACCATTGAGGCACTCGTTGCCGCAGGCCGCACCCGACTCCGCCCGATTTTGATGACAACACTTTCCATGTCCATCGGCTTTTTGCCCATCGCTTTGGCGAAAGGCGCTGGAGCGGAATGGAAAAATGGCCTCGCATGGGCGCTCATTGGGGGTTTGACCAGCTCTATGATTCTCACACTGTTTATCGTTCCGGTAATGTTCCAGTTCATCGAGGGTTTGCGGGATGTCATTACCAATGTCAAGCGATTCTTTGGCATCAAAAAAGATGAAGAAGATGAGGGCGATGATTGGAACAAGGAAATAACCGAACCATTGATTTCACACGAAATGGAGACGCATTGATGACTTGCTAATCGGTCAATAATGTTAAATGGAAAAGGAGC
>CAYTZS010000248.1:0-6934 GCA_964442355.1 uncultured Saprospiraceae bacterium | reverse complement strand
CACACGAAATCAAGCTCATGCGCCCCCCCATCAATCGGGCGCAAAAGGTGCGGGAGTACCCATTCGTCATCCACTGCTTCGAGAACCAAGCGGGCTACCTCTGTTTCGATGTGGCCAAGCCGACGGCAAAAACCCGCAAAAACCTGCGGGTCATTTCCGCCTACCAAGACCTCGCCCACGCAAAAGGCTGGCTGAAAGGTGCCCAAAAGCGCTTTAACCTCTGCCTTCGCCACTGCCACCTCGAAGACCGTTCCGGCCCTTGCTTCGACTACCACCTCAAGCAGTGCTTCGGGGCCTGCGTCGGTGAAGAAACACCGGACAGCTACAACGAACGGGCACAAGTCGCCCTGCTCGCCCTCGACGAGAGCCTACTCGAACAGGACTTTTTCCTTATTGACAAAGGCCGCACACCCGACGAACAAGCTGTGGTGCTGGTAGAAGGCGGTGAATACAAAGGGTATGGCTACGTTAACATGAATGATGTGGAGGCAAATGACTTCGAGGGATTGAAGGAGTCCATTGAACGGTTTGAAAGCAACCCCGAAGTGAAGCGGATTATCCGCAGGTTCTTATCCGGTCATCACAAGCTGAAAATCGTCAAGCTCTGATGGAGTTGGGGCAAAAAAAAGGCTTGGCAGCTGATGCTACCAAGCCATTTTAGGCTTGTAAGTGTTTACAGTGTTTTACCCAACTTTTGGGCAAGCATGTAGTAAAAAACAGCACGAAGGCGCTGCTTTGAATCGTATTCTGCACAAACAGCCTTGATGGCAGCGTCCATGGCTGCATCGTCGGTCATGCCCAACTTCTTGCTTAAGAAGTTAGCTTTTACCCTATCTGTCTCCGTTTTGTCAGTACATGACACCAAGGAAGCATCCCTAAGGTATATGGATGGGCCGAGGCCTTTAGCAACTTTGGTAAGTTGGTCTGCGTCAACGGCGCTTTTACCGGCGCTTTTAAGTTCTGCCGTGTATTTGGCCATCATTTCATCGAATTTGCTCATAGAAATCTATGTTTTATGGTGAAAAAATTGGTTTCGTGTGCAAGATAGTAACAAATCCGTCAAGGCCAACCCCAATTTTAAGGTTTTAAGCATTTTCTTATGGTCAAACGAGGAGTAATAAATGGAGCCTCGGCGGCAACTTGCAGCCCGCATTATAAGTCACACACCAGCTTGATTTCCTGACAGGTAAATGGCGAGCTAACCGGCTCCCATTGTCACGATTATTTAATAATGTGAACAAGTTTGATTTCTTTTGCACAAATCAAAAGAGAAGAACATGTCAAAACTGAGCTACCTGCCCGACCCAAACCTCAAAGCAGCCGTCGAAATGGCCATCAAAATGGAGCTGCCCCTCTTCCTCACCGGCGAGCCGGGTACTGGCAAGACCGAACTGGCCTATTGGATTGCCCAAAACGCAGACTACCAAAAGGGCTTTGGCCTCAACGACGCCGTGCTGCGCTTCAACGTAAAGACCACCTCCACGGCCAAGGACCTGCTCTACCGCTACGACGCCATCCGCCACTTCCGGGACAACCACAACCACGGGCAGGCAAACCCGAAGGCCGACAACGTGATGAATTATATCCAGTTCGAGGCGCTGGGGCAGGCCATAATTGCCGCCCGAAACGGCATGAGAAAAGTAGTACTTGTGGACGAGATTGACAAGGCACCGAGGGACTTCCCCAACGACCTCCTGTTTGAGTTTGAAAAGCTGGGCTTCCGCATTGACGAGGCAACAACTGAAGACCTGAACAATAAAGAATTCAAGTGGGAGGATATGCCTTCACTGGCCGGGCTTGGCATCGAAGGCAAGCCCGCCATGGACGACCAGGGCTTCATCTATTTTGCAGAAAAAGCTGAACGGGACAAGCCACGCACTGAGCGAAAGGTGAAAAAGCCGCTGCTCATCATCACTTCCAATTCGGAAAAAAACCTGCCCGATGCCTTCCTTCGGCGCTGCGCTTTTTACCATATCCCATTCCCGAAGGAGGCCAAAACGCTGCTCGAAATCTTGGCGGCCAAAGGGCTTTACGACGCCAAAAAACAGACGGAAATGGTCAGCTCCGCCGTGGATTTTTTCCTCGACCTCCGCAACTCCGGCCTGCGCCGAAACCCCGCCACTGCCGAGCTTATCGCTTGGGTGGACTTCCTCTGGGAAATGGGCGTGAACCCCAGCGCCCGGCTATCGGCCAGCGATTTTTCGAAGCTGGAGCCGTCGCTTTCTATGCTCGGCAAAAACAAGGAGGATTTACAGCGCATCAAGGATAAATTGGCAGGTCTTAAACTGTGAATTGTGAACGGTGAATTGTGAACATAGCGTCTCCGTTCCGTTCAAGCTTACCGTTCACAATTCACCGTTCACCGTTCACCATTCACTATTCAATGCTTCGCACCGTTTTCATAGCATCTTCATTCGACAAGGACAATCCGCTGTACCAGGTCTTTTTTGAGGCGAACGAACTCAATACGATCGTGAACAGCCTGCCCGAATGGAAATGCCAGCTCATCCACAAAATCAATTTGGAGACGGTCACACAGAAGTTCAGCAACACGACCGAAAGCTGTTTTCAGGTCTTCCATTTTGCGGGTCATGCCATTGACAAGGCGCTCCAGTTCAATTTCAAGGAAGCGCAATACGAGTCGGCCTACCTGGCCAATGTGGGCGGCTTCGCCAAAATCATCAAGGCCATCCACCCCGTGCAACTGGTTTTCCTGAATGGCTGCTCAACGGCAAAGCAGGTGGAGGCGTTCAAAAGCGTGGGCGTCCCAGCTGTCATTTACACCAATATGCCGCTGAACGATGCGCTCGGCAACCTCTTCGCCAAAGTGTTTTATGCTGCTTTTTTTAAGGAAAACAACACGCTGGAAGCTGCTTTCAAGATAGCCAACGCCGCCTTGGAGGAGCGGCAGACCCATTTCAACGACAAGGGTTTTGACTCGAAAATCAAGGAAACGATGAACCGTGGTATTGATTTGTTCGAGGAAAAACCGGACGAAACCCTCTACGAACTTTCAGCCAGCGACGAGTTCAAAAAGCAGCGATGGGCGGACTGGCCCAAGCCGGATTTCGCAGCCCCGCCCCGCCTACCCGACCCACTGGATTTGCAAAGCAAGGAGATACCCGATTCCGTGCTGCACCGCTGCGACCGGAGCGATGAGTTGGACGAGTACCATGAGTTTTTGGAGCAATTGGCGGAAAAGAAATCGGAAGGCCCGGTCTTCTTTTTTGTCCATGAAAAAAGCCCGGCGCTGCCGCAGAGCCTGGTGAAAAGGTTCGAGCTTTTTGGGGCGACCGAGCTTTGCGAAAGCAATGCCGTCATTGACAAAAACCTGTTCGTTTGGAAGGACATGAACCTGCCACGGCGCAAAGACCTGCGGCAGCCCGGCATCGGCAAGAGCAGGCTGTATGAAATTTACGACGCCAACCTCTTTAAATGCCCCTTCGATGGCCAGCAATATGTTTTTCAGGAAAGCACGCATGGCGACAAGGTCTTCATCATCCACCACAACCTCACCGACCTCGAACTGGAGTCACCCGACGACATCAAGCTGTGGCTGGAATATTATATGAGCGAGTTCAGCCAGAAGGTCAACACGGAGCTGAAGGCCCGGCTGGCCATTATTTTCTCCTGCCTGTACTTCGGCGAGCGCAAGGATTTCGAGCAACTTTTTGATGGGCTGGCCAACGACGCCCGCTTCCTTGGGCGGGTGAAAAACCTGACGAGCATGCAACCCATCTCCCTGCAAAACGTGGGGGTTTGGAAGGAGAAAGTATTCAAGGACCGCAAGGTTCCCGCACCGCCCGACGAAAAGGAACTGTTCCCATTTGCCGAAGGCGAAAGGAAACCGATGAAGGAAGTGCAGGAGATTTTGGCGCAAAAGCTATTTGATTACAACCAAAAAATCAGAAGCCAACATGCCTGAAAGACTGCCCGACATACCGCCATTCCACCGGATGCTCAGGAGGCTGAAGGCCAACGGGTTCCTGCTCGGTGTGGACACCTACCTGCGGGTGGCGGAGTATTGGCAGGCCGTGGAGACCGACGAGGCACTGACTACCGAGGCACTGAAGGCACAACTCAGCGCCCTGCTTTGCCGCTCGGCGGAGCAGCAGGAACTGTTCGGGCAGGTGTTCGATACGTTTTTGCCGAAGGGCATAAAACCCTTGGTAAACGATGGGGAAATCAAACCAGAACAGGAACAACGCAATGATTTGAACCCTCCGACGCCCATCAAAACCGACGATAAAAAACGTCCGACGAGTATCCCCGAACGCCCATTTACCCCACCGAACCCTTCGGAAAAACTGGCCCCCGTGCTGCCCCTGCTCAATTTTCCAGAGGAGCCGCTGCGGGTCTGGAACCTCACCGAGATGGGGCCAGCGATGACCCCGCTGCAAGAAAAAGTGTGGACGGACTCGACCGAATGGGACGTGCCGGGCACCATCCGGGCCATTACCCGTGCGGGCGGCTTCCCGAAGCTGGTCTTCAAAAAACGGAAGCAGGCGCCCCGCTACCTCGCCCTCATCGAACAGCAAAGCCCACGGGACCATTTGGCGGGCTACGCCGCCGAACTCGTCCGTGAAATCAACCGCCGTGACCTCGAAGCGGAGTTTTATTTTTTCGATAAAAACCCCGGCCACTGTTGGAAGGAGCAGCGGGAGCAGCAAACGCATATCAGCATCGAACGGCTGCGCAGCGAGTGGAGCGGGGCAAGGCTGCTGCTGTTGAGCCATGCCTCGCATTTCGTGAACCCGGCCACCGGGACGCCAAGCAACCTGGCGTTGGAACTCCCCGACGACTTCTCGAACGTGGCGCTGCTGGCCACCAATGCCAACGTGGAATGGGGCGCTGCCGAACGCTCGCTGTCGAGCCTGATGCCCGTGGTGCCCATGAGCGTGGAGGGCCTCGGCAAGCTGATGGCCGCTTGGAACGGTGCTGCGCAACCGAGTTTCGAGGAGTGGCAGGCGATTCTGCCGGAGCAGTCGCCACCCAAGCTCTCGGACGGCTATCGCCAGCCCGACCCTTCTGAGGTGTTCATGGAGGTCTATCGCTACCTCGGCAACGAGGCGTTTATGTGGCTTTGCGCCTGTGCGGTCTATCCCGAACTCTATTTTGAGCTGACCTGCATCCTGCACGACGAGGCCATTCCGCTCGCCGCCGACCTGAGCCAGTGGCAGCGGAACGAGCGCTGGAACCAAGCGTTGCGCCTACTCAGCCGCCTCGAATGGTTTCGCAAGGGCGAGCTTCCCGAAACGCTGGCCGAGGAACTGAAAAAGAACCTGACGCCCGCCGACCTGCTGCTGGTGGAGGGCGAAATCAAGCGGATACTGGCCATCTCGAAGAACCAAGTGAGCGACCAAAGCTATGCCGCCGAGCTGCGCAATGAGCTGTTCGATTGGCTTGCTTCGCAAAGCTTCCGGGTGCTGTGGATTGACGATAGGCCGCAGAACAACCAGCAATACCGGGATTCTTGGTCGAAATCGCTGGGTATCCATTTCAAACTGGCCACCACCAGCGCCGAGGCGCATGGCTACCTGAACAGCGAGCGTTTCGACCTCGTCATCTCCGACCTCGGCAGGCCGGGCGAGGAGCTTACCGGGCAAATCACGCTGGACATCGTGGCCAATCGGGCACCCGTTGTCTTTTTCACGAACAAGCGGGGACTGAACCTGCGTGGTAGTTTGCTGAGTGCTGGCGCAAAAGAGGTGACAAACTCGGTGGGCGTGTTGAGCGAATTAGTGCGGGAGGAGTTACGGAAGAAGTTCCCGTTGATGGAGCAAGTACCGGAGGTGCCGGATTTGGATTTATCGGGGCTGGAGAGTGTGGTGACACAAGAAAAAAAGAGCAAGGCTGAAAAGACAGCACCTCAGAAAAAAGCAACCAAAAAAGCGCCGCCAGTCGCTAACGAGCAACTGCGGAAAGATCAGGAAATGCTGCAAAAACTGGGCTTTTTTGAGGGGGAAGTGGATGGGATTGCCGGTGAAATGACCAAGGCAGCGGTGGCGGCATTCCAACAATCGGCTGGGTTGGTGGCGGATGGGATTTTGGGGCCGCAGACGAGGGGGGCGATGGAGAAGGCAGTCAACCAGCAGCAAACGCAGCAGCAACCATCTTCGCAATCGTATGAGGAAGCGGCGAGTGCGATGCCTGATTTCGAGGAAAAAAAGGTGTCGAAGAAGCAGGAGATTTTGGATTTGTTGGCAAATGGAGAGGTGGATAAAGCCCTCAAGGAATTGCGGATTTTATTGCCGGAGGATAACACGGTTTTGAATTTGACGAGTCAAAATATTCGGCTTGAAAGAGAACGCCTACAAGGCACCATAAGCAATGAAGATGCAAATTTAAGGAACAATCAGATTGTCAATTCCCTGATTCAGCTTGCAAGGAAATTACCGGATGATACGAGCGATGAGGCAGGAAATGAAAATACGGATTTTGACGACAATTCCACCTACGTTTATATCGAATATTCAAGTGTAAATAAAGAGCAGGCACAGCATATAGCAGGCTATTTAGAGGATAATGATATTGAGGCTGTACTTGATGTAAAATATATGCGCAGTGGTGAGGAAATACTGGCTTTTATTCAGCGCAGCATGGATGTTTGCGAAGCAGCGATATTTGTGGTTTCTTCGGAAGCTTTGCAATCACCCACCGTGGTTAAAAGCTTGGATTATCTGTTTGGTTCGGAGTTTTCGAGGAAGAAATTTTTCTGCTGTGCATTGGATATGGAATTTAGAACTGAGGTATATTTGAGTAATGCGTTGGGTGTAATTGAGGATAAAATAAAATCATTGGAACCTAGGAATTATAGCCAAAGTCAGTCCACCTATATTAAACCAGAAAATAATGAAGAAGAGATGAAAAATTATATGGAAATGCGGGAGCTTTTACCCAAAATATTAAACAGGCTAAGTCATGTTCAACTCAT
>CAYTZS010000247.1:0-6966 GCA_964442355.1 uncultured Saprospiraceae bacterium | reverse complement strand
TTGGAATGACGAGGTGGTGGTAAACGTGATGCATGAAAAAGGCTACGACCCCAACAGTTACGACTTGGGGTACAACTATGATTACAACTCCTACGACACAACTGTTTACGAAGATTATGAAATGCTCGATACGATATACGAAGAGGGCATTGGTTTAGAAGAGGAAGTTCCAGTGGATGAGCCATTGGAGGAGTTGCCAACTTGGGAGGAGTCTGATTCCATCCAATTTATATCGGAAGAAGGGGAGGCTATCAATTTGGAAGGCATGGGCGATGACTTCACTTGGGTGGAGGAACTTGACACTGCTGCCTTCAATTGGGCACTGAAGGTGATGAACCGTGATTTTTTGCAGCCCATCACCCGCAATGAGCGCTTCGCAATGGCCAAGGGCAAAACAAACGACGTGCATTTTTGGATGGACTACGGCTTTTTCATGGACAACATGAACACCATGCAGCAGGCAGGCATGGGCGGCATGGTGCCGGGCAATTCGTTTGAGCAGGTCATGTCGGCAATGGGCGGCATGATGGACGTCATGTACGGTGACACCTACGTCTCGATGGGCCTCAACTTCGAGGACGAGCGCATGGCCATCCGCTCACAGATGTTCTTCAACGAGGACATGAAGCGCTTCTACCAGCGATCATTCGACTCCAAATTCAACAAAAAGATGCTGCGCTACGTGAAGGGCGGCGACGAGCTATTCGGCTATTTTTACCTCAACTACAATATCAAAAACACCATCGAAGAGACCAAGGCGCTGCTTTACAAGATTTTCGATGCCACACCTCAGTACGGTCAGGCTGCTGCCGATGCCATGAAAATCATCGGCATTTTCATTGACGAGGAGGCCATTGGCAACTTGCTCAAGGGCGACCTGATGGTGTCCGTGTCCGGTATTCAGACCGTGGAAGTCACTTCCCAAATCTACGACTATGACGCTGATTTCAACTTCACGACCAAGGACACAACCATGCAGAAACAAGTGCCCATCTTCACGGCGCTGGCTTCTTACGGCAACGGCAACGACATCCAGAAATTCATTGACCTCGGCCTGCACTCCAACGTACTGACGAAAGACGGCAAGTTCTACCGAATGGCGGTGCCGGGCATGGATGGCCAGCAGTTTTATCTCGCCAAACACGATGGACTGCTCATTTTTACCAACAACCAGTACCTGATGCAGCAAAACTTGGAAAAAGGCTTTGCGAAGAAATTGCGTTTGCCGAAGAACCACAAGCAACAGCTTTGCGAAAAAGCCGCAGTGATGCACTGGAACATCCCCAACACCATCCGGGCTGCTGCTGGCAGCGATGCTGAGAGCAACGTTGGCATGATGGGCTACCTCAACAATTTGGGTAAGGAGTTCCATAGCTTTGACATGTCGTCCTCGAAAAAAGTGGACAATGCCGTGGAAAGCGAGATGTTTTTAAACATGACCAACAAAGGCACGAATGCGCTCCAGCAGTTCTTCAATTTTGTCAACGACATCTACTTGGAGGCGATTGGCGGGGCGAAGATTTGAGCACAATGGAGAGTTAATGCTCGCGCTTGAACTCCATTTTCAAGGTTCCATTTTCGATCAAAAAGATGCAATACCTGCACCACGTTCAAGCTGTTTTCCTTGAAAAAGGCGACCCAGCGACTGCCCTTGGCCAAATGCGCTACATGCGCAACCAGTTCGAGTTTTATGGCCTGAAAGCTGGCCATTGGATGGCATTGGCCAAGGAAATCATGGCGGAGAAGGGCATACCTGAAGGCGAAGAACTGAAAAAACTTGCCCGCCTTTGCTTTGACGACGAGCACCGGGAACTGCACTACTTCGCCCTCGAAATGATGCAGAAATCGCTAAAAAAACAGCCTGCCGAATTCAGTGATTTCCTTGAAGAACTCATCACCACCAAAAGTTGGTGGGACACAGTGGACTGGCTCGCCAAACTCGTTGGTCTCCATTTCAAAAAGCACCCGCAACTCATCTCGTCCGTTACGCAGCGATGGATGGCCTCCGGCAATTTTTGGTTGCAACGGGTCTGTATCATCTTTCAGCTCACCTACCGTGACAAGACAGATTTTGAATTGATGAAAAATTGCATCCTGCAAGTGGCTAGCTCCAAGGAGTTTTTCCTGCAAAAAGGTGCTGGCTGGGCGTTGCGGCAGCACTCCCGCACAGACCGGGAAGGTGTCACCAAGTTTGTTGAGCAAAATCCTCAACTTGCGCCGCTGACCAAACGGGAAGCGCTGCGATTAATGAAGGTTTAACGCTTAAATCCTAATCCTCCAAAATCCATTTCATGACCGCATCTAAAGAAAACCTCAACATCCAAAAGCTCGTGGTCGTGGTCGGCTTGGTGCTTTTTGCATTGAAATTGGCTGCTTGGTACATCACCTCGTCTGTCGCCATCCTCACTGATGCGCTGGAGAGCACCGTGAACGTGGTGGCCAGTTTCGTGGGCTTGTACAGCTTGATTTTATCCGCAAAACCACGTGACGTGGAGCATCCCTACGGCCATGGCAAGGTCGAGTTCATCTCTGCGGGCATCGAGGGAACGCTGATAACCGTGGCTGGGGTAGTCATTATCTACGAAGCCATCAACAATCTGCGTCACCCGCATGAGATTGGCAGCTTGGACTTCGGCATCCTGTTAGTTGCAGGTGCTGCAGCGGTCAATTTCGGCGTGGGTTTCTTGGCTGTAAAACAGGGGGGCAAGAACAACTCCCTCGCCCTGATTGCCAGCGGAAAGCATTTACAATCAGACACTTACAGCTCGTTGGGCATCATCGCTGGGTTGGTGCTCATGCGCCTCACGGGCTGGGCTTGGGTAGACAGTGTGGTGGCACTCATCTTCGCTTTCGTCATCATTTTCACGGGGATAAAAATCATGCGCAGTTCCGTAGCTGGCATCATGGACGAAGCCGATTCGGAACTGTTGGACAAGGCCGTAGCATTGCTGAACGAACGCCGGGAACAGAATTGGGTGGACATTCACAACCTGCGCATCATCAAGTATGGCAGCGTGCTGCACCTCGATTTTCACCTCACCGTGCCGTGGTTCCTCAACGTACACGAGGCCCATGATGAAGTGGATAAAATTGACAGGTTGGTCAAAGAAAAATTTGGGGAAAGTGTGGAGATGTTCGTCCACACGGACGGCTGCTTGGATTTTTCCTGCCAGATTTGCTCAAAGCACAATTGCCCCGAACGCAAGGCTGTTTTTATGAAAAGAGTAGAGTGGGAGGTAGGGAATATTTCTTCAAACCTCAAGCATCGGTTGTAGTATTTGACGGCCTTGCGTTGATACAAAAAAATTTAAGTAACCAGACAATAGATATTAGGATTCACGCAAATAGTTGACCATCAATGTCTTATCTAAAGTCTATTGTCTGACTTCTAATGTCTTTCTACTTAGCTGCAAGCAATCTTGTTCACCCTGCCCTCGTGCCTGCCTCCTTCAAATGGCGTCTCCAAGAACGTCTTTACCATCGCCAATGCCATTTTTTTGCTGACAAAACGGACGGGCAATGCCAGCACGTTGGCATTGTTGTGCTGCCGAGCGAGAGCAGCGAGTTCCACCTTCCAGCAGAGGGCTGCCCGGATGCCCTGGTGCTTGTTGGCGGTCATGGCCACACCGTTGCCGCTGCCGCAAAGCACGATACCGAGAGCGGCCTTGCCCGTTTCCACCGCTGTTGCGGTTGGGTGGATAAAGTCGGGGTAATCTACTGATTGTGAGGAGTTTGTGCCAAAATCCAGCACTTCGATACCTTGTTTTTTTAGGAGTCGGATGATGCTGTCCTTGTACGGGAATCCTGCGTGGTCGCAGCCAATTGCGATGGTCATTTTAATGTATTTTGAGTTTTGAATTGCGGGGCGGCGATTTTTTTTGTCAATCCTGCCAAATCTCCCATGCCCTTTCCGCCTGCAAATGTAGCATGGAAAGCCCATTTTGGATATGGCTTCCTGCGGCTTCGGCGAGGGTGAGGAAGTGTGTTTTTTCGGGGTTGTAAACGAGGTCGTAGAAAAAGTGGTCAGGCGTGGCCAGCTCGTAAGGCAGCGGTGGACAACTTTCCAAGTTGGGTGACATGCCAAGCGGGGTCGTGTTGACGATAAGTTGGTGCGAATGGAAGACAGCGGGCGTGATGTCTTCGTAGGAAATGGCCTCGCTGTTCTGTTTGCGTGAAACACTTTGGAATGCAATGCCCAATTTTTTTAGCACAAAAATCACCGCTTTTGCGGCACCGCCTGTGCCCAGCACGAGTGCTTTGAGGTCGAGTGGGGGAGGAGCGTTCAAAAAGTCGAGCAGTGATTTTTCAAAACCATAAACATCTGAGTTGTAGCCAATTAGTTGGCCGTTTTTGATTTTGATGACGTTCACGGCACCGATGGATTCCGCTGCTTCGCTCAGTGAATCTAGAAGTGGAATCACCGAAGTTTTGTACGGAATCGTCACGTTTAAGCCCTCCAGATTTGGCGTTTGCGCCAGGAGCTTGGGTAGCTCGTCGAGGTTTGACAGCGGGAATGCGTCGTAGCGGCAGTCGAGAAGTCCCTCCCGTTCGAACTTGGCCGTGAAGTAGCCCGGTGAAAAACTGTGCGAAAGCGGAAAGCCGATTAGGCCAAAACGCCTTATTTTGTTGGACATGCCAGCTTGATTTGTAAGCCAGTGCTAAAAGCAGTGGGCTAATTTTGGTGCAATTTTGCACAGCGTCGCATTATTTTGTACTTTTGACAACGATTTTGTTGAAAGGCAACCAAATTCCCCAATTTGTAAATGTGGATTGCCGATGCTTACCTCCCCTGAATGACGTTTCTCCCTCAATTCAGCCTATGACAATTTGACGCTGAATGCTACTTCAGCGGTCTCACACTATTGATTCATTTTTGTTTTAGCCATTGATAACCAATTGGTTAGGGATTTTCTTGATTTTTCAAGTTTTCGAACAACACTACAAGCAACCGCTATGAACAATACGCGCATCCTTTTGGCCGACGACCATCAAATGTTCAGGACAGCAGTGGCAAGTTTGCTGCAAAAAGAAGCAGGGTTTGAGGTTGTAGGCGAGGCAAAAGACGGCACCGAGGCTGTCCAGCTTGCTTGCCAGCTCCACCCTGATGTGCTTGTCATGGACATCCACCTTCCAATCCGGGACGGTGTGGCAGCTACCCGTGAAATTCTTGCTGCATTTCCCAGCGCCAAGATTTTGGCTCTTACATCTTACGACACGGAAGATTACATTGTGAACATGCTGCGTGCTGGCTCAAAGGGCTATGTGCTGAAAGAAGCACCGATTGAGGAATTGATTTTGGCCATAAAAACCATTGCAAATGGGAGCAGCTATTTTGCGAAGGAAATATCTGCGAAGATTCTCGTCATGCTGGAGAATCTTGGTCGCCCGTCTGCTTCGAAGGAGCCAACCGACAAGTTTTCGCTGACAAGCCGAGAGATGGAAATCTTGGAACACATTTCAGCGGAACAGACAAACAAGGAAATTGCCGCTATCCTGTACATCAGTCCCCGAACGGTGGAGACGCACCGCCGCAACCTGATACACAAGCTTGGTGTGAAAAACACGGCTGGCTTAGTCAAGTTTTACCTCAATAATTTCAAAAACAAAGTTGAATCGAATTAGCTGCCGATGCTGAGTTCGCCTTGCCGTCAATAAATCAACTCGCCGGAGCCTTGCCGGATGACTTCGATTTCGTCTTTTGAGCAGTCCACCAGTGTGGAGGGTACGATGCCACCTATGCCACCGTCAATAATTAGGTCTGAGATATGCTCGAAGTGCTCCTGAATATCAATCGGGTCGGTCAGGTATTCGTCGAAGTCAACCTCCTCGGAGTCCAGTTTCAGCGATGCGCTCAAAATGGGGCGGCCCATCTCCTCCACCAAAGCCAAGGCAATTTTGTTGTCGGGTATGCGGATGCCGACGGTGCGCTTGCGGTTTTTGAAGAGCTTGGGCAACGAATTGCCAGAGCGAAGGATGAACGTGAACGGCCCTGGCAGGTTTTTCTTCATCATCCTGAATACCTCGTTGTCAATTTGCCAAGTATACTCTGCCACTTGACTGATGTCTTTGCAAATCAGGGAAAGCATGGCCCGGTCGGGGTCTAGCCGCCTGACTTTGCAGACTTTTTCAACGGCTTCGTGGTTGAAAATGTCGCAGCCAATACCGTAAACGGTGTCGGTTGGGTAAATTACAACGCCACCATCCCGTAGAACATCGGCAGCCTGCTTGATTTTTCGGGGTTCAGGATTGGTTGGATGAATTTCAACTAACATTTTTTCTTCCTTTTTAAAACTGTAAACTTTACGAATCGATGGCTAGAGCTTGGTAGTTGCGGCGGCAAAATCATAACTTGCCCTTTTCCAAAGGCAAAAAGTAAGCGCCTTTAACCTCACTCCCTATCTTCGCACGGTCGTGCAAAATTCAAAATCTCAAAAATGGCAAAGTATGAATAAAATCACCTTTTACCTGTTAATCTTGACATTATTTGCTGCCTGCCAAACAGATACTGGCAAGTCCAAAATGGAAGCATCCATCAAAACGCTGCAACAAGAAGTGGGTGCCGCTGCCACGCCATCACCAGAAAAATTGATTGCCTTGCAAAATGCCTTAATCCAGTATGCTGATGCTTTCCCGGAGGACAGCCTTTCCGCTGCCTACCTTTCCAAGGCGGGTGAAACGGCGAGGGCGCTCCAACAATTTGACAAGGTCCTTGAAATCAGTGAGAAAATCGAAAAGAGCTACCCCGATAGTCGAGCTGCTGCTGGGGCAATGTTCATGAAAGCATTCACATTGGACAACGACCTAAAAAGATATAATGAGGCGAAATTGGCCTACGAGGCGTTCCTGAAAAAGTACCCAAACGATGAATTTGCTGACGATGCACAATTCTTGTTGAACAACCTGGGGAAGTCACCAGAAGAAATCATCAAAGGCTTTGAAAGCAAAGGCGAGTAAAAAAAAAAAAAC
>CAYTZS010000246.1:0-7000 GCA_964442355.1 uncultured Saprospiraceae bacterium | reverse complement strand
AATGGTACCTCAGAAAAAATGGGCGCTGCTCATCTTCCACGCTTCCATGGTCATCATCATCCTTGGGGCGGGGGTCACGAGGTACTTTGGCAAGGAGGGCATGATGGGCATCCGAGAGGGCAGCGCCTCCAACTCGTTCCTTTCACGGGAGACCTACCTCAACTTTCAGGTGCAGCAGGGCGGCCGAACGTTCAGCTTTCGGGAGCCAGTGCTGTTTGCCTCGCTCGGCAAAAATGAATTTGAAAAATCCTACCTGCTGGGAAACCAGGAGCTGAAGGTACAGGTCACAGATTTTATGCCCAACCCCACGGAGGTGATGGAAGACGATGAAAATGGATTGCCCACCCTGAAAGTCGTTATCGCTGGGATGCAGGGACGAGAGGAGTTTTTGGTGCAACAGGGCGACAAAGCCAATATTTATGGCACAAATTTCAACTTCGGAAACCCCGAACTGCCACAGGCTTTCAACATCAAACTGGAGAACGACAGCTTGTACTTCCTCGCCAATGTGCCGTTTACCCAAATGGTGATGGCCACGCAAACGCAGGACACCTTGCCGCCGGGCACCTGGCACCCCCTCCGTCTGCGCAGCATGTACTCGGATGGGATGCATAGCTTCGTGTTTGGGGCGTACAGCCCGCACGCACGGGCGCTGGTGAAATCCGCCGACCGGAAAATGGCCAGCAACAGCGTTGGGGGCGTCGAGCTGATTTTGACCTTCGGCGATGAGCAGCGCAAGGTGTTCGTGACGGGCAGCCAAGGCGTGGAAGGCGCACCTAGGCTGGCGCAGTTCGCCAATTCCAGCGTGGCGGTGGCCTATGGCGCCAAGCGGGTGACGCTGCCTTTTTCCATCAAACTCAACGACTTCATCATGGAGCGCTACCCCGGTACGGACAACGCCTCCTCCTATGCCAGCGAGGTGACGCTAATGGACCAGCGGAAAAACCTTGAGCGTGACCAACGAATCTACATGAACCACATCCTTGACTATGACGGCTATCGTTTTTTCCAGTCCAGTTACGACCAAGATGAACTCGGCACCTACCTCAGCGTGAATTACGATGCGCCCGGTACTTGGATTTCGTACATTGGATACATATTGCTGACCATCGGCATGTTGATGACTTTTTTTAGTAAAAACACCCGATTTGCACAGCTTTCCAAGAATTTGAAAAACATGAGAACACAGACCGAAAAACTGGCTGCGGCAGTGCTGGTGGGCATTTTCCTTGCATGCTCGACGCCGGCCCACAGCGACAACGCCCCCCTTCCCGCCGTGGACAAAGCCCACGCCGCCGCATTCGGGCAACTGTTGATGCAGGATTACCAAGGTCGGTTCAAGCCGATGAACACCTTTGCCAACGAGGTGCTGCGCAAACTTGCCCGCAAGGAAAGCCTCAACGGGCAAACGGCTGAGCAAATCATACTCGGCATGGCCGCCAACCCACAGGACTGGTATCACGTACCGCTCATCAAGCTGGGCCACCATGAGGAGGTGCGCAACATCCTCGGCGTGTCGGAGGACTTGGCGAAATACAGCGACTTTTTTGACCAAAACGGAGCGTACAAACTGCGAGAGGCTGTGCGAAATGCCTACAACACGCCACAGCGCGACCGGGGTGTTTTCGAAAAGGAAATCGTGAAGCTGGACGAGAAGATAAATATCACCAGCATGATTTTTTCAGGCCGGTTCATGAAGGTTTTCCCGGTACCGGGCGACACCAGCCACCACTGGCAGAGCGCCGTGCCGGACGACCCTCATTCGCTTCAAAACTCGGCGTATGCGGGCAGCATAATTGAGGCTTTTTACCCGGCATATATCCCTGTTTTAAAAAAATCCATCGCAAATAATGATTGGGGCTTGGCCGACCGCATGATTGGCGAATTAAACAATTATCAGCAAAAATATGGGGGCGAAGTTTTGCCCTCAAAAGGCAAAATAAAGGCGGAGTTACTGCTCAATAAACTCAATGTTTTCAACCGTTTGAGCGGATTTTATAGCTTATTGTCATTGCTGTTTTTGGGCTTATTGTTTACAGGTGTTTTTAAACCCGATATAAATTTAAAACTAGCGGGTAAAATCGCCTTCGGGTTGCTTGTTTTCGGATTTTTCATGCACACGTTGGGATTAGGGCTACGCTGGTATGTGGCAGGCCGTGCGCCTTGGAGCAACGGCTACGAATCCATGATTTACATCGGCTGGACGACAACCCTTGCAGGGCTAATTTTTGCCCAGAAGACCAACGGCGGCTTGGCAGCAACCACCGTGTTGGCAGCAGTCATCCTGATGGTGGCGGGCATGAACTGGCTCGACCCCGAAATCACGCCCCTCGTACCTGTACTGAAATCTTACTGGCTAATGATTCACGTGTCATTGGAGGCGGGCAGTTACGGCTTCCTCGCATTGGGGGCCATCATCGGCGTATTGAACTTGGTGTTCATGATTTTTGCCAATCAAAAAAACGGCGAAAATGTCTATCGCATCATCAAAGAATTGACCTATACCAGCGAAATGACCCTTATCGGCGGGCTTTTCATGATTAGCATCGGCACCTATCTGGGCGGTGTTTGGGCCAACGAATCGTGGGGTCGGTACTGGGGCTGGGACGCCAAGGAAACTTGGGCCTTGGTGACAATTCTTGTCTATGCGTTCATCCTTCACATGCGCTTCATCCCCGGTTTTCGTGGTGTATTTGCGTTCAACGTCTCCACCCTCTTCGGCTGGGCTTCGGTGATGATGACTTACTTCGGGGTGAATTATTACCTATCCGGCTTGCATTCTTATGCCGCAGGCGATCCCGTGCCAATTCCTGAGTGGGTTTATTGGACAGTGGCAGGATTGACGGTGCTGAGTTTGACGGCTTGGTGGCGGCATCGAGCATATTCAAAACAAAAAACTCTTAACTCATAACTCACTTCACCACCGCTCCCTCCATGATATAATCATATTTATATCCTGCCCCAAAGTCCTTGTTCACGGCAATTGTACCTTCCAGCGTGACCGTTTCCCCAAGCGGTATCTGTTCTACAGTCGTCACCGTCAGGTCAAGGTTTTTGCCAGAACCATCTTGGATGTGAAGCCAGTTCCGGCCCATAATCATCGGATTCACCTTCATCACTTTTCCGGTCACTTTCACGGTTTTGCCGTCGTACTTGGCGAGGTTTTTCACGAGGTCGGCGATTTTGATGGCACCCGCAGCTGGGGTTACGTTCTTCGGTGCTTCGACGGTGGATCCAGCTTGCACGTTGGCGTGCGGATTTGCGGCGGGGGCACTGGCAGCACCTTCTGCCCTAAAATCGGAGACGAGGTACAGCGTCTCGAAGTTGCGGTTGAACTCCTTGCTCTCGAAATTCTTCTTCAACAATCCGCCACGGAACAGGTAGGTGTCACCGATTTTCACCTCTTGTTTCAGCACGGCAATCCAGACTTCCTGCCCATTTTCCTGACCCCTGACGTAGGTGTATTTGTCCGTGTTAAGGACTTCCTCGGCCACTATTTTGTGCTCGGCGGCATCAAGATTGGGCTGCTGGGTGGCAGTTCCCGAACCCTGCGCTGCACCTGGGTCTTGGAATAGTGGTGGGGCAGTTTCGCCACTGGCCGGAGCATCGGCTTCAATGACTTCAGGGCCAGAGTTGCAGGAAAAAACGACAAGGGCGAAAAACAAAATCGCCTGAATTTTAACGAATCGCATGGTTGTTATTTTATCAAATGAATAGCTCAAAGGTAGGAATTCTCACGCTCTGTGTCCCTCCGTGTCTCTGTGCCGCCGTGTTCAATTTTTCATCATAGAATCTCCTCAAAACCGCTGAATCAGCTTCGTATTCAGCCGATGGAACGTATCGCTTTTTTTGTCAAAAGTACCTTCGTAGTAAAAGTGCAAGCCGAGCTTTCGGGTCAGGTTTATGGACAAGTCCAAGCCCGTAATTTGTTGCTGTACCCGGTACTCGTTGCTCGTGTAGCGGTAGTCCACCACCCTGAAATAAGCATCGGTGCTGAGTTTGCCGGGCACGATTTCCTTGGTCAAACGGATGCCGAACATCTTGCTGTCGAGGTAATTGGTCTGAAGGATATTGGCCGTGAGTGAAGCCGTAGCGCCAATCCAAGGAATGCGGCTAAAGTTGAGATAGCTGTTCAGGTTCTTCGACAAGTTCGCATCGCTTTTCTGGAAGCGCCAGTTGGCGTTTGCGCCCCAAGTCACCCATTTGAACGGGCGGTAGTTGACGTTGAAACGCAGTCCCTGCCTCGTTTCATCGTCAATCAACTGGTCAATATAGCTCTTGTAGCTTTCGTAGTAGATGATGTTCTTGCGGTTGTCGTAGGATAGCGACAGGCTCAGTTTTTTTGAAATCTTGTGCCGCAAGGTGAGCAGCATATTGGTCAAACTCAGCTTGTTCTTTGCCTCGCCATTCAGGTTTTCGTACAAATCCACCTCCATCGAACCAAAGAAGCTGAGGTCTTTCAATAGGTTGTTTGAATGTTGGAAATAAACAAAGCGCCGGTCTGTCATGCTGCCGTTGTGCTGCTCGATGAAGGCAAGGGTGCTTTGTTGCGACTTGCCGTCCTTCTGCGTGGCGTGGCCGATGTAGGCACCTGCCTGCAAGAGCCCGAAGTTCAGCCCATAATCCGCAAAATCGGGCCTCGAACCCACGATGCCGCCAACCATGAAATTGCCAAGGCCCTTTTCCACTTGCAAGCCGTCAATGGCTCCCATGCTCGAAATCCGCTGGTTGATTTTCCGGCCAAGGCTGATGCTCGATGTTTTGTCCAAATCATATTTCACTGAAAGCGAGAAGATTTTCAGCGCATCGTTGAGGTTGTCCTTCACCGCCTGCCACTCCCCTACCGTGTGCCGGAAAGTGATGTAGTTGTCCGTCGAAAAGCGGCTGTTGCCGAGGTTGTTGCCCTGCAACGTAAAGGCGTAGCGCATCCGATGGGTCGCCTCGTCACCATAAAAATTGCTGTACGAAGCAGCGGAAATTCGGCCTTTTATCTTTTGCTTGAAATCCGTTGGGGCGGGCTTCTCCTCCGTTTCCGGGGTATGGATAATTGACGGGATACTGTCTTGGACTGCTGCCTTTGGGGTTTCATTCTTTGCCTCTTTTTTGGGCTTGGGTAGCTCATTTAACTTTGGTACCCTGGCATAAAACGCTGTCCCTACCTGCACTTTTTCAGTTAACAATGAGGTACAAACACAGGAAGTCGAAGACTTGTCCTTCACAACGAGGCACGGCGTCAACATGCCGTCTTTTTGGGAAAAAAGCGTGTCCCCCTTGCTGATGCCGTCCGTTGAGGTGTATTTGACATAAACATTTTGCGAGGAAACATACGACGCCGTACCCTGCAAAAGTTCAGTGTTCACCTGCCCAAACATGGACATCGAATAAAAAAATAGCAATATGGCAAGACCGTTTTTCACTAGCATTTCAATCGGTGCTAAATTTTTAATTCTCCATTTTCAATTCTCCATTCCTTAATCTTCCCCCGTCGGATGGCAGTTGTAACAAGCTTGGCTGTTGTACTGGTAGCCATTTACACCTTGGTGCTTATCGGCCATATCGGCAGGGTCGTCGTGTTCGTGGCAGTCAATACAGCTAAACAATGAGAAATTGTTGGGCGTAGTATGGCACTCGTTGCACTGGTCCCATTCGCCCTCATGCTTGCCGCTGTAAATCGGGAAGTACATGTTGTCGTGGTCAAAATTGGAAGGCACCCAAGCATTCTGCGAGTGGCAATTCTCACAGGTTGTTGGGAAGCCAGCCGCTTGGTGATTCGGGTTGTTCGCTCCGTTGTATTCCGAAGCATGGCAGCCGTAGCAAGTGTTCGGTGTGTTGTTGTAGTTGCCGTTGTGGCAGGCAGCACAGTCGTTTTGGATGGCCACGTGCGCCCCTTGGAACGGCCAAAACTGGTTGTGTATCGGGAACGTCGCCGGGTTCCAATCGGGGTCAGTGGTGTGGCATTGGTCACAAGTGGTCGGTAGTGCGAGCGCCACGTGGTTCGGATTTGTGCTCGTGTTGTAATCCGGCATGTGGCAGCCATCGCAGGTGTTTGGCGTATTGTTGTAGTTGCCGTTGTGGCAAGCAGCACAATCGTTTTGAATTGGAATATGCGCCCCAGTGAACGGGTAAAATTGGTTGTGGTCAAACGTCGAGGGCACCCAAGCTGTCTCGGTGTGGCAGTCCTCGCAAGTTGTCGGGAACTGGTTGCTCACATGGTTCGGGTTGTTCGTCCCGTTGTAGTCGGCAGCGTGGCAGCCGAAGCAGGTGTTCGGCGTGTTGTTGTAGTTGCCGTTGTGGCAAGCAGCGCAGTCGTTCTGGATGTTCAAGTGCGCACCGTTCAACTGCCAAAACTGGTTGTGAATTGGGAACGTAGCTGGCTGCCAATCCGGTGCGGTGGTGTGGCATTGCTCACAGTCGTTCGGCAGGTTCAAAGCTACGTGGCTTGGGTTCGAGCTGCTGTTGTAATCCGGCTGGTGACACCCAACACAGGTATTTGGCGTAGTCGAATAGTTGCCACCCACGTGGCAGGCAATGCAATCATTTTGCACCGGCACGTGCGCCCCCGTCAGCGGCCAGAAGCTGCTGTGGTTGAAACTGGAGGGCACCCAAGCTGCCGTGCCGTGGCAATCCTCGCAAGTCACGGGGAACTGGTTGGCTACGTGGTTCGGGTCGGTCGCACCGTTGTAGTCGGACATGTGGCAGCCGTCGCAAGTGTTTGGCGTGTTGTTGTAATTGCCGCCGATGTGGCAAGCGGAACAGTCATTTTGAATCGGAATATGCGCTCCCGTCAGCGGCCAGAACTGGTTGTGGTCAAAATTGGCAGGAACCCAAGCCGTCTCCGTGTGGCAATCGTTGCAAGTCGTCGGGAAGTTGGCGGCCTCGTGGTCGGGGTTCGTCGTGCCGTTGTAGTCCGCCAAGTGACAGCCGACGCAGGTATTTGGCGTGTTGTTGTAGTTCCCGTTGTGGCAGGCGGCGCAGTCGTTGGCGATGTTTGCGTGAGCAC
>CAYTZS010000245.1:0-7019 GCA_964442355.1 uncultured Saprospiraceae bacterium | reverse complement strand
GCAAGGGCTTGCCTAAGCTGTGAAAGGGCTTGTTCAGCTTGCACAATGAATTGTATAGGCTGTGAATGGGCTTTACCAGCTTGAACAAGGGCTTGTTTAGCCTGCGAAGGGCATTTCTCAGACTTTTGAAGCTTTTCCTCACTTTTTTCAGGAAAAAACACAATGAAAAGCACTACGACTCCTTCTGCAAAATCCCAGTCTTTTCCCCAAAATAATGCACGAACCGCTGCATGTCCACCGCCAGTTCCCGGTTTTGCGTAGCCTTGAAGTAGGTGTCTGCCATTGCCCGGAGGGATTGGAAAAAGAAACGGTCCATCTCGTTCACCTGCATGTCGCTGGCCCAGAGGTCAATCTTCATCGTGTCGAGCGTCTCCCGCTCAAAAAGCGAAAGGAGCATAGCCTTGCAAGCCACGGGTTTGTTGCCATCCGTGCGGTCATCGGCGTCCCAGTCAATGCCAGTGGGCACGTTCTTGTCGTCGAGGTTGACGGTAATTCTGATTTGCGAAGTACGGGTTGGGTTTGACATCAGTTTTATTGTTTTATGAATCTTCCAGCGCCAGTTTTGCCTTCCGATTTTATTCGAATGAAATATTCGCCGGGGGGCAATGCGGCAATGTCCAAGCTGAATTTCTCGCCGCCTTGGCCAGCTGGTAGGGACTTGCGCTGCACCTGCCTGCCACGAAGGTCGAAAATGGTCAGTTCTGCACCAGCTGTTAGCTTACTGCTGGTGCTCACCTTGATTTGGTTGCTCGCTGGGTTTGGGAAAACCTTCACCTCCGCGATCGCTGCCCTTGGCTGACCAACAGCGCTGACAGTTGGTTGCGCCAACAACGAATCCAGCGGGTAGGTCATGATGGAGCGGGCAAATGTACCAGCAATCAGTGTATTTTTCACGGGATTCCAGTCAAGGTCGAAGCAGGGCACGAAGGGCATGTTGGTGCCGAGGCGGCTCCAGCTTTGGCCGTTGCTGAGGCTGGCATACACCCCGGCATCGGTGGCCACCACCAGCACTGAATCGGCGTGGTCGGGCAACACGAAGACGTTGTTGATGGCCACATTGGGCAAGTTGCTATTGATGGCCTCCCAAGTTTGGCCACGGTCTTTGGAGCGATGGATGCGTGGAATGAACTCGTTGTCACGGTAGCCAGAGTGCGTCACATACACCCAGTCGGCGTTCGAGGGCGATGCCTCAACGTCCGTCACGTAGCGATCGGGGAGCCCAGCCGAAATGTTTTCCCAATTGAAGTCCACGCCATCGTTGCGCTGCACGTTGCCGTCGGCAGTGCCGACGTAGAGCAGCCCCTCCAACAGCGGCGACTCCGAAATGGTCGTGATGTTGTGGTGGCGGGGGTGCAAAATCAAGCCGTCCGTCAGGTCGGCGCTGATGGAATCCCAGCTGGGGAAAAAGCCAGCCGAACTGCGGTAGAGCTTGTAGGTACCGGTGTACATCACGTCAGGGTTATGCGGGCTCATGACCACGGGCATGTCCCAGTTGCGGCGGTCGTCGTCAGCAATGCCTTCAGTTGCATCATAAAAAGAAATGCCAGCGTCGTCCGTCACCACGAGGCCGCCATTTTGCGTTTCCGCAAAGAAAACATCGGGGTTTTCTGGATGAAAAATCGGCTGAAAACCATCGCCACCGAATATCCTCGGCCAGTCGTTGATGTTGGCCGCATTGCCGCCCGTCGTGCCATTATCCTGTGCTCCACCGTAGTAGTTTTCGGGCAAATGGGGGTTGAAGGCTACTCGGTAAAACTGGGTGGTCGGGATATTCTCGATGTCTTGCCAAGCAGCGCCGTTGTTGGCAGATTTGTAAACACCGCCGTCCGTGCCCAGGTAGAAATTGCCCGAAGGGGCAATTACCAAATCGTGCTTGTCAGCGTGAACTTCGTAGGTCCACCATTCGGGGTTGATGGTTTCCCAAATCCCTAGCGAGGTGTAGCCCCGCCAAGCCTCCACGCCCAGCACGAACAGCTCTTCGTCGTTTTGCGGGTGGGCGATGAGTTTGCCAAAATACCAGCCGAAACCACCAAGTGCACTCTCCAGTCCGGTCGTGATGATTGGCTCCCAGCTCGCCCCAGCGTCCGTTGATTTAAAAATGGCAGAAAGCTGCAAATCCGTACCAACAAACAAGGCGTAAACCAGCCCCGGCGTCTGGTGCGAGATGGCCAACCCCGTGCGGCACATGTCGTCCGAAGGCAGGCCGTTGGTGAGTTGCGTCCAAGTGTTGCCGCCGTCGGTAGTCTTGAAAACCTTGGCACCGGGGCCTTTCACCACGCTTTCTTGGTTATTCCTGATGCGGTCCCAGCCGGAGGCGTAGAGCACGTTGGGGTCGAAGGGGTCCATGACGAGGTCGGTGATGCCAGCTTGGTCGCTGATGTTCAGAACTTTTTCCCAAGTAACGCCGCCGTTGGTGGTACGGTAGAGGCCCCGGTTGTCGTCCCGCTCGAAGGGCAGCCCCATCGAGGCAGCGAAGATGATGCTCGGATTGGTGGGGTGAACCTCGATTTTGGTGATGACCCGCTGCGCCGACAGGCCGAGGTGCGTCCAGGTATCGCCGCCATCAGTGGATTTGTAGATGCCATCGCCGAGCATCGGGTAAAACGAGATGTTGGGGTCGCCAGTGCCCACGTAAATGGTCTGCGGATTGCTAGGGTCAAACGTCACTACGCCGATGGACGGCCAGAGTTGGTCATCGAAAACGGACGTCCAGTTTTGGCCCCCGTCAGTGGTACGCCAGAGGCCGCCGCTTGAAAAACCTGCGAAAATGATGTTCTCGTTTTGCGGATGCACAGCGATTGTGTTCACCCTTGCACCAATGTTGCCGGGGCCTTGCACCGTCCATTCGGCATCGAAGCCATTGACCTTTTCAGTGGCCAGAATCCGAGCCTCGACCATGCCTTTTTCAAATGCCCGAATGTCCATGGACACGTCGGGGTAGGCCCGCATGAGGTAGAAGTTTTCGTTGGGAACATTGCCAACGGCCTTTTTTGGGGAGTTATCCGTCTTTTGACATGAAAAGCAAGCCGTGATGATGGCAGCTAAAATGGCGATGTGAAAGGCGTTCGTTTTTTGCATAAAATTTGAAATACAGCAGGTTAGCAATAGTTAGAGATAAGTTTTTCCGGCGCAACTCGCATCACGTCTTTGCCAAGGATTGGTCAATCTCGGCAGCCAGTCCTTGCAACCAATGCGAGGGATAAACATGAACGCCCGGTTTAAGCCCCTGCGCCGCACTTACCATTGCCTTGGCCACCACATCTGCCTCGATGGGGCGGTACTTGGTCAGCAGCCCGCCGGTCAGTCGGTCGAAGATGCTGCCGATTTTGCCAGCCATCTGCTCGCCAAAGCGGTTCTCGTTGCGCTCGCCCAGCAGCACCGACGGCTGAAAAATATGCAGTGCCCAAAAGTTCATCTGGCGCACAGCCTCCTCCAACTCGCCTTTTACTTTGCTGTAAAAGAACATGGATTTCGGGTCGGCACCCACCGAAGATACCAGCAAATACTGCCCTACCCCATTGATGCTGCCCATCTGTGCTGCCTCAAAAGCGTAGGTAAAATCCACTTTGTAAAACGCCTCCTTGCTGCCTGCCTTGGCCATCGTTGTGCCGAGGCAGCAGAACAGGTCGTCGCCTTTCACGAGGTGACGGAAGGCTTCGGGGTGGTCGAAGTTCACGACATGCTGCACCAGTTTTGGGTGCTCCAAATCCAACGGCCTGCGCACAAACACGACCACCTTCTCGTAAGCTGGATGGAGCAGCAGAAACTGCACTACATGCCCGCCGATAAGCCCCGTCGCTCCGAAAACCAGGGCGGTTTTGTTATCTTTTGCTATTTCCATTTTCGAGATTGGTGATTGGTGATTGGTGATTAGTGATTAGTGATTAGTGACTGGTGAATGATTCAAAATTCACCGCTAAAAGTTCACAATTCAAAGTTCACCGTTAACCATAGTTTCAGCTTCTCCGCCCTCGCCTCCCAGGTCAACGACTTGGAAGTTTCGGCGGCATTGCTGGCCAATCGTGCCTGCATGTTTTTATCTGAAAAAAGCGCTCGAATGGCCTCGGCGTTTTGCGCAGCATCATCGGGCTGGACAAGCAAGCCGTTTTCGTTGTGGCGCAGCAGTTCCCGCATGTCCGCCAAGTCCGGTGCAACGATGGGGCGACACGCTGCCAAGTAGGGAAACAGCTTGAACGGCAGCACGGTTTTGCCAAATTGCTCCATCGGTGCCGACACGGGTGGGATGATAAGCGCATCGGCAGCGTAAAGGTACTGCGACACCATGCTGACGGGTTGACGCTCGACCAACACCACATTCTTCACGTTTTTTGCTCCGCAATAATTGGTTAAACGGGTTAAATCCTCTGGCTTTCCACCCACCAATAAAAAGGTGATTTCGGGCAAATATGCGGCAATATCCACCACGCTTTCGATGCATTTATTCTTCTGCATATTGCCCGTATAAACCACATATTTTGCATCAATCTGAAGGTTTAATTGCTGCCTAGCCGCCGTCTTTGACAATATAGGCAACATATCGGAATTGTCCACGCCATTGTGCAGCACCAGTAATTTCTCTTTTGGGAAACCCGCACGGAGCATGGATTCTGCGGCTACGTTGCTGTGCGTCAGGATGACGATGAGCTTTTTGCTGCCTGCATATTTTGCCAAAAACTGCATCAACCGTGGAAATTCATCGCCCAATTTCCGATAGGTCTCGAATATGATACGTTTGCCCAACATAAAGGCAAATATGGCCACCCGTTTATTGCGGGTATAAACAATGCTGCCTGGCCTCCTAAACAAAACATATAACGTGGCGAAAAAGGCGTGAAAAAACTTTTCCAGGCGCAGTGGGGTGGCAGGAAAGCCCCACAGCTCCGTGATTTTCAGACCAGGGCCAACGTTATAGAACCGCCTAATCTCTGCTTGGGTATCATAGCGCCAATTGAGCAGCCGACGGTACTGCACAGGAATGAGCAACTCGATGTCCAAGCCTGCCTCCTGCAAAGCAGTAGCGTTTTTCACGATTTGTTGCGTGTCGGTATTGTGGTGCGGGTACTGCTCACTTGAAATATACACGATGGACGGCAGCACCTTGCTGGCCAGTGGCTTTGGATTCATTTTTTTGGCAAGTTAAAATTGGCCTGCACAGCAAACAGCATCACCATGAACGCCATGATGGCCACATAAACCAGCGTCCAAGGCATCACCCCGAATACCCCAAAAAGGAAAAAAATAAGGTTGTAAAGTTCCCGCTTGGTGAACACGCCAAGAAAGCCAATCACTTTGGCGAAAGTGGTGTCCTTGCCCTTGAAGCTGTACCCGATGTTGTTGAAAGCCCCATCCGTGCCTCGGCGAAGGACGTAAATGGTCAAGCTGCCGATGGCCATTACCGCAAAAATACCAGATGCAACGCCGGCCTGACCGTAAAATGCTGGCCAATCTTCGGAGCGTTGAACGCCTAACGTGAGGCAAATCAGCGCAGCCAACGCCGTTGTGTAGTCGAAAAAGGTGTCGAGCGACTGCCCGAACTTGGAGTGCTTAAATTTGAGGCGGGCCAGCTCGCCATCCACCCCATCCACCACTGAGGTGAGGTGGATGATGGCGCCCGCGAGGAGCCAGTTCCAGTAGCCACCTTGGTACATCAACCAAGCGGGGATGAAACCCACAAGGCCGTTGACGACGGTGACGTGGTTGGGCGTGACCGGGAAATTGGCCAGCACCCAACTGATTCGGGTCGAAATCGGGCGGTTCAGTTTTCGGCTCACCCAACCGTCGGTAGGTTTGGTGAGGTTGCGAATGAGGCGTTTTTTGGCTTCATGGCGTTCTACCTCGGTGCGCACGAGCATGCAGGTGCGGTGGTCGGCAGGTAGCGTGGCGACTGGCGCTTTGTGTCCTTCTAGTTGAAAATCAACGAGTTGCAACAATAGCACCTCCCCGTTGGCAGTAGCAACGTTTGGATGGGCATCGGTCATTTTCACCAAGTCCTGCAAAATGGAAATATCCACCACGAGTGGTTCTTGCAGGATAAAAACGGCTTGGGGATTGCGTTCGGTTGCTTGCTTTTTGGCGGCCTCCATTTCCGAAGGTGTGAAAAAATGGAGGTCAATGTCTTTCACGTTTTTGGAGAGGTGTGCCCGGAGCACCGCTGCCTCATCGGTCAAAATACAGGCAACTCCAACGCCCGATTTTTCCAGGGCAATCAGGCTACGCTCGATGGGAGTCAGGCCCAGGACGTTGAAATTATGAAACTTAGGTACGTGTACAAGGGCTGCGTATTTGCTTTGATTCATTTGTGTTTGTTGACAATTTTTAAAAAACGCTGCAAAGGTGGGCATTTTTTCTTTCCCCGTCTTTGGCAAAACCTTCGGAAAGTTTTTCCGTAAAATTGCCCGACTGTTGAGAAGGTCAAAGCCTCACCTTCAGCAATTCAACAATAAAACAATAAAGCAATGTCTGATACAACCTCCCTCCTCGGCATTGGTTCGAGGGTAAAACACCCGGCCTACGGCGACGGGGCCATCGTCCGCCTTCACGCAGCTGCCTACGAATGCTGCTTCATGCTCTACGGCATCAAAATGGTGGGCAAAGACTACGACAAATGGCAAGTGGTGGAAGCGCTGCCCGCTGACACGGCCATTTCGTTTAGCGAAGCCGAAAAATCGTTGATGAAAATCCTGAAGCACTGGTCTGACATCAGCGAAGTGGTGGAACTCGGCGACCGTTGGGATGGCGGCGTGATGATTCTGAAGCCCGGAGACGACAGCCTGAAACCAAAGGACGTGCCCATCGAAGCCTTTTTCCACAAAATCGTGATGGTACGTGACCGACTACGGGTCATGGAGCAAAAAATCAACGCCAGCAAGCTCACCGACGAGGAAAAAGTGGACCTTCAGCAGTATATCACTCGCATCTACGGCAGCTTGACCACCTTCAATGTGCTGTTCAAGTACAAGGAGCAGCAGTTTGTGGGGGACAAGGGCAAAGAGTAATTACCCCGTTACCCCCACAAAACA
>CAYTZS010000244.1:0-7048 GCA_964442355.1 uncultured Saprospiraceae bacterium | reverse complement strand
AGCCAGTTGCTCAAAATTAGGGATGGCTCATGTTGCCCTCCAAACAGCCGTGATGGGCAAACTACTTGGCATATCGGTAAAAGCCAATCATACCTATCCCCTATCCTTCCGGTTATTTCTTTACCTTTCCGCCCGAATCTGATCAATCACCAATCTTGATTTTCATCATGAAAAAACTATTGACAATTGCCCTCGCCTCAGCAACGATATTGGCCTGCAACCGGGAAGGCAACCAAAACAACGATGCAAGCATGGACTACCCGAACATCCCCGTCAGCTATCCGCAGACGGCTACCGAAGATGTAAAAGACGACTATTTCGGCACTTCGGTGGCCGACCCCTATCGTTGGCTCGAAAACGATACCGCCGCCAACACAGAGGCTTGGGTAAAGGAGCAAAATGTAGTTACCCAAGGATACCTCGAAAAAATCCCGTTTCGCAAGGCCGTTCGTGACCGTTTCGAGGAGTTGTTCAACTACCCTAAGTTTGGGGAACCGTTTCAGGTTGGCGAATACTATTTCTTTTCGAAGAACGATGGTCTCCAAAACCAGTCGGTATTGTATCGCCAAAAGGGGTTGGACGGTGTGCCAGAGGTCTTCATTGACCCAAACAAACTATCGGCAGAGGGCACTGCAGCCATTGGCATCAATGGAGTGTCAGGCGATGACAAGTATATTGTCATCAACCGCTCGGATGCTGGCTCTGACTGGGGTCAGATGGAGGTCTATGAAGTTGCGACGATGAAAAAAATGCCCGACTTACTCAAGTGGGTTAAATTCAGCGGAGCAGCTTGGCAAGGCAACGGCTTTTTTTACTCCCGCTACCCCGAACCTGCCAAGGGCACCGAACTCAGCGGCAACAATATGAACCATTGGGTTTATTACCATAAACTTGGCGACCCGCAGAGCAAGGACAAGCTGATTTACAAGGATGAAAAGAACCCTAGCTACTACCACATGCCACAGGTTTCTGAGGATGAAAAACACCTGTTTATAGTAGCAGCTCCCGGCACGGATGGCTATGCCGTTTTGCACAAAGACCTAAGTACCGATGGGCCTATCAAGACGCTGTTTGAAGGCTACAAGAACAAGACCTCGGTCATCCATAACATCGGCAACAAGCTGTTGGCACTTACGGACATTGATGCCCCAAACTACCGGCTCGTGGAAGTAGATTTGGCAAAACCAGAAAAGGCCAACTGGAAGGACATCATACCTACCTCCGAGAACCTGCTCGAAGGCTGCTCTACGGGCGGCGGCAAGCTCTACGCCAGCTACCTCGAAAAAGCGACCAACCGCATCTACGAGATGAATTACGATGGCACTGGCAAAAAAGCGTTAACGTTGCCAGGCGTTGGTTCGGCGGGTGCGCCTGGTGGCCGTGAAGCGCACAAAACGCTGTTCTACACCTTCACTTCCTTCCTCTACCCACCCACCATTTTCAAATACGATGTGGCAACAGGCCAGTCTTCCGTGTTCCAAGAGACAAAGCTGAAGTTCAACCCAGCCGACTACGAAGAAAAGCAAGTGACCTACAAAAGCAAGGATGGCACGCCCGTGACCATGTTTGTGGTGCATAAAAAAGGCTTGAAATTGGACGGCAACAACCCTTGCTATCTTTATGCCTACGGCGGCTTCAACATCAGCTTGACGCCCTCGTTCAGCACCTCCAGAATCATGTTGCTGGAAAATGGCGGCGTCTTCGCCATGCCCAACCTTCGAGGTGGCGGGGAGTACGGCGAGGCTTGGCACAAGGCGGGCATGTTGATGCAAAAACAAAACGTGTTCGACGACTTCATTGCCGCAGCAGAGTACCTAATTGCTGAGAAATATACCACCAAAGACCGCCTTGGCATTGCTGGTGGCTCCAACGGTGGCTTGCTCGTCGGCGCTTGCATGACCCAGCGTCCAGACCTCTTCGCCGTGGCTTTGCCTGCCGTTGGGGTGATGGACATGCTACGCTACCACAAGTTCACCGTGGGCAAGGGTTGGATTCCTGAGTACGGCTCCAGCGAGGAAAGCGCCGAAATGTTCAACTACCTCAAGGGGTATTCGCCGGTGCACAACCTCAAGCCGGGCGTAGAGTATCCCGCCACGATGGTCACCACTGGCGACCACGACGACCGGGTGGTGCCTGCGCACTCGTTCAAGTTTGCCGCAACACTCCAGCAGGCTCACAAAGGCGACAACCCCGTGCTCATCCGCATCGAAACGGATGCTGGCCACGGCGCTGGCAAACCGACCTCGAAAGTGATTGATGAAATTGCAGATGTGTATTCTTTCTTCTTTTACAACACGAAGACGCCTGTAAAGTACATCAAGGGATAATTGAAAATTGAAAATTGAAAATGGAGCCAGTGCAAGCCTCACTTTCAATTTTCAATTCTCCATTTTCAGTCTCCAAAATTTTTAATAGTTCTAAATAAGCCTGCCTCCACTCAACCTTGCAACTGATTTTTGTTAAAATCATTAAAGTAGATACATTTGCTCGGCATTTTGGCGGCCAGTACGCTGCAAATGCCATTGACATTCAACAAATCGCTGTTGCAGATGAATAATTGGTTCTTCAGTTTCTTCACCTCTTCCATTGGCAGGAAATTATTGATGGCCCTGTCGGGGCTTTTCCTTATCCTGTTCTTGGCGGTTCACTTGGCAGGCAATCTCCAGCTTTTGCAAAATGACGGCGGAATGGCTTTCAACGCCTATTCCGATTTCATGGGCCACAACCCGCTCATCCAGTTGGTTTCCAAAGGCAATTTCTTTTTCATATTGCTCCACGCCGTTGTTGGTTTGGCGCTTTGGTCAAAAAACCGGGCTGCCCGTGGCACTCAGGGCTATGCGATGGTGAAAACCAATGCCACACAGACCAATCCAACCTTTGCCAAATACATGTGGCTGTATGGCATCATCATGCTGGTGTTCATCATCATCCACTTGGTGCAGTTCTGGGCCGTGATGAAGTTCGGTGAAGTTGGCACGGCCGTGCAATTGGTTGACATCGAGGGCAAGCAAGTTAAAGACCTCTACTCACTGGTAGCCGCCGCATTTACCAATCTTGGTTTTGTGGTCTTTTATGTGATTAGCATGGTCGTCATCGCCTTCCACCTCTGGCACGGTTTCCAGTCTGCGTTTCAAACTTTTGGTTGGAACCATCCGAAATACACCCCCATCATCCAGTTTTTGGGCAAGGCGTACTCGGTGTTGGTACCACTGGGTTTTGCGGTGATTCCGATTGTGTTTTACCTTAGATACGCATGATGATTGATTTTTTCAAAAAATACCAAGCTCAGATACAAATCCTCTGCAATGAATTCAAAGTTGTACGCCTGTATGCTTTTGGGTCGGTTTTGAGAAAAGATTTTTCAACAGAAAGTGATATCGACCTCATAGTCGCCTTTGATGAAAGCCAGAATATATCGCTGTTCAAGCATTACTTTGGGTTAAGGGCAGCATTGGAAAAACTGTTTGGAAGGAGTGTTGATTTGATAGAAGAAAAGCCCATCAGAAATCCAATTTTGAAAGAAGAAATCGAAACCACTAAGCGATTGATTTATGGACAAACGGGTCAAAAAATGGCTGTTTGATGTCTCAATAAGCATCGAAGAAATCGAAGGCTATATTGACAATGTTCATGGAGTCAAAGAAGCTTTTGTGAGCAATTTGATGCTTTGCCGAGCGATGGAAAGGAGTTTTGAAATCATTGGGGAAGCTTTGAACCGGATTGCAAAAGAGAATCCCACACTTGAAATCACCGACCAAAGCACTATATCGGTTTGCGAAACATCATTGCTCACGGATACGATGTGGTTTCTTATGAAAAGCTTTGGCAAACCGCCGTTGACGATTTGCCTAAATTGAAAAACGAAGTTGAAAAACTTTTGAACTTATAAATTATGGAACTAAACGGTAACGTACCCGCTGGCCCCCTCGCCGAAAAATGGACGAAATACAAGAGCAGTATGCCGCTCGTTTCGCCCGACAACAAGCGCCGCCTCGATGTGATTGTGGTGGGTTCCGGCCTTGCTGGGGCTTCTGCTGCGGCTTCGCTGGGCGAGTTGGGCTACAACGTCAAATGCTTCACTTTTCACGATAGCCCCCGCCGTGCGCACTCCATTGCTGCGCAAGGGGGCATCAATGCCGCCAAGAACTACAAGAACGACGGCGACAGCGTTCACCGCCTGTTTTACGATACCATCAAGGGGGGCGACTACCGTGCCCGTGAAGCCAACGTTCACCGCCTCGCAGAGGTCAGCGTGGACATCATTGACCAATGCGTGGCGCAGGGTGTGCCCTTCGCTCGTGAGTACGGTGGTACGCTCGACAACCGTTCCTTTGGTGGAACGCAGGTGCAACGCACCTTTTATGCCCGTGGACAAACGGGGCAGCAGTTGCTCATCGGGGCCTACCAAGCCCTCAGCCGCCAGATTTCGAAAGGTGCCGTGACGATGTACAATCGCCACGAAATGCTCGATGTAGTGCTGGTGGACGGCAAGGCACGGGGCATCATCACAAGAAACTTGGTAACTGGCAAGATAGAGCGACACGCCGCCCATGCCGTTGTGCTGGGAACAGGCGGTTACGGCAACGTTTTCTACCTCTCTACCAACGCCATGATGTGCAATGTGACCGCTGCTTGGCGGGCCGTGCGCCGTGGCGCTTTGATGGCAAACCCTTGCTATACGCAAATCCACCCGACCTGCATTCCACAGTACGGCGACTACCAGAGCAAGCTCACGCTCATGTCCGAGAGCTTGCGCAACGATGGTCGGGTTTGGGTACCCCGCCAAAAAGCTGACGCCGAGGCTATTCGGCAAGGCCGCAAGAAAGGGGCCGACATCCCTGAAGCTGACCGCTACTACTACTTGGAAGAGCGCTACCCTGCCTTCGGAAACTTGGTGCCCCGTGACATTGCCAGTCGTGCTGCCAAAGTCGTCTGCGACGATGGCTTGGGTATTGTGCCAACAGGGCTGGGTGTTTACCTCGACTTTGCAGACGCCATTCAAAAATATGGCAAGTCGAAGGCGAACACCATGAACCTCGAAAACCCCAGCGCCCAGCAAATTTGGGACTTGGGCAAGGCGGTCGTCGAAGAGAAGTACGGTAACCTCTTCGAGATGTACGAGAAAATCACCGGGGAAGACCCTTACCGCAATCCGATGAAAATTTACCCTGCCGTTCACTACACGATGGGCGGCCTTTGGGTGGATTATAATTTGGAGACGAATATCCCGGGCCTATTTGCCACGGGCGAATGCAATTTCAGCGACCACGGTGCCAACCGTCTCGGTGCATCAGCGCTCATGCAAGGTTTGGCGGACGGTTATTTCGTTTTGCCTTACACCATTGGTACTTTCTTGTCGAAGGAAATCAGGACGCCAAGGTTCAGCACGGACAGCCCTGAGTTTGCGGAAGCAGAAAAATCCGTTCGTGACCGCCTGACGGGCTTCATCAACAATGGTGGCAAACAATCAGCCGAGAGCTTCCATCGCCGCTTGGGCAAAATCATGTGGGACTATTGTGGCATGGCCCGCAACGCTGAAGGCTTGGCCAAGGCTCGCCGCATGATTCAGGACTTGAAGGCAGAATTCTACGCTGACCTTTACGTGCCGGGCAGTGCCGACGAGTTCAACCCAGAATTGGAAAAGGCCACACGTGTCGCCGACTTCCTCGAAATGGGCGAACTCATGTGCCTCGATGCCCTCAAGCGCAGCGAAAGCTGTGGCGGCCACTTCCGTGAGGAATTCCAAACAGAAGAAGGTGAGGCCATGCGGGATGATGAGCATTTCATGCACGTGGCCGCTTGGGGTTGGCAGGATACCAGCCAAGAGCCTGAACTTCACAAGGAGCCATTGATTTACGAGAATATCAAGGTAGCTGCAAGGAGCTATAAATAAGGTTGATAAAAAAGTTGATAAAAGGTTTATTGGGGTTTATTCCCGCACAAATCAACCTTTTATCAACCTCCTATCAACCCTTATAAACCTTTATAAAATGAAACTAAACTTAAAAATCTGGCGGCAAAAAAATGCTAAAGAAGCTGGCCGCTTCGAATCATACCAAGTAGATGCCAATGAGCACATGTCCTTTTTGGAGATGCTCGACGTGCTGAACGAGGGCCTAGTTTCTGGCCAAAAGGAACCCGTGGCCTTCGAACACGACTGCCGGGAAGGCATCTGCGGCACTTGCAGCCTCGTCATCAATGGCCAACCGCACGGACCACAGAGTGGCACGACCACCTGCCAGTTGCACATGCGGCATTTCAAGGATGGGGAAACCATCGTCATCGAGCCATATCGGGCCAAGGCGTTTCCGGTGTTGAAGGACTTGGTCGTTGACCGCTCGGCCTTCGACCGCATCATTCAGGCGGGCGGTTATGTGAGCGTGGACACAGGTGCTGCACCCGATGGCAATACCATTTTGATTGGAAAAGAAGTGGCGAGCAAGTCCTTTGATGCTGCGGCCTGCATCGGTTGCGGAGCCTGTGTGGCTGCCTGCCCTAACGCTTCTGCCATGTTGTTCGTGAGCGCCAAGGTTTCGCACCTCGCACTGTTGCCGCAAGGCCAAGTTGAGGCGAAGCGCCGTGCCAAGAACATGGTTCATCAAATGGACGAAGAGGGCTTTGGCATGTGCTCCAACGTGACCGCTTGCGAAGCAGAATGCCCAAAAGGTATTTCCGTGGAGAATATCGCAAGGCTGAACCGGGAGTACATCAGTTCGGCGTTTACCTTGCCGGATTAACCTTAGTTGAATTAGAATAATGCAATCGGAACTGGGGTTCCGAGATACAAAAAGGGGAACCTGCTTTGGCTGATTCCCCTTTTTCATTTCAAGTGGTAGAAGGGCATCACAACAACTTGAACGAGTCGAAGAATTTCGTCCCGTCGTTGTTCAGGCTTTTTTCCTTGAAAGCAATGGTCTGGAGCGAATAGAAACGATTGCCCACGAGGTAGGCCCGGTTCTTTATCACGGCTTTTCCATCGAGGTAATCAATACGCCACTGCTTGCCGGGGTATTTGTCCAACTGAATATCGGAGGAATAGGCAACGGTT
>CAYTZS010000243.1:0-7059 GCA_964442355.1 uncultured Saprospiraceae bacterium | reverse complement strand
ATGAGGCTCCCGAGTACCGAGCAGGTTCAGGTTTGGGCCGTTGATGATGAGGATTTTCATGTGATGGAGGTTGGCAACTGGTGATTGGTCGCCCAGTCGAATCACCAGTCGCCAATCACCAGCCACTATCTTAATTGGCCAGTTCCGACAAGAACTTCAGCCTCACCAACTGTATTTCCTCGAAAGTGCATTCGTCATCTTTCAAGTCAAAATAGGCCTTCTTTGGGTCGTCGGTGCTAGCGGCCATGAAGTAGTCGTAGATTTCTTCCACCACCGTCTCGTCCATATTGTCTTCGAGGTAGTAGTCAATGTTGAGCTTGGTACCGGAGCTGACGATGGCGTCCATTTCCTCCATCAGTTCATCCATCGTCAGGTCGTTCTGGCGGGCAATGTCGGGCAATGGCATCTTGCGGTCAACGGCTTGGATGATGGCCACCTTCACTTTTGACTTGTTGGCCACCTGCTTGATGATTGTGTCAGTTGGGCGCTCGATTTCGTTGTCTTCCACGTACTTGGCGATGAGGTCGAGGAAGGGCTTCGCATAGCGTTGCGCCTTGCCGATGCTCACACCTTGCACCTTGGCCATGTCCTCCATCGTGATGGGGTACTGGGTGGCCATATCCTCCAATGAGGGGTCTTGAAAAATGACGAAGGGTGGAACGCCTTTTTTCTTGGCCACTTCCCGGCGCAGTTCCCTGAGCAATTTCACCAGCGTCTCATCGAGCGCGGCAACCTTGCCTACCTCGTCGTCGAGGTCAATTTCGTTGTTGTTGTAGTCGTGGTTGAGCGGTATTTTAACCTCAAATGGGTCTTCGATAAACTCAAGGCCGAAGTCGGTGAGCTTGAGCACCCCGTAAGTCTCGATGTCTTTTCGAATGAACTCGTTGATGAGGGCATGGCGGAATACAGAGTTCCAGAACAGTTCGTCCCGTTCCTTGCCCACCCCAAACAAAGGCTTTTTGTTGAACTTGTAGTCCTTCATTTCCTTCGTCTCATTACCCACGATGAAGTCAATGATGGTCTTGATTTTATAGTTTTCATCCAGTGTCTGAATGGCCATGAGTGCCTGCTGCATCTCCAATTGTACCTCCACTTTCTCTTTGGGGTAGCGGCAGTTGTCGCACATGCCACCGCAGCTTGACTCCTCAAACTCTTCACCGAAATAGAACAGCAAGAACCTGCGGCGGCAGCCCGTCGTCTCCACGTAGGCCATCACCTCTTGCATAAGTTGGGCACTCATTTCCCGTTCGGCCACTGGCTTGTCTCGCAGGAATTTCTCAAGCTTGGCCATGTCCTTGTAGCTGAAGAACGAGATGCAGCGACCTTCGAGGCCGTCACGGCCGCCGCGGCCAGTTTCTTGGTAGTAATTCTCGATGCTCTTGGGCATGTTGAAGTGAATGACGAAGCGCACGTCCGGCTTGTCGATGCCCATGCCGAAGGCGATGGTGGCCACCATCACGTCAATGTCTTCCATGAGGAAGGCATCTTGCGTGCCGGAGCGGGTTTTGGCGTCGAGGCCGGCATGGTAGGGTGCTGCCTTGATGCCGTTCACGTTGAGCACCTGCGCAATCTCTTCTGTGCTTTTGCGGGCTTGCACGTAGATAATGCCCGACTGGCCCGGCATGGTCTTGATGATTTGCACAATCTGCTTCATCGTAGCTTCCTTCTTGCCCTTTGGCCGCACTTCGTAAAACAGGTTTTCCCGGTTGAACGACGAGACAAACGTGTTTGTATCCCTCATGTTGAGGTTCTTCAAGATGTCGGATTGAACCTTTGGCGTGGCCGTGGCCGTGAGGGCGATGATGGGAATTTCCTTGTTGATGGCGTCAATCATCGCACGGATACGGCGGTACTCCGGGCGGAAGTCGTGACCCCACTCCGAAATACAGTGCGCTTCGTCAACAGCCACGAAGCTGATGTTCACGTTCTGGAAGAATTCGATGTTTTCTTCTTTGGTAAGCGTTTCTGGCGCCACGTACAACAGCTTGGTCTTGCCGTCGGTGATGTCGGCCTTCACCTCTTTCATTTGCACCCTCGTGAGGGAGGAATTCAGGAAGTGCGCCACTTCGTCTTCGTCACTGTAGCCTCGAATGCTGTCCACTTGGTTCTTCATCAAGGCGATGAGCGGAGAAATGATGAGGGCCGTACCCTCCATCATCAGGGCCGGAAGCTGATAACAAAGGGATTTGCCACCGCCCGTGGGCATGATAACGAAGGTGTCCCTTCCATCCAGAACACTTTGTACGATTTCTTTTTGGTTGCCTTTGAAGTTCTCGAAGCCAAAATATTGGTGGAGGGCTTCGTTCAGTGTGTCACTAACACCGGGTTTTTCTGCTACTAACATCATTTCGCTGTGTGTTTAATTTTATGCCTTGTGAAAAGAACTGATTTCGCTGATGAGTACGTGGAGGATTTTTCTTGGTGGTTAAAAGTAGTCAATAATCCGATTTTAAAAAAAGGGTTGAAAAAAAGATTTCATTAAAAATCCATTTACGTCTTGGAGGGTAGTTTTTGGCCAATATTTCCAAGACAGCAGCCCTGCTTTTTTAAAAAGCTGCCAAAGATAGGAAATGGATTCCATCTACCCAAATTTAATTTGGTTGAAAAAAATCAATTTTTGGCGGCGGCGCCAATCGAAAAAAACACTGACCGTAGCTGCTTCATTTTCAGAATTTTGTCCGTTTAACAAAGCCAAAATATGAGAAAAACCCGTTTTTCGGCAAGTATCGCCTGGTTGCTGTTTTGCTGCATCTGCGAATCAGGATGTAAACGCGCTGCCCCTCTTGGCACCATCGCACCAGCATTTTACCACTGGAAGACAGAACTACGACTCACTGCAGAGGCATGCAACTACCTTGATTCGATTGGGGCAAAAAAACTTTACGTCAAGTTCTTCGACGTGGATTGGGACGTGGCCACTGCCCAACCCATGCCCCTTGCCACGCTAGAAATGGACACTACCCAGCTTGCTGGACTTGAAATTGTACCCGTTGTTTTCATCACCAACCGCACCCTGCTGAACTTGCCCATGCTGGAGGTAGATTCACTGGCCCGTCGAATTTTGACAAAAATCAACGCTTTGGCCAAGCAGCCAATCGCAGAGGTGCAATTTGACTGCGATTGGACGGCGCAGACCCAAGCCAAGTTCTTTGCGTTGCTCACCAGCTTCAAGCATCAATTAGCCCACAACCCACCGATCATTAGTGCCACTATCCGCTTGCACCAGTTGAAGTACCCAGAAAAAACCGGTGTGCCGCCCGTTGACCGAGGCATGTTGATGTGCTACAATATGGGCGACCTCGAAGCTTGGGAAACCGAAAACTCCATCCTTGATGCCCAAGTTTCCCAAACCTATTTTCCATCACAGTCCAAAATGGAATACGACCTTCCACTCGACATTGCCCTGCCTATTTTCCGTTGGGGGGTGCTATTTCGAGATGGAAAAATGATAAAATTGCTGAACAACCTAGACGAGGTGGATTTGCGGGACTCCAGCCGTTTTAGAAAAATTGCCGAGAATCGCTTCGAGGTGCTGAAAAGCACCTACCTCCATGCACATTACCTCTACGCAGGCGACCATATCAGACTGGAGGCTGTTGAACAAAAAACGTTAACAGAAGTGGCAGCACTGCTGAGTAGCAAATTGCATTTTGAACCAGCGTTCACGGCAGCTTTTTATCACCTAGATGCTTCAAATATTGAGGTTTTTACGAAGGAAAAAATTGGAGCGGTACTTCGGCATTTTTAAGAGTAAGCACTGGTTCGCATTTTATCAAAAGTCATTTTCGTACCTTTCCGCCGATAAGATTTGGGTGGGGTTCGGGCTTTGTAGCTTTGTGTTGCTCTTGCCTACTCCTGAAATCCATAAACAACTACTGAGATGAAGCTAAAAATATGCGGGGCAGCCCGGGAAGTAACCGGCAGCGCCCACCTCCTCACCCTCGACGACGGCTACACTATTTTGCTCGATTGCGGCCTTTACCAAGGCAACACCCACGGCATGAAGGATTTTAATGAAAACTGGTTGTTCGACCCCAGCAAAATTGACTGCGTCGTGCTTTCCCACGCCCATATTGACCATAGCGGGCGTTTGCCCAAACTCGTAAAAGACGGCTACCGTGGCCCAATTTACAGTACCCATGCCACTCGTAGTCTCTGCGCCATCATGCTACTCGACAGCGCGCTGATACAGGAACGGGATGCAGAATACTTCAATAAACACCGAAAACACGAGCGCGACAAGCGAGAGCCCCTCTACACTGAGGATGACGTAAAAGCGACCATGGAACGCTTCAACTCATTTGGCTATGACCGAAAATTTCAAATCAGACAGGGCGTGGAAGTTGAGTTTCGGGACGCTGGGCATATCCTCGGAAGTGCAAGCGTGTCTTTGTTTATTACGGAAGGTGGCAAGACGACCCGTTTTGGCTTCACAGGCGACATCGGGCGGCCCAATCGCCCCATCCTGCGCGATCCGCAGCCGATGGACGAGATGGACTACCTCATTTGCGAGTCAACTTATGGCGACAAGTTCCACGAGTCCGCCCCACAAGAAGTCAATCGGCTGCTCCACATCATTGCAGATACCTGCTTGAAAAATATAGGCAAGCTCATCAAACCACCTAAAGGAGTAGGCCGGACACAGGAAAACGTTAATATCCACGACCAGCTTGAAAACGCCGGGCAGCTACCAGACATCCCCGTTTACGTGGACAGCCCGCTGGCCGTAAACGCAACCATGCTCTACGGCTCACACCCTGAGTGCTATGACACCGACCTGACGGCCTACATCCTGCGCGACCCCAACCCCTTCGGCTTCAATCGGCTTAAATACATCAAAGAAGTGGAGGCGTCAAAAAGGCTGAACAATTCCGAAGAGCCGTGCATCATCATCAGTGCTTCGGGCATGGCCAATGCCGGGCGGGTAAAGCACCACCTATTCAACAGCATCGAAAACCACCGCAACACGGTGCTCATCGTGGGCTACGCCTCGCCGGAAACGCCCGCTGGTCGCCTTCGGGCAGGCACTAATCACCTGCGCATCTTTGGCGAAGAAAAAATGGTGCGCTGCGACGTGGAAATCATGGACTCATTCTCTGCCCATGCCGACCGGGGCGAAATTTCGGACTTCGTGCGCAACCAGCACAGTTCGGTGAAGCGGCTGTTCCTTGTGCATGGCGAAATCGAGCGACAGGAGAGCCTCAAGTCGCACCTGATGGAGCAGGGTTTCCATCGAATCGAGATACCCAAGTTGGGCGAAGAGTACCAGATTGGGTGAACCCCGTTAGTTAATTGACTGATTATCAATCCACGAGACTAATTCAACATTCATTGAATAAATGATGAAAATCGGTATCATCGGTGCTGGCTCAATGGGCGCTGGCATTGCACAAGTGGCAGCCACCGCAGGCCACGAGGTCTATGTTTTCGACAGCAACACCGCCGCATTGGAACGGGCACAAGCCAACCTACTCACCACCCTCAACAAGCTGACTGAGAAGGGCAAAATTGACGATCGCACTGCCAAAGCCATTTTCGGACGCACCTATTTTTTGAACAATTTGGCCGCCTTCGGCGAAACGGGGCTGGTCATTGAGGCCATCGTGGAGGATTTGGCGGTGAAAAAAGCGGTGTTCAAGCAACTGGAAAGCATTGTCAGTGCCGACTGCCTGTTGGCCACCAACACCTCATCGCTGTCCGTAGCAGCTATCGCCGCCGCTTGTCAACTGCCTGATAGAGTGCTCGGCATCCATTTTTTCAACCCCGCCCCGCTGATGCAATTAGTGGAAGTGGTGCCGGCGGTGCAGACCAATCCGGCCACCATTGCCCAAGCAAAACTGCTCATCGAAAGCTGGGGCAAACTGGTGGTGCTGGCCAAGGACACGCCCGGCTTCATCGTGAATCGAGTAGCCCGGCCCTACTACGGCGAGGCGCTGCGCATCCTCGAAGAGGGCATCGCCGACATCGCCACGATTGACTGGGCCATGACAGCGCTCGGCGGCTTTCGCATGGGGCCGTTTACGCTGATGGACTTCATCGGCAACGACGTGAACTACACGGTGACGGAGACGGTGTTCCAGTCATTTTTTTACGACCCTCGGTACAAGCCGTCGTTTACCCAAAAACGCCTCTCCGAGGCGGGCTGGTTGGGCAAAAAAACGGGAAGGGGCTACTACGATTACGCCGAAGGCGCCCAAAACCCTGTTGCACAGCAAGACGAAAAGCTGGGCCGGGCGATACTTGACCGCATTTTGGCCATGCTCATCAACGAGGCAGCAGATGCCTTCTACCTGCGCATCGCCAGCCGGGAGGACATTGACTTGGCCATGACCAAGGGCGTGAACTACCCCAAGGGCCTGCTGCGTTGGGCAGACGAAATCGGCATCGAAAATTGCGTAAAAATGCTGGATGCCCTCCACGAAGAGTACCTCGAAGACCGCTACCGTTGCAGCCCTTTGCTCCGCAAAATGGCCAAAGCCAAACAGTCTTTTTATGGAAAACAAGGATGAAAAAGCCCTTGCCACTAGGGTCGTGGATGCGATGTACGACAACGACCCCTTCAGCCAGTGGCTCGGAATCGAGCGGCTGGAGGATGGCCCTGGCCGCTCCGTGCTCCGCATGACCGTGCGGGCAGAAATGTGCAACGGCTTCGGTATTGCGCACGGTGGCATCAGTTTCTCGTTTGCCGACAGTGCTTTGGCCTTTGCAAGCAACGCTCATGGGCAAAAGGCAGTCTCTATCGAAACTTCCATCTCGCACACAGCACCCATTCGTACACACGATGTACTGGTCGCCACTGCGGAGGAGGAGCATCGTTCGAACAAAATCGCCAACTACCGGGTGACGGTTACGAACCAAGAAGGAAAAGTGGTTGCGCTTTTCAAGGGCATTGTTTACCGTACGGGGAAGGATTGGGAGGTGTGACGATTAGCGATTGAGGGGTTTACCATTTACAAATCCCGCTGGTTAGATAACTTTGGAAGTTGAATTGAAAAAAGTAAATGACGTGAGGTTTGGATTAATTTAGGCTGCAATTTTGACACATTTCGACTTTGAAGG
>CAYTZS010000242.1:0-7067 GCA_964442355.1 uncultured Saprospiraceae bacterium | reverse complement strand
TACGCCGCCGTTGCATCGGAACGGTATCTCAACGTGTAAATAACGTTCCGATGGAAAGGCAACAAAAGGACTTGTGCGATTGCTACAAAGATGTCGTCCCGATGGGACGAGCGTGCAGCCTGTGCTCCACAGTCAAACTTGCTTCCCGCAGCACAATGCTTGGGACAATTATGCACGCTTTTTTTTGGGACATCATGTACGAAATTCTTGAACCAGCGTTTGCCGATATAAACCTTGTTGCAGGTTTGACAACAAGTGGCTTTGTCTTTACAGGATGGTGTTGTAAATTGCCGTTCAATTGTTGTACATGGCCTAAATATCTAATTTCAATCAATGACGTGCTCACAACTAGCAGAATTGAAGCGCCTGTTTTTGGAAGATCCGAACCAAGCATATTGAAAACTTGCTTGAACATTGGGTGGGTGTGGCAATGCCGTGTTGGCAGACTTGGAGAAACGGGTGTTAACCTTTTCCTTGCTTTCTAAAATTACCGGTAGTAATACCTTGAAAGCAGATGGGTTACAGCTTCAACCCCGTTTATTTTATCATCTCGCTTTTTGAAGCTGACTGCGACAAATATTTTTGACATGTCAGAAGAAAAAGGAAAAACCAACAAAAAACAGGTTGCTGGGCGATAGTTGGCATTTTGTTGATTATCGGTTACGATTCTTGCCCTTTTTGTTATTCAAAACTTTGCGGACCATTGTTATGACTGAAGTTTATAAATTCTTGATTACTACAATTTTAGTATTTATTTGCACACTATGTTTTGCTCAATCAAAATATTTAGATTCACTAAGTGCTTATGAACTAGATTCGCTGTTAAGGTTTCAATGCTGCGAATCCAAGGATGACTTTTTGAAAATAAAAGATGAATTCGTAAAAAGGATAATGAGAAAAGAGCCTTTAGTGATTGAGATGGCTACTAGGATATTAGAGCGTAAGTATGAAAATGGCAAGTTCTTTACCGATAATGAAGCTATTACATTTGTTAAGGAGCTGATGAGTTTAGATGTTTCATACGACAATCAATTGAAACTCGAAATTTATTATCAAATTTTGAAAAACTATAGAGTTGATTTTGATATTATGGACAAAGACAGTTTGATGGTGGATATTTTCAAAATAAGAGAACAGTTTTATCTTGATATCATTCATTTTCAGGAATTTAACCGTATCCTAGCTAATGCCATGAGAGATAATGGAGATACGATTTTATTTTTACGATTTAATGCAGATGCTATAGGAGATGTAATGTTTGCAGCTATAAATATTGGAGATAAGCCTGCAAACACGCTTGATAGAAAATTAAGTGAAAAATTATTTGAAGTACAGAAAAAGGCTTTTTGGGATAGAGTTGATTTTTATAATCAAACCAATAATAAGTCAGCTATTGAGGGAATTAGAGACTCCAAAGATTACTTTTTTGCTTTTCTAAAAAGTCAACCTAACTTTATAGCCTTGTTTAATGAAGTACTTAAACAAAACAATTTAGAAATTATTCCTCCAATAAGCAGAAATTAATAAATTCGAAATATAAAGGGTGGTGTTTTTTCACAATTGCTTAAGTTGTCTAGTATTTATAATACATCATCTTTTTATTGTGTTTGCTGGGTTCATTGAAATGACTACAGTACCGAAGATGATGTCTGCAAGACCTTTCACATTTGCTATGTTTTTCCCAGACAACAAGGAACAAGTAATAAAAGGCGAAATCAATTTGGTTCGCTGAAAAGCAAACTTGTAATATCAATTTGACTTTTTCTTTTTCTTTTCCTTCCCAAAAACATCCTGCTGGCTTCTGTTGTCGAGTACAGGTTCGGGGCGGGGGGCTTCGTCCATCTCGGTCGTCCAAAACTTCTCCACCCAAACCCATTTACCATTTTCAAGTTGGTAACCTTCGTACGTGCCATCGGGAACCTTGGTTGGGCCTTGTCCGTAGCTGCCGCCCATCGTTATCAGGTGGTCGAAGATGATGAGGCCCCAAACCTCGTCATAGTTGAGCTTGAAGGATGCCTCGGCGGAGTATTCCATCAACAAGCGGTTTCGGACGGTTTCACTGCCTGTTTTTGGGTCGGTTTGCACGAAAACAGGGGCACCAAAAACAGGTTTGTCCTCCTTGAAACTCAGCACGTCCACCACTTTTCGGCGATTGAAAAAGCTGAACCCATCATAGCCAAACAGCAGGTATTTGTTGCCTTCAGCCGTTTCAAATTGGCGCAGGTTGTAGTAAACGGAGCCGTACCATTTGTCGGCGGTAAGAATATCGAACTCTTCTGACGCCACTTCCGCAGAGCGGTCAATGAGTGGGAAAAGCTGAAGCTTGCCACTGTTCATCTGGATGGCGCCGAAATAGCGGTAGTCGTCAACATCCACGTAGAGCTGCCAAGTGAAAACCCGAAAGGTGCTGTCAGGCGGGTAAAGGATGGACACCGACTTGAGGCGGTCAAACTTGTACTGAAAGGAGTTTTCTGTTTTCAGCGCCTGCACGAGTGTGGTGATGAGCTTTTTGCAAGTGGCAAACCGCTCTTCTGGCAGCGAGTCGTTGACGACCAAAAAGGCACAGAGCGCCAAAGTATCCTCATATTCCTTCAGTTTGACGAGGCTGGCTTCGTCCAATTTACCAGATTGAGCTTGGCTACCAAATGTAAAAAACAGCAACAGAAATGCGGGCAGTAATTTTTTCATAAAGGCTTGTTTCTCAAAAACTGCACAAAGAACGCTACTCCATTTGATTTAGTCTTGACTGGTCAAGATTTGGTAAAATGCAGCGAATATTCGCAACCAAATTTCCCTTTCCTCATTTAATGGATATATTTGCGGCCATTTTTGAAGTAAAAATCATTGTTGAAAATGAAAATCCTTGTTTGCGTAAGCAAAACACCAGATACCACCTCAAAGATTTCGTTCACCCCAGACGGCACGAAGTTCAACGATGCAGGCATCACCTACATCATGAACCCCTACGACGAGTGGTACGCCCTCGTTCGGGCCTGTGAGTTGGTTGAAAAAAACGGCGGCACCGTCACCCTCATCAATGTGGGTGGTGCCGACAACGACCAGACCATCCGCAAGGGCCTCGCCATCGGTGCGACGGATGCCGTTCGCATCGATGCTGACCCGAAAAGCTCGCTGTTCATCGCCAAGCAAATTGCAGAGTATGCCAAGTCGCAAAACTTCGACCTCGTTTTTTGCGGCAAGGAGAGCATTGACTACAATGGCTCTGAGGTCGGTGCAATGGTCGCCGAGTTCCTCGACCTTCCTTTCATTTCTTACGCCAGCAAGCTCGACCTGAATGCCAGCACGGCTACCGTGGAGCGGGACATCGAAGGTGGCGTGGAAATTCTGGAAGTGCAAACACCATTCGTTTTGAGTGCTGCAAAAGGCATGGCCGAGCAGCGCATCCCGAACATGATGGGCATCATGAAAGCGAAGAGCAAACCCTTTGCAGTGGTGCCGCCAGTTGCATTCCCCGACCATGCCGTACCGGTTTCGTACAAGTTGCCAATGGAGAAAACGGGCGTCAAGCTCGTCAGCCCCGACAACATGGAAGAGCTGGTGAGGCTACTCCACGAAGAAGCAAAAGTTATTTAATTAACGGTGAATAGTGAACTGTGAACTGTGAACACAGCCATTGAGCGTGTCCCTCAATTCACCGTTCAAAATTCAAAGTTCACATTTGAAAAATGGTTTTAGTTTTCGCAGAGGCCATCAACGGCCATTTCAAGAAAGCGGCTTTCGAGGCGGTGACCTACGGCAGCCAAACCGCACAACTGCTTGGCAGCCAGTGTGTTGCCTTAACCTTGGGCAAGGTTGACAATGCTGGCCAATTGGGCGTTTATGGTGCTTCCAAAGTGCTCAACGTGGGTGGTGACAGCTTCGCAAACTTCGATAGCCAGGTATATGCTTCGGTCATTGCGCAAGCGGCTGAAAAGCTCGGTGCTACGGTCGTTGTGTTGTCCCATACTTCTACGGGCAAGTCTTTGCTTGGACGTTTGGCTGCCCGCCTAAATGCGGGTTCGGTGGCTGGCGTGAAGTCGTTGCCCGATGTTTCCGGCGGTGGTTTCAAAGTGACGAAAGGCGTTTATTCTGGCAAAGCCATTGCTACCTACGAAATCAATTCAGCTGTGAAGTTGCTTTCGCTGGGTGGAAACGAGGTGCCGCTTAAATCCGATGGTAATGAGGTTGCGGTCGAGACGCTCGAAGTGACCGTGCCTGCCAGCAAGGTAAAAGTCCTGCAAGTCAAGCGAGAAGAAGGTATCGTGCCGCTGCCAGAAGCTGTGACCGTCGTGTCGGCTGGTCGTGGCATGAAGGGCCCTGAGAACTGGGGCATCGTGGAGGAACTAGCCAAAGTCATGGGCGCTACCACTGCTTGCAGCCGCCCTGTCGCTGATGCTGATTGGCGCCCGCACCACGAGCATGTTGGTCAAACTGGCGTGGCTATCCGCCCGAATCTGTACGTCGCCATTGGCATCTCTGGTGCTATTCAGCACTTGGCAGGTGTGAACCAATCAAAGGTCATCGTGGTCATCAACAAAGACCCAGAAGCGCCGTTCTTCAAGGCTGCCGATTATGGCGTCGTTGGCGACTTGTTTGAAATAGTGCCTAAGCTGACGGAAGCAATGCGCAAATTCAAGGCAGGCTAACCTGCTAAGAAAATAGAATTGATAAATACAAAAGCCCCGATGGTGAAGGCCATTGGGGCTTTTTCGTTGGAGCTGGGTGGAAACTTTGACGGCTGAGGCTGCCATACTAGCGCCGCTGACTTTTGGTCAAACAGTTGCTCGATGCCAAGAATTATCCTCAAAAAACAACCCCTTCCTCCTTACGGAGAAAGGGGCTTCTGTAGCATAGGATTATAAAAGTTTAAGACAGTTGAGCTTTTTGCAAATATCAGTCCATTTGTAATTTGGTTGGTGGAAATTGGTGAAAGTTGGCCAGGAAAGACAGCATTTACAGGTACAAGTCGAATCCACAACTTGCAAACCGCAATCTTTCCCTACCTTGGCTGTATCAAAATCAGCATCAAAATGGCCAGTTTGTTTAATCGAAAGAATTTCGTTTGGTTGGTGGTTGCAATGTCCATTGCTATTGTTTTTTATCGCTACACAGGAGAAAAAAATGCGACGGTGGACTACAACACCGAAGTAAAGCCCATTCTCAACAAACATTGCATCTCCTGCCACGGCGGGGTTCGGCGCAAGGCTGGTTTCGGGCTGCTGACCAGGGAAGATGCACTTGCCGTTACTGAAAGCGGCAAATCTGCCATCGTGCCGGGGCACCCAGCACAAAGCGAGTTCATCCGGCGGCTCACATTGGACGACCCAGAGGAGCGAATGCCCTACAACGAAGACCCATTGACACAAGCGGAAATCGCCATTTTGACCAAATGGGTGGAAGAAGGAGCAAAATGGGACACCCATTGGGCCTACCGTCCCGTCGAGAGGCCAACCTTGCCCGGCAGTGGGCGACTGCTTTCCAGTTTGGGCAAAAAAGGGTGGGGGAGCAACGAAGTGGATGCCTTCGTGCTGGAAAAGCTAACCGAAAAAAAGCTGGAACCTTCTCCCGAAGCAGACAAAGCTACCTTGCTGCGACGGGTCAGCCTAGATTTGATAGGCGTGCCTGCGCCTGCGTCATTGGCTACAAAATTCTTGGAAGACAATAGCCCAAAAGCATACGAGCAACTTGTTGACAGCCTGCTCAAACAGCCACAATACGGCGAGCGGTGGACGGCGCTTTGGCTCGACCTCGCCCGCTACGCCGATACCAAGGGCTACGAACGGGACGACCGCCGCCAAATCTGGCGTTACCGTGATTGGCTCATCAAGGCGTTCAACGAAGACAAGCCCTACGACCAGTTTCTCACTGAACAACTTGCTGGCGACCTGCTCGGCGGTGAAGCCAATCCGACTGACAATCAATATGTTGCAACGGCCTTTCACCGAAACACCATGACCAACGACGAAGGTGGAACCGACAACGAGGAATTCCGAACGGCTGCCGTAATTGACCGGGTGAACACAACTTGGGAGGCGCTGATGGGCACTTCGTTCTCCTGTGTGCAGTGCCACGACCACCCTTACGACCCCATCCGGCACGAGGAGTACTACCAGTTCATGGCTTTTTTCAACAACAGCCGGGATGCCGATACCGAAGAGGACTACCCAAGGCTTCGGCATTTTACTACGGAGGACAGCTTGCGATTGGTGAGCCTGACAGAACGGGCGCGCCGTGAAATCTCACCGGAGAAGGCCAACGAGGTGTACCGCTTCTTGAAAACCTTGCAGCCTGTTTACTACTCGCTCGAAACGGACAACCTCAGCAATGCGGCACTGTATGATACCAAATGGCTTGGCCTTCGGCAACATGGCGTAGCCCGTTTGCCGAAGGTAAACCTCGACGGCAAGGGGCGGCTGCGTTTCCGCTACCAAGGTTGGGAGGGCGGCGGCCGCTGGACGGTGCGCCTCGACAGCCTGCATGGCGAAGTGCTTTTTTCAACCATTTTACCCAAAACAAAGAACGGTGGCTTCGAAATCCAAAAAGTGGACTTCCCCGTAAAATCAGGAACGCACGACCTGTGGTTTTACTACGAAAACCCCAACCTCAAGCCGCAGATGGCAGGGATGCAGTTCGATTGGTTTCATTTTGCCGAGCCTGGCTTTGGTGATGAGCCTGCACTTGGCCCAGACTTCGACCACCTTCTGCGGGCTACTCCCGAAACAACCCCAGTCATGGTGGAAAATGTGCCGCAGATGCGCCGCACGACGCACGTCTTCGAGCGCGGAAATTGGCTGGTGAAAGGCGATGCCGTGGAAGCTGCTACGCCCAAATCGCTGCCGCCCATGCCCGAAGGGACTCCCGCCAATCGGCTTGGCCTCGCCCAGTGGATGACGGCTCCGGAACATCCGCTCACGGCTCGCACGATGGTCAACAGGCTCTGGGAACAGCTTTTCGGTGCTGGGCTGGCCGAGACGCTGGAAGACCTCGGCTCGCAAGGCATACCGCCCACGCACCCCGAACTGCTGGATTGGCTGTCCTACTCGTTCATGCACGACTACGACTGGAGC
>CAYTZS010000241.1:0-7121 GCA_964442355.1 uncultured Saprospiraceae bacterium | reverse complement strand
GTGCTAAACAACGCTAGCTCCACTGACCTTCCCACAGCCCTCGCAGCCTGCTTCAACCTCGACGGCTGGTACGGCTACTGGGCAGTTCACAGCCTGTTTGTAAACCTCGACAGCTACGTGGGCTCCGGCCACAACTACTACCTGTACCACAACGAGGACACCGACCACTTCGAGTTCATCGCTTGGGACGAAAACGAGGCGTTCGGCAATTTCAAGATGGGCCTCTCGCAGCAGCAGTTGCTCAATTTGCCATTCACGCACATTCCCCAGCCCTTCGACCAGCGTCCGCTGATGAACCGACTGCTTCAAAACGCCGACATGAAGCAGGCCTACACCGACCGCTACTGCGAGCTGCTCCAAGACTTTAGCAACGAAGCCCTCGATGCCCGCATTGATTCGCTGGCCGGCCTCATCCGGCCACATGTTTACGAAGACACCAAAAAGTTTTACAGCAACGATCAATTCGAGCAGAACCTTATGCAGGATTTGAGCTTGCCCAGCCCAAATGGCCAAATGACCATTTCGGGCTTGAAATCTTTCATCTCCGCTCGTCGGACGGCGTTGGTGCCGCAATTGGAGGGCTACGGTTGCTCGGCTTCGGCTGTGAAGGGAGAAGAAGCGGCGGGTAGGATAGTGGTTTCCCCCAACCCATCGAATGGGCTTTTTTATTTAAAAAATAGTGGCGAAACAATTATCCGCATCGAGCTTCTTGACATTAACGGCAGGAAACTGCAAGCTTGGAATGGCCTTCTCGAAGATGGAGAGCTGGAGTGGGCCACATCGGCATTGCCCGCTGGTATTTATTTGCTGAAAATGGAAGGGAAAAGCGGGGCTTTGTTTGCCAAAAAACTAGTGTTGACTGGGGACAATTAGTGGCATTGGGTTAGCCAGAATGACTAGCAATTACGCCATCAAAGCTTTCCAGTTCAAGTGTAATGAGCAGTTATTGAGCCTTTACTTCCCGCACCCCTTCTACACTCAACACTACCGGCTTTATCTTTCCATTTTCGTCAAAATACATGTTTTCGATGCAGACCTGCCTCGAATTGCCATCTGTCTCGGTCAGCGGGCGGCGGTGATAGACGATGTACCACTCGTCCTTGCCGGGCAGTTGCAGTACGGAGTGGTGGCCAGCCCCCGTGGCTATCTTTGGGTCTTGTTGCAGGATTTTCCCGATGCGCTCGAACGGCCCCAATGGCGAATCGGACATGGCGTAAGCTACGCTGTAGTCAGGCCCCGTCCAGCCGCCTTCTGACCACATGAAATAGTATTTGCCATTACGGATGAACATAAACGACCCCTCCACATAACCCTCCGGTGTGATTTCCTTGAACACCGAACCATCCGAGTATGGCACGAAGCCCGTGAAGTCATCATTTAACTTGGCAATGTTGCAGTGCCGCCAGCCGCCATAAATGAGGTAATGCTGACCATCGGCATCCTTGAACACAAACTGGTCAATAGGCTGTGCACGATTGTGGAACTTGTCCACCAGCGGTTTGCCGAGGTAGTCCCTGAAAGGCCCGTCTGGACTATCGGATACTGCCACGCCGATACCGCCCCGTTCCGCATCGCTCTGGATGTCGTTGGCACCGAAGAAGAAATAGTATTTGCCTTTTTTTTCCACGATGGAGGGTGCCCACATCGCCCGTTTCGCCCATTTGACGGCAGTCGTGTCAAGAATGTGGGCGTGTTTTTTCCAAGTGACCAAGTCGGTGGAAGAAAAGGCGTCAAAAAACACCTGCTGGTTATATTTGGCACTATAAGTGGGATAAATCCAAAAGGTTTTATCAAAAAACCTCACTTCTGGGTCGGCGTACCAGCCATCAAATACGGGATTCCCGGATGTTTTGGATAGTTGTGCTTTTTTGCTGGCGGTGCAGCCGAGGCAAACCAAAACAGAGGCGAAGATGCAGATAAGGTAGTTGCGCATTGGGTGATGTTTGGGGCGAAGGTAATGCGCTATGGAAGCCAAGGTTTGACAATTCTTGAAAAATTATCAAACCTGACCTTGCCTCGCCTTGAACAAAAACTCTGCAATCCGAAACTCAATCTCCACGTCAATATCCTGCGCCTCCTCTTTCGGGATTTCGAGCAGATAGGGTCGGTCGCCGATGCGGTTGTGCTTGCGCATGAGGATTTCTTTGGAAAAGATGTACAGGCAGGAGTTCTCCTCGTAAATCGGCGGCAAGTCCTGTGTGCGCAGCAGGATGTTCGGGTTGTGGTTCACGGCACGAGCCAGCTCATCCCAGAGGCGGGTCTGGAGGCGGGTCACGCTGAACAACGAATCGTAAATCGGGTAGTTTTTCAGGAAAATGTCAACGCCCCGTTGAACGGACTCGGCGGTGAGCAGCGGGTTGGTGCTGTGCGTTTGCAGGAAGAAGTCGGCGTCGAGCTGGTTGATGGTGTTCAGCAGCACGTCGTTCATCGGGATGTCGCCCGCACGGAGGTGCGCTGGCCGCTCGAAAAGGGTGACGGCGGGGAAATGCTTGGCAGCATCCTCCAAAATCACGGGACTGTCGGTGTCAATAACGACTTGGCTGATGGCCGTGCAGGCCAGCAAGCTCTCCACGACATGGTGGTAAAGTGGTTTGCCCGCAAAGTCTCGGTAGTTTTTGCCCTTGACACGCTCACTGCTGTGCCGCATGGGGACGATGGCTGCTATTTTCATAGTAATCGAATATTGGAAATTAGGCTACGAAAAATAGCTCCGGCTGATGGACAGCTCGGAGCTATTTTGTTGAAAATCAATTTGTTGCAGAAGAAAGGTGGTTTGAAAACTTGGGCTCAATATGTCCCAATTTCTCAACTTCCCAAATTCCACAGCATTAACCCGCAGACTGAATCACTGGGCCAGTAGCGCCACCGCCCAACATGAACGTGGTCAGTACGCAGAGGATAATCAGTGCTGCAGCAAGGCCCCAAGTGATTTTTTCAATCAGGTCAGCAGATTTTGCTACACCGAACATTGAGTTGGCTTGTGCGCCAAATGTGGCATCTACGCCACCGCCTTTTGGGTTTTGAATCAATACGGAAGCAATCAAGAGGAACGCCACGATTGCTATCAAAATAGTCATTGCTACCATTGTTGTCTATTTATAGAACTTAGATTTTAGATGTTAGACTTTAGATGGGAAGCTGATTTTGAGCCTATTCTAATGCCTAATTGTCCAATATCTGAGGTCTCAGATTACATTTTTTTATTGAGTTCTTCAATTTTGGCCGCAAATAAACTGCTTTTTTCGGGATATTGCAAACTCAAGCGCCGATACATTGAAATTGCTTTTCCAAAAAGTTTCTGCTTTTCGAGCAGCAGCGCCAATGTTTCGCTTACGATTTCATCGTCCTCCTCTACGCTCTGGTCGGCAATCTGTTTCGCCGACTGCTCCTTATCTTCTTCAATTGGCTGCGGATGTCGGCTGTTCAGGGAAATGTCCTTGAGGTCGGTGTTCAGCAGCCCGGCTTGTGGCGGGTTGAACTGCTTGAGCCAACTGTGAAAAGCCGAACGTGGCTTTGGCGCAGGCTGCGTGTCCGGCTCGTTGGTGATTTCAAGCGGGATTTCGGTAGCAGTAGGCGGTGCTTCGGGGTGCTCTGGCACAACCTCCACGGTAAAGTCTCCGATGCTGCTTTCTTGAATTGACGCTGCAACAGGTTGATTATCAATTGGCTCCGCTGCTTCTTCGATGAGCGCTTCCAGCGTGGGCAGGTCTGCATCTTCGTTCTCAGCAACTGCGGGGTCGAAAGGGCCGGGCGTAGGCTCGTCCACGAGCAGGTTTTCCAAAATGCTGCTCTCCCCGAAAAAACCGCCGAGAAAATTCACTTCATTTTCAGGTTCCGGTTCATCGTCCAAAATGTCCTCCAACATCGAATGGGTCGAAGGTGGCGGCGGCACGATGGCTTCGGCAAACCCCGTTTCTTTGTTGGCTGAGGCTCCAGTGCCAGCAGGTTCGTCCAGCAAACTTTCCAGTGCCGACAGGTCTTTCAGTTCCAAAAAATCTTCGTTCAGGGAGTAGTTTTCTTGAATTTCGTTCAGACGAGCATACTGCTTCACCAATTGGCGGAGCTTTTTTCGGTCAGGGCTGCTCAACGAGGCCAGCATCTGGAGCTTGTCGAAGTCCTTGTTCTTGTCAAACAGGCTTTTGAGCAGCAGCAAATACCGCAGATTGGGGGAATACGGATACTGGAGCACCAAGCTCTTCAACTCCTGATAGCTCACCTGATGGAGCATCGAGGGGTTCTTGACGTATTCGTGAAAATTCTCTGAATTCATCGTTCTGGGCGGTTGAACCGTTTAATTGAGCAAGAAAAGCTTGCAAACTTAAATTTTTCCTTGAAAATCAAGGATTTAAACTTGTCAAAAAGTTTATCAACTTCCTGATTGCTTTACCCCGGTGGCTGATGGCATTCTTCTCTGCCTTGCTCAACTCGGCAAAAGTAGCTCCAAAACCATCTGGCTGGAAAATCGGGTCGTAGCCAAATCCGCCCGTGCCCGATTTTTCGTGGCGGATGGTACCATCGGCAATACCCTCAAACAAGCGTTCCTCTCCGTTCAAAATCAGCGCTATTACCGTATAAAAACGGGCCTTTCGGTGCGCTACGCCTTCCATTTTTTGCAGTACCAAGTTCATGTTTGCCTCTGGGTTTTTGGTGTCGCCGGCGTACCTGGCGGACAGTACGCCGGGCTCGCCGCCAAGTGCCTCGATTTCCAGACCCGTGTCCTCCGAAAAACAGTCAACGCCGTAGTTTTCGTACACGTACTTGGCTTTTTGGAGTGCGTTGCCGGGTATGGTTGGGCTGGTCTCTGGCAGATCGAGTGGGCAGCCAATGTCTTGCAAGCCCCGCACTTCGAAATGCCCTTCGAGCAGTTCATTCACTTCGCTGATTTTGTTGGGGTTGCCAGTGGCAAAAACGAGGTTGGTTTTATTCATCATTTCCAAAGTGCTGTTTTTTGTGAATTTTGCGCAAAATTAGCAACTGTTCAAACAATAAAATGACTACTGCTCAAGCACTCAAACACACTGTTCAGCCCCTGCTCGACATTTACGACCCCGGCGAATCGCTGAGCATCGCCTCCATTGTTTTAGAGGATGCTTTTGGCATCAAACCTGCCCAGATTTCGGCCAAAAGCAAGCTCGACAATGAGCAGGTTGTCCGGCTCAATTCCATAATTCAACGGCTGCTGGCCCACGAGCCCGTGCAGTACGTGATGGGGCAAGCGGCGTTTTACGGTTATCGCTTCAAGGTAACCCCTGCGGTGCTAATTCCCCGACAGGAAACGGAGGAGTCGGTGCATTGGGTGCTCGAAACAGCCAAGCAGTATCCCCATATTCGCAGCATCCTCGACATCGGTACGGGCAGCGGCTGCATACCCATCAGCATCAAAAAGCGCAGGCCCGACCTCGACGTCCATGCCCTCGATGTGAGTGCAGCTGCGCTGGAAGTGGCACAGGAAAATGCCCGGACACTGGGCGCTGAGGTGCATTTTTGCGAAGTGAATATTTTGGATAAAAAGGCATGGAAATCGCTGCCAAAGTTCGACCTTATCGTGAGCAATCCGCCTTACGTGACAGAGGACGAGCGCCCCATCTTGCCGAAAAATGTCGTTGATTTTGAGCCGCACCTAGCCCTGTTCGCTGGCGGAAACGATGCGCAGCGGTTTGTGAAGAAGATTGCGGAGTTCGGCACCAAGCACCTCAACCCCGGCGGCTGGCTTTTTTTGGAAACGAACGAGTTTTACGTGCCCATCTCAGCTGAAGTTTTGGCCAAAAATGGTTACGTGGAGGTCGAGACAAGAAAAGATTTGAACGGTCGGGATAGGATGATTTGTGGAAAACGAAGTTAGGGATGAGCTATGAACTATGAGTTATGAGTTGTAAACGGCATTCATCACTCATCACTATCTCACCCTCCCGCCTTCTTCGCCTTCGAGTAGCCTCTTTCCAGCAAATAGGCCAGCACCTTGTCCCGGTGGTCGCCTTGGAGCAAAATCTCGCCGTCCTTGGCGGAGCCGCCAACGCCGCACTTTGTTTTAAGCGCTTTTGCCAGTGTTTCCAACGATTCTTCGCTGCCCGTAAAACCCGTGATGAGTGTCACGTCCTTGCCTTTGCGCTGTTTGCGGTCGAGCCAGATTTTGAGGAGCTGCTGGTTGTTGGGCAGGTCGTCGGTCTGCTCAGGCTCCTCGGGCTGGAAGCTGAAATCGGGATTGGTGGAAAAGACGAAGCCGAACTGGTCGGGCTTTTTGTTCCTGCTCATTCGATGTAGATTTTGGGCAAAATTAAGGTTTTCACTTCGACAACAAATTCGACACCCAGCGCCGGATGCCCGTGCCGCCACGTGCATTGGTCCAGATATTGAGCAGCACCCCCGCCACCACCAGCAGCATGGCCAGCACGTTGCCCATTGTCAGGTGCTCCTTGAAAAAAAGGATGCCGAAAATGGTAGCGAAAATGGCTCCCAAAAAATTGAGGCTTGATACCACACCTGCCTTTTCGCCCTGCAAGGCCAACGTCAGGTAAATCTGTCCGAAATGGGCGCAAGCTCCCGTGGCCAGCAGCAGCAGCCAGTCCCAGCCCTGCGGCATTTTGAATTCAAACAGGCAGAAAATCCCGCCGACCACCGTGCCCACCAACTGAAAATAAAAAACCACCACCAGCGGATGTTCCTTGCCGGAGAGGCTGCGAACCAGCACGTAGGCTACCCCCGACATTGCAGCAGCCAGCAACCCCAAGCCAAGGTAAAGCCACGAAATCCGCTCATCGAAGCCCTTGAGCGCTGCCACACCAAGGAATGACAGCCCGAAAAACAGCCACTGCACAGGCCGCATTTTTTCCTTTAAAAACAGCACCGCCAACAGCGCCGTGAAGATGGGGGAAGTGTAGCCAATGGTCACCGCCGAGGCCAGCGGCATGTTTTGGATGCTGAGGAAGAAGAAATACAGTGCCGTAGTGCCTGCCAACCCCCGCCCAACCAACAGGAGCGTGTGCGTTCCTTTGTACGGAACCTTCACATGCCGCAGCCAGAACACACTGAACAGGATGGAAATCACGCAACGGAAGAACACGATTTCCATTGTTGGCAGGTCTTCCACGCCTTTGACCACTTCGGCCAAACGCAGCTTCAAA
>CAYTZS010000240.1:0-7138 GCA_964442355.1 uncultured Saprospiraceae bacterium | reverse complement strand
AGTACCGCTCAATGAAGTTGGAGCTCGCCACAGTGAAGTTGACAAACCGCTCAACAAGCTTGGAGGCAGCGCCAATGCATCCTTATTTCAACATAAAAGCTGGCTTTTGCCTTTCTTGAAGGTACCCGCAACGTTTTGCGGGGACTGTTTTTGGCCAAATTACTTTCTATCCTCCAAAATCTGGCGCACTGCCGCTGTCAAACCCGGAATCTTGTTCTGCACCACGTCCCATACAATCGAGTAGTTGATGCCGAAATAATCGTGAATCAACTTGTCCCTCATGCCTGCGATGTTCTTCCACTGTACTTCCGACCAATCCAATTTGATGTCGGCGGGTATCTTTTTGGTGGCTTCGCCAATGATTTCGAGGCTGCGAACCACGGCACGTTTCAGCGTCTCATCGTCCAGCAACTGCTCCTTCGTGAAGCCGTCTGGAATCACCGACGAGATGTACTCGCACTCGTCGAGGATATGTCTCAGGTAGTCAACTGGTGATTGCGACATACTCCACTTCTTTTAGAATCTTCGGGCCAATGTATTGGCTCATGCCGTTCTCTGTCACCACCTCCACCTTGCGCCCCTCGAACAGTTCATCGAGGAAAAAACACAGCCCCATGAAATTGTCAAAGGTCTCCATCTCCGGCTCGAACTCCACGTAGAGGTCAATGTCGCTCTCCGCCCGCTCTTCCCGGCGTACAAAGGAGCCAAAAAGCCCGATTTGCTTCACGCCAAAGTTCCGAATCTCCGCCCGGTGCTGGGCGAGGGTGTGGAGGATGGTGGATTTTGTGATGAGTTGCATTTTAGTTAAGTTGTTGGTTGTCAGGTGGTTGGTTGTGATTTTTTGTCATTCCCGAAGGAAAACCGCAACGTCATGCGTGACTGCCCTCGTGATACTCGCAAGTCCAGACTTGCGAGAACAGGTAAATTATTTTATCACCAAGGCATTGAACCAATTAAATCCAAAATGTGAGACTCAATCTTTAAATCTGTTTTATTTACCAAATTCTCAACATGATTTATGTATTTTACACCAGCATCTTTACGAACCTTTGAAAGGTTTTTTAATCGGTGTGCTATTTCACCTCTGATTTTGATAAACTCTTCAAGTTTTTCTGCCGCTTGAGTTTTTGACATCTTTTTCCAGTTCCAAGAATCGCTCATTTTATTTATCCCAATCAACTCCTCGAATAGTTTATTTATATTGATAGTGTTTGGTGTATTAAATCTTTTATTATCAACCCATTCTTTGATTGTTGCGACCTTATGAATTGTTAAAATTGTCTTCCACCCATCATCAGCCAGTTTCCAAATCTCAAGCGGGTTATTGTCCTCTTTAATAGTTTTTGTTGCAAACACTTTGACTTTATTGGGGATTTGGGTAGGTGAACTACAATGAGTTATCAAGTACTCGAAAGCTTCCTTTGCAACATCCTCAATATAGACTTCCCAACAGGCTGAGATAATAATGATAACCGACCTATTTATTACCTCAACTTCTGGAGTTTTCCTTCCTTTTCCTGAACCAGCATAACTCTTGTGAATATCCCAAAGTGTTAGGACATCTTTTTTATTTTCTTCAAAAGCTAATTTTGACTGAGATGGCATTTTTCTGAATTTATTAATTAACAATACCGACTCCTTTCCCCCTTCCCATCCCATTCCCCCACAATCGTATCCACCTTCTCCAGCGTCAGGTTCTCGTGGTACTGTGCCCCAATCATCATCATCGGGGCTGTGCCGCAGGAGCCGAGGCACTCGACGGTCTTGAGGGTGAACTTGCAATCGGGTGTGGTCTGGCCTTTTTTGATGCCGAGCTTTTGTTCCAAGTGCCGCACGATGTCCTCCGCACCCAGCAGCCAGCAGGAGCTGGTGTGGCATACCTCGATGAGGCATTTGCCGACCGGCTTCAGGTTGAACATGCTGTAAAACGAGGCCACTTCGTACACCTCGATGGGCTGGATGTCGAGCAGCGAGGCTACGTAGTCCATCACCGGGGCACTCAGCCAGCCGTCAAACTCGGCTTGTGCGAGGTGCAGCACGGGGATGAGGGCGGACTTTTGGCGGCCTGCCGGGTAGCGTTTGATGGTCTTTTGAACCAACGCTAGGGTTTCTTCTGAAAACTTTATTTCTGTTCCGTTATTCATTTTTAAACGCAAAGGCGCAAGGACGCAAGGACGCAAAGGCTTTCTTAGCGCCTTTGCGTCCTTGCGGCTTTGCGTTGAAATTTATGCATCAAGTTCCCCCGCAATCACATTCATGCTACTCATCGTCAAAATCGCATCGCTCAACATCGCCCCCTGTATCATCTCAGGGTATGCCTGATAGTAGATGAAACAGGGCCGACGAAGGTGCAAGCGGAAAGGTGTGCGACCGCCATCGCTGACGAGGTAAAAACCCAACTCGCCATTGCCGCCCTCCACACTGTGATAGACCTCGCCCTTTGGCACGTCCATCTCGCCCATCACGATTTTGAACTGGTAAATCAGCGCCTCCATTTTCGAGTAAACATCCTCCTTCGGTGGCAAGTAGAATGCTGGCACGTCGGCATGGATGGGGCCGTCGGGCATGTTCTTCATCGCCTGTTTGATGATGCTGAGGCTCTGTTTCATTTCTTCGAGGCGCACCATGAAGCGGTCGTAGGTATCGCCGTTAGTGCCCACGGGGATGTCGAACTGGAAATCCTCGTAGCTGCTGTACGGGTTCATCACCCGCACGTCGTAGTCCACGCCAGCGGCACGGAGGTTGGGGCCGGTGAAGCCGTAGGCCAATGCCCGTTCGGCAGTGATGGGCCCGACGTTGATGGTGCGGTCCATGAAGATGCGGTTGCGGAGCAAGAGGCTCTCGAATTCGTGGAGTTTTTCGGGGAAATGCTTCACGAAGTATTCCAGTTTCTCCCAAGCCTTCGGCGAAAAATCTCGCTCCATGCCGCCGATACGGCCTGTGTTGGTGGTCAAACGTGCGCCGCAAACCTCCTCGAAAATCTCGTAGATATGCTCCCGCTCCTGAAAGATGTAGAGGAAGCCAGAAAGTGCCCCGGTGTCCACCCCGATGACCGAGTCGCAGATGATATGGTCGGCGATGCGGGCCAGTTCCATGATGATGACCCGGATGTACTGCGCCCGCTTGGGCACTTCGCAACCGATGAGTTTCTCGACTGTCATGTGCCAGCCCATGTTGTTGATAGGGGCTGAACAGTAGTTCATCCGGTCGGTGATGGGCGCTATTTGGTTGTAGGGGCGGTGCTCGGCCAGCTTCTCGAATGCCCGGTGTATGTAGCCGATGGTCGGCTCAGCGGACACGATGATTTCTCCGTCCATCTTGAGGATGTTCTGGAAAATGCCGTGCGTGGCAGGGTGCGTGGGGCCCAAGTTGAGGGTCACGTATTCCTTTTCGGGAAGTGGTATTTTATCTTGAATCTCGCTCATCACTCGTTTCATAATAGCGACGCCAAGTGGTGACACCTTTTGAAAAGGTGTCACCACTGGAAGTCAAGGTCATCGCCCAAATTTCGCATCGTCTTTATCGTGTTTCCCCAAATCCTCCAGCGGGTACTGCTTCCGCAAGGGGTGGTAGTTCATTTCGTCCATGTTCAAAATGCGGCGCAGGTCGGGGTGGCCAACAAAATTGAACCCGAAGAAATCGTACTCCTGGCGCTCCATCCAGTTGGCCGTTGGCCAAAGCGTGGTGGCTGTCGGAACGTCGAGGTCGGTTTCTGGCATGAAGATTTTGATGCGCAACCGCCTGTTTTGGGGCATGTTGTGCAATTGGTACACCATGCCGAATTCTTTTCCCTTCTGTTCAGGCATGTGCATCCCGCAGAGCGTGGTCAGGAAGGTGAAGCCCAGTGCTGGGTCGTCTTTCAGGAAAGCAAGCACTTCCATCAGGCTTTGCTTCGCAACGACTACGACTGGGAAGTCGTAGGCCTGCTCGGTGCTCAGGATATTTTCCCCAAACTGCGTTTGAAGCCGTCCTATGACTGCCTCCATCCAATCGATATGTGGTTGCGTTGCTATCATTTACCCCTGACCCCTAAAGTGGAACCTAAACCTGTTCTCTCGGAAAAAATTAGCTCAAGCTATTAATCCTGAAAAAATAGGTGATTTTGTTTTGAAATTAAGCTGCGAATGAACTCCCTTGGTTCCCCTTTAGGGGTCAGGGGTCATTCAAGCCCGTACACCGCCTGCATGTCCTTGTACTCTTGCGAGTGACGGCGGCGCAGGCTTTCGTTTTTGGCCAATTCTTGAATCTTGAGGATACCGTCCAGCACCTGTTCAGGGCGGGGCGGACAGCCGGGGATGTACACATCCACGGGGATGATGCGGTCAATGCCTTGCAACACCGAGTAGGTGTCGAAGATGCCGCCGCTGCTGGCGCAAGCACCCATCGAAAGCACCCATTTTGGTTCGGCCATCTGCTCGTACACTTGGCGGAGCACAGGCCCCATTTTCTTCGCAATGGTTCCCATCACCATCAGCAAGTCGGCCTGACGGGCGGAGAAGCTGAGGCGTTCGGCACCGAAACGGCCAAGGTCGTAGTGTGCGGCCATCGTCGCCATGAACTCGATGCCGCAGCAGGAGGTGGCGAAGGGCAGTGGCCACAGCGAGTTGGCACGGGCCAGTCCCACCACCTTGTCGAGCGAGGTAGCGAAAAAGCCAGCACCTTCGATGCCGGGCGGCGTATTTTCTGGTCGGATGTCGATGGACATGTGATAGGTGATTGGTGATTAGTGATTGGTGATTTGAAACTGGATGGGAACCCCGAATCTCCAGTCACTAATCACCAATAACGATTACTCCCATTTCAGCGCCCCTTTTTTGAAGATGTACATCAGGCCGATGAATAGAACGGCCATGAACGTGAACATTTCGAGCAAGCCCTTGAGTCCAAGTTCCTTGAAGTTGACAGCCCAGGGGTACATGAAAATGACCTCCACATCGAACAGCACGAAGAGGATGGCCACCAGGAAATATTTTATGGAAAATGGGGAGCGAGCATCGCCAATAGACTCGATTCCGCACTCGAAGGCGTCATCTTTGATGCTGGTTTTGCGCTTGGGGCCAAGCAGGTGCGTGGCGAACAGCGTGACCACCACAAAGCCGAGTGCAACGGCTACAACCATCAGAATGGGAAGATACGGATTCATGTCACTTCAATTTGGGCGGCAAAAGTAGGCACAAAAAATATTCTATGGTGTACGAATAATCCTTAAAAAAACTATTGATTTTACTGATTTTCGGATACCCAACCAACCAACTTCTGCAATTATCAATGGGCTTTTTAGCATTGGTTTAGGGTTTGTTTTGCAGAATTTTCAAAAAGCTGCAAATTTTATTTCGTAACTTTTTTTTCCACAACTTACCCAACCATCGTAAAACCAAATGGTTCAGGAAAAAATGAAGTTGTTTTGAAACGGAAATCACAGAATGCTGTTACAGTTTTTTGCTTCTTTTGAGCACCTTTCGGCAAGTATTTCAAGTAAAACCAACAAAGCAAAATCATTGCAACCAAATCATGCAAATTGTTGATTATCAAAGAGAAAACAAATTGGGCATTTCCATCTTCCATCGGCACTGGAGTGTACCTGAGGCCAAAGCGGTGGTGTGCATCGTGCATGGCATGGGTGAGCACATCGGTCGGTACGGACACGTTGCCGAATTTTTTTCGGTTCAGGGCTACTCGACCATCGGCTTCGACCACCAAGGACATGGGCGCACAACAGGCAAGCGTGGCCACGCCGTGGGATTGGATGCCATGCTCGACGACATTTCCAACCTGCTTGAGCAGGCGAGGGAGCTTTACCCTGGAAGGCCCGTTTTTCTCTATGGCCACAGCATGGGCGGCAATTTGGTCTTGAACCAGGTTTTGAGAAGAAAACCAGACATTACGGGGGTTGTAGCTACCGCACCGTGGATTCGGCTGCCCAATCCGCCCTCCAAGCTGAAGGTCTTTTTTGCCAAATTGGCGAACCATATTCTGCCCAAACTGACGCAACCCAACGGACTGGACGTCAACGGTTTGTCCAACGACAAAGCAGTCATCGAAGCCTACCAAAACGACCCGTTGGTGCATGACCGAGTCTCGGTTCGGGTTGGCGTGGATTTACTCGAAGCAGCACATTTCCTTGATAACTATAATGGTGCCCTGTCCTGCCCCACCCTGCTGATGCATGGCTTGAACGACCCGATTACCAGCCCAGCAGCCACCGAAGCATTTGCGGAGCGGGTACAGGGAGATGTGACTTGGAAAGCATGGCCCGGTCTGAAGCATGAAATACACAACGAGCCACAGCAAGGCGAAGTACTCGCTTTTTTGGTCGAATGGATGGAGCGGGTCTGCCGAAATTCGTAACCTTGCGTCGGAATTGGGGTTAGGAGGTTTAGAAAGTTTAGAGGGTTTAGGAGGTTTAGAGCGTGACGCCGAATAAACCTCCTAAACCCTCTAAACCCTCTAAATCTTCTAAACCCTCTAAACTTTACAACAATGGATTTAAGCAAAGTACCCAAGTTCACGATTCACAATGCCAAAGACTTCATTTCGGGACTGCCAGAAACGGTAAACCCAGAATGGCTGAAAGATGTGGATACCAATTTCCATTTTGACATCGAGGGCGATGGCGGTGGGCAGTTCAGCGTCATCGTGAAGGACAACAAAATGCAGGTGTACCAGCACTTCGAGGGCGAACCCAAGTGCAAAATCACCGCCAAGGAAAAAAACTTCATCGCCCTGCTTCGGGGTGAGTTGAACCCGATGATGGCCGTGTTTACCGGGAAGCTGAAAATCAGCAACACTGCCGAAATCATGAAGTACGCCAAGCTGTTCGGCATCATGTAAAGGTTGAGCTAGTTACCAGAAACATGAGTCATCCTGGATTTTTCGGAATACAGCAAGCACAAAGGTGAAGGCGGGTGATTTTCCTGAGGAAAATCACCCGCCTTCACCCACAAAAAATAACGGCAGCGGCATCTTCGATGCCGCTGCCGTTATTTTTTGTGGGTTTACGGCGGTTTTGCTGAGTAAAACCGCCGTAAACCCATGTTTTGAACCAGCCATCTGCTCAAAATCCGGGATAACTCATGTTTTTTTATTTGTTTCACGCAACCTTTGGCGTGTTTTTTTCACCTCAATAAAAAAATATTTC
>CAYTZS010000239.1:0-7216 GCA_964442355.1 uncultured Saprospiraceae bacterium | reverse complement strand
CTAGACAATTCATTGTGCAAGCTGAACAAGCCCTTTCACAGCTTAGGCAAGCCCTTGCACAGACTAGACAAGCTATTGTCTAGGCTTGACATGCCATTGTTCAGACTAAACAAGCCAATGTTAAGGCTAGACATGCCATCTAACAGCCTGTAACGGCTTTTTTCAAAGATTTTGCAGAGAAAATTTAATTTGTGAAGGTAATTTTTGAAGGTTAGTTAATGCTTGACAGTAAGCATGGCCTCCAACAATTGTTGAGTATAGGTTGATTTTGGCTTCGAGAATACCTCCTCCACCGTCCCTATTTCTTCGATTTTTCCATCCTTCATCACAGCGATTCGGTCGCTAATTTGCCGCACGACGCTCAGGTCGTGGGAAATGAACAGGTAAGTCAATCCATGTTTTTTTTGCAAAACTTGCAGTAAATCAAGCACTTGCGTTTGCACCGTCACATCGAGGGAGGAGATGGCCTCGTCGCAGATGATGACCTTTGGCTCCAGTGCCAGCGCCCGTGCGATGCAAATGCGCTGCCGCTGCCCGCCCGAAAACTCGCTGGGGAACCGCCAAAAATGGCCTGCATCCAACCCCACCGTTTCCAGTAGCTCGACCGCTCGCTCCCGCCGTTGTTTTTCGTTGGAAAAAAGGCCGTGTACCTGCATCGGCTCGGTGAGTGCCAAACCAATGGGTTGCCTCGGATTAAGCGAGGAGTAGGGGTCTTGAAAGATTATCTGCAATTCCTTTCGGGTGCTAATCCACTCATTTTCAGTTTGTTGCAGAATGTTTTTGCCTCGGAAGACCACCTTGCCGCTTGTTGGATTGACGAGGTTCAAGATGCTTCGGCCCAGCGTCGTTTTGCCGCTGCCCGATTCACCGACCAGTCCCAGCGTTTCCCCTTCAAACACTTCAAAACTAACATCGTCCACGGCACGAACATGTTCAGTTGCCTTCCCAAAAAAGTTGCGCTTGCTGGGGAACTGCATCTGCAGGTTCTGGACGCTGATGAGTGGTTGGCGGTTGACAGCTGACAGGGGACGGTTGGCCGTTGACGACTCCGTTCTTTTTTGATAATTTTCAAGCAAAAGCTGGGTGTACGGATGCTGCGGGTTTTTGAATAGCTGGGCAACCTGGCCCTGCTCCACGACCTCGCCGTTCTTCATAACCAGCACATTGTCAGCTACTTCTGCGACCACGCCAAGGTCGTGGGAGATGAAGATGGTACTGCCGTCCCAAGTGCTTTTCAGTTCGTTGATGAGTTGGAGGATGGAGCGCTGCACCGTCACGTCGAGGGCGCTGGTAGGCTCGTCGGCGATGAGGAGCGAGGGGTTGCAGGAGAGCGCCATCGCAATCATCACCCGTTGGCGTTGGCCGCCGCTGAGTTGGTGGGGGTAGCTGCGCCAGATGCGCTCCGGGTCAGGCAGTTTCACTTTTTCGAAAAGAGCCAACACCTGTTGTTTCACTTCGTCAACAAGGGCTTTCTTTTTCCTCAATTCTGCCACCAGCATCGCCTCTGCCACCTGCTCGCCGCAACGGAAAACCGGGTTGAGGGAGGTCATCGGCTCCTGAAAAATCATGGCGATTTCGTTGCCCCTGATTTGCTGGAACGCAGGCTGCGCCAACGTGGCAAGGTCGAGTGTTTGGCCGTCTTTTTTCTCAAATTGAATCGCTCCGCTAGACAAGTTTACAGCACTGGGCAACAGCCCCATGATGGCCAGTGCAGTCATGGACTTGCCGGAGCCGCTCTCCCCGACGATGCCGAGCGTCTCACCTTTTTTCAACGAAAAAGCAATGCCACGCAAGGCTTCCACCGTCCCATTTTCCGAAGGAAAACTGACTCGTAAATTGCTGATATTGAGGAGATTGTCTGACATCTTCCGTCCGATTCTCTTGTCTTGATTTTTGATATTAGGGCTTCCAGTAGCTTGGCCTATTGGTCGAACTTAGCGGCAAAGAAAGGCACTCGTAGCACTCCTGCGGCTGTTGTGGGGGCCAGTTGCGGCAGCGGGGTGTTGCTGCTACGGCCAAGTCAATTGCATTGACAAAATGCTGCCGATAGCTGACGCCTGCAACGGAAAAGTAACCCAAAATCTGGTCTTCCGGGTCGTTGGGGTTGTACAGGTTGCCCGACACCGTGCCCGGCGGCGGGTCAAACAGGCTGCCATCAATGTTGACGATGTCCCGCACATTCAACCAGTAGTTGTATTCTTCCTCACTGATGGCATACTGGAGCATGTGAAAGCAGTACATGATGGAAAACCGGTAGTCGTACCGCATGGTGAGGAAGGGTTCGTTGCTGAGAACGTCATCAGCCAGCTCATTGGTGTCAAAAACCTTGATATTGTTGAAGTCAATGTTGTTTTTGACGTAACAAATCTTGCGGTCAATGATGCCGGGGTAGTCCTCTCCGAACTCGTACTCGCCAGTCGCCCGCCAGCGCAGGTAGGGGCGCTCCGTCACGTCCGACACATCGGCGTTCATTTGCACCTCCAACTTGTTTTCGAAAACGTTGCGGCCTGACGGGCTGATGGTCAGTTCTTCAATGACCTTGAAAGAGGGAGGCAGCAGGGGCGGCGCTTTTTTCAGCACCGCTGGGCGGCTGAGAATCGTCTTTCCCTCCGCTGTTTTCACCTCCACGTGGTAGGTTCTACCCACTTCGCCCTGCATCAGTCGGGTGTAGTTGCCGGGCTTGGTTTCAGTAAAATCAAAGCTGCCGCCCAAGTCGTCGAGCACCCGGACGGTGGCACCAGTCACGGGCGTTTCGAGGTCGTCGGTGCCCACGCCGATGATGGCGCTGTAGTTGACATTGATGGCGTAAACCTGCAAGCTGTCGGCGATGAGTCCATCCACCACGAGGCGCTGTTGGTCGTTGTCGATGTCGAGTTTTATCTCGTCAATGCAGCTTGACCAGACAAGGCAGAACAGCAAGAATAGGTAGGCAGCGGTTTTCAATTTCATGTTTTTCAAAATTTAAAATCATACGTCACCGCCGGGAACATCGTGCCCAACACCGCCACCCGGTAAGCCTTCACGCTTTGGAACGGTCGCTGCTGGAAGAACACCGAGAACGCATTTTTTCGGAAATAAAGGTTGTAAATCGAGAACGTCAAGCTGTTGCGCCAGCGGCTGCTTTTGCCCCAAGGCCCCACGGAGTACGCCAAGTCGAGGCGGTGGTAGTCAGGGATGCGGTACTGGTTGCGCTGCGAGTAGATGGGGATGGTCAGCACGTTGCCGGTGGTGTAGGTGCTGACGGGTGCCGTGGTCGGCCTGCCCGTGCTGTACGTGAAGTTGATGGACAGGCTCTGGTTGGTTTTTATTTGGAAAAAATAGTTGAGGTTCAGGCTATGCGGCTTGTCGTAATTGGACGGGTACCAGTCGCCTTTGTTCACCCCAACCTGCGTTTCTGACGCCTCGATTTGCCGCAGCGTGCGTGAAAAAGTGTAGTTTACCTCGAAGCGGTGCTGGCCGTATGCTTTGTTGAAATACGCTTCGATGCCGTATGCTTTGCCAATGCCCGCCAGCAGTTCTGTTTCGATATGGTCGTTCAGAATCAGCTTCGCAAAGTCCTTGTAATCAATGAGTTGGTTGATTTTTCGATAAAAAAGCGTCAGGTAGGACTGCACCGTGTTTTCCCGGAAGTTTTGGTAGTAGCCGATGGAGATATTGTCAGCGTGTTGTGGCTTCACGTGGTAGTTCGACAACTGCCAGATGTCAATCGGGGTAGCGCTGGCCGTGTTCGATACTTGGTTGAGAAACTGGTACGAGCGGTTGTATCCCAGCTTGATGGAACTAGCTTCACCAGTGCTTAACCGCACCGAAAGGCGGGGCTCCAACCCCGAGTATTTGGCTGTTTTTTCGCCGTCGGCAAACTGGAGGCTGTCTTGGATAGTCTCCTCGGTTTTGGGCTGGCCGGGTTCGTAGAGCAGCACCCGCTCTGGCCCGATGTTGTTGAAAAACGTGTACCTGACACCCGCCATCAGCTCAATTCGCTTGCTCACCGTCCACTGGTTGTGGAGGAAAAGGCTCGTCTCGTTCCCCTGCTCGTTGGGCAGCAAGTCAGCGATGACGATGGAGCTGTCAGTCAGTGGCCGCAACTTGCCCGGTGCCACCGTGTAGCGGGTTTGCTCCAAGCCCATTTCCAATTGCAGGCTGTTTTTTGGTTGGTAAAACCCCCTGACGCCGCCCCGCAGGTACTTGATTTTATTGGTAAAAACGGACTGGTCGTTGCCATTGATGTCGAAAAGGTCGCTGTCGTACTGCCCGGCATTCACGGTGGCCGTGATATTGATTTTATCGCCGACTATTTGTCGGAGGTAAGCGGAGCCGCTCGACGTCGCATACTCGAACTTCACCTGGTCGGCAAACTGGAAATTGTCGTGGGTGTTGAAGGCGGTAAAGCCAATCTTGGTTGTTTCCGAAAGGCGGGCGTCGGCTTTGGCCGTCAGGTCGTAGAAGAAAGCTTGGCTCTTGCGCAAGTCCACGTTGCGGGTCTGCTTCAGTATCCAGTCCACATAGCTGGCCCTTGCCCCGAAGATGAACGAGGCTTTTTCTTTGACAATTGGGCCTTCCAGCACGAGGCGGGAGGAGGCAATGCCCACGCCGCCCTTTGCCGAAAACTCCTCGTTGTTGCCCTCCCGCAGCTTCACATCCAGCACCGAAGAGAGCCGCCCGCCGTACTTGGCTGGCACGCCGCCCTTGAACAGCGTCACGCCCTGCACCATGTCCGGGTGGAAGAGCGAGAAAAAACCGAGCGCATGCACAGGGTTGAACACGAGGTTGCCGTCCATCAAAATCAAGTTCTCGTCTGTGTTGCCGCCTCGCACGTTGAAGCCGGAGGCGCCCTCGCCAGCACTCGTCACCCCGGTGACGGATTGGATGCTGCGCAACACGTCCATTTCTCCCAGAAACTTGGCCTGTCGTTCCAGTTTTTTGATGTCCATTTGCTCCACGCTGCCCATCACGGAGGTCACGTTTTTGTCCGTCCTCGTCTCCCGCACGGTAATTTCGTTCAGTTCGATTTCATTTGCGGTAATCTTGAAATCATGCGTGGCGTCACCATATATTTTGATTCGGGTGATGAATTCCTCGTACCCCAGGCATTTGATGCTCAGTGTGTAAATGCCCGTTGGCATCTTTAAGGAATACTCGCCATGCAGTGCAGACACGTCGTTTTTGTTGATGGGGTCTAAGCGCAGCACCGCCCCCGGTACGGCTTCGCCACTGGCGGCATCGAGCACCCGCCCGCTGAGGATGAGCTTGTCGGATATTTTGCCTTTGTCTTCGCCAAAGACAAGCATTTCTTGTTGGCAAAAAACAGGGGTGCCAAATACGAGAAAGCAGAGTAGGTAGAGTTGTTTCAGCATGGAGTTTACTGGGGTTGATAAAGATTAATGAGGTTGATAAGCGCTGATATTGCTCGGAATTGCTTGCATATCAACCTTTATCAACCTCATCAATCTCCATCAACCAAAATTGAAAATTACACGTTCGGCAACTTCCAGCCGTTGTGGTATTTCGCCTTGATGAAGTCGTTTGCCCCAGCATCGTTCTTGAAATTGCCGTTGGCGGCGTCCCAGTAAAGTTTTCGCCCAGTACGGAAAGCCACGTTGCCCATTGCAGCGTTGATGGCGGCCACGGCTCCGGTTTCGATGCCGCACTTTAAGATGGAAGGGTCGTTTTTCTGGATGGCCTCCACGAAGTTTTGCGTGTGGAGTTGCAGGTAGTCGGCGCTGCCCTTGCCTTGGTTGGGCAGTGCCTCGATTTTGTTCACCCGAATGCCCTCTTCGTTGCGCTTTGTCTCTGGAATGATGCGCCAGCCACCCCGGTTCACCATCAGTGTGCCGTTGTTGCCAATGAAGGCGATGCCCTCTGTCTCGCCGTAGTTGCCGCCGTCAATGCCAGTGGCGTGTTCCCACAGCATGTTGAAGTTGTCGTACTCGAACACAGCTTGCAGGGTGTCGGGCGTCTCTGAGGCGTCGTCGGGATAGGCGAGCTTGCCGCCGCTGGCCATGATGCTCTTCGGCGCTTTTGCGCCCATGAAAAACAGGGCGATGTCAATCTCGTGAACGCCCCAGTCCGTCATCAAGCCGCCAGCGTAGTCCCAAAACCAACGGAAATTGAAGTGGAAACGATTTTGGTTGAACGGGCGCTTTGGAGCTGGACCGAGCCACATGTCATAATCCACACCAGCAGGTGCAATGCCGTCTGGCACGACGGGTACTGGAGTCATCCAGCCTTGGTAGGCCCATACTTTCACGAGGCGAATGTTGCCAAGCTTGCCGCTTTTGAGGTAGTTGTGTGCCTGCTCGTAGTGCGTGCCGGAGCGCTGCCACTGACCGACTTGCACGATTTGTTTGTTGTATCGCTTGGCTGCCCTCAGCATCACGTTGCATTCCTCGATGTTGGCGGAGATGGGTTTTTCGCAGTAAACATGCTTGCCCGCCGATAGACCATCCACGAAGGCTAGGCAGTGCCAGTGATCGGGCGTGCCGATGACAACGGCGTCCAAGTCCTTCATTTCCAGCATTTTGCGATAGTCCTTGAATAGCTGGGGCATGGTGCCTCGCAGTTGCTCCACGTTGCCTGCCCGCTCGTCCAGCACGCTCTGGTCAACGTCGGCGAGGGCTACGCAGTCCACGTGTGGCATGGTGAGGTGGGCCTTCATGTTGGACCAACCCATGCCCTTGCACCCGATGACGCCCAGGCGCACCTTGTCGCTCGGAGCAACCCGTGTGTTTCCGGCAGCGATTATTTTCTCGTTGGGGATGGCTGCGGCCAGCGTCGTGGCGGCGAGTGCCGCCGAGGATTGGCGGATGAAATTCCGACGTGAGTTTTTCATGTTGCGAGTGTTAAAATTTTTGAAATTTGAGGCCGAAAGCTAAGGTGATTTTATGGAAAAAAGCGTTGTTGCATTTCCTTTTCAATGTTATTGCAATCTGGCATTGTTTTGCTTGTGCAATTGCGAACTTTGTGGCTCTTGTAACATCCGGTTGAAAATGATTGGCACCTTCAGACCCCTTCCAGTACTTCGATTCCGGCTCACCAACTCAATTATTTAGATGAAATCATTCTCGTTTTTTCCCGCTTCCCTCCTTGGGCTTCTGCTTTTCTGCTCAAGTGCAGTTACTGCACAAGTTGACATGACATGGGACACCCACGGTGTCGGCTTCAAAGTGCCACGGGGTTTCGTCATTGAAACCAACAATGCCGAAGAGTTTTCAGCTGG
>CAYTZS010000238.1:0-7239 GCA_964442355.1 uncultured Saprospiraceae bacterium | reverse complement strand
CACTTGCGGTTTTTCTGAAACAAATTTTGACAATACAGCATCTACTATCCCAACAATTTATAATCCAACAATGAAAAATCTTTCAACCAGATTGCTAATTGCGCTGCTGCTGACTACCGGATGGGTAGGGGCACAGCGTGCTGTTAACGTGAAGTTGCAGACACCGCCGCCACAGGGCAACTACTCCCTAAAAAACGTGGCGGACATCAACACCCCGTTCCTCGACTACTGTGCCGTACCGCACGGCAATGGCGTCATGTTCACCTCGGCACGGGGTGGCAAGGGGGTGTTCGTCTGCGACCAAGACCTCGTGACCGGGCGCTACTCCGACCTCTACTTTGCGAAGGAAGATGCCGAAGGACGCTTCTTCTCGCCGGACTTGATTCGGGGCGACATCAACGGCAAGTACCACGACGGTGCGCCAACCTTCACCCCGGACGGCAAAACCATGATTTTCTCCCGCAACAACCGCGACGGCCAGAGCAGCAAAGGGCTGATTGATTTGAAAATCTATTCTGCGCAACTGGACCGGGGCCGTTGGGAGGAAGTGAAGGAGCTGCCCATCAACAGCAACGACTTTGCCACCTGCCACCCGACGCTTTCTGCCGATGGCAATGTCCTGTTCTTTGCATCAAACAGGCCGGGCGGTTACGGTGGCATGGACATTTACGCCGTCAAAAAAGCGGGTGAAAACTGGGGCACTCCCGTGAACCTCGGCTCAAATGTGAACACGGCGAGCGACGAGATTTTCCCCTTCGTGACGGCCAACAACAGTCTCTACTTTTCTTCCAACGGAAGGCAGGGCATGGGAGGCCTCGATGTTTTCTCCGTGATGATGACGGACATGGTGGCCAGCCAGCCGATGCGCTTGTCGGCCCCCATCAACTCCCCGCACGACGACTTTGCCTTCACCTCCGACCAGTTGGAAATGACGGGCTACCTGACCTCCGACCGACCCGGCGGCAAGGGGCAGGACGATATTTACCGCTGGAGCTTCAACGGCCTTCGTCCCGTGTTGGCCACCATCTGTGTGGTGGACAAGGCCACCGGGGCCCGCATCGTCGATGCCAACCTGAGCGTCCAGCAGGCAGGTTTGCCCTGGGACGCAGACGGAACCCAATCCTCTGAGCATGCCGCACAGTACGCCGAGGGGTCGCCAGACCAGAGCTGCGATGTGAAAGTGCCCGTAGTGCCTGGAGAGAACTACTACGTGGATGTGAAAAAGGACGGTTACCAACCCTTTCGCTTGCTCGTGACGGCGCGGGAGTTGGCTGCGCAACCGGAGTACCTTGTGCCCATCGAGGCGCCGAGGGCAGTGCTCTTCACGGGCATCGTGCGCAACCGCGCTACGGATACACCGCTTCCTGGCTCGACCGTCAGGGTGCTGGACAAATGCACGAACAAGGTGGAGGAGTTCATTGCAGATGCCAACGGCAACTTCAAATTTATTCTCGACTGCCACTGCGAATACGAGGTATTGGCCACGAAATCGGGCTTCATCAAAGGAGAAAAGCTGTGGAAAACGGGAGAAATCAATTGTGCGGAAGGTGATCCGGCATTCGCGATGTACCTCGCGCCAGAGCCTCCCACATTGGCGACCATTTCATCAGAAACGGAAGTGGGTACGGTCATCGAACTGGAGAACCTTTACTACGACTACAACAGATTTTTCATCCGCAAGGACGCCGCCGAAGACCTCGACCACGTCGTGGAGTTGATGAAAAAATACCCGACCCTCGAAATCGAGCTGGGCTCGCACACCGACGCCCGCGGGTCGGACAGCTACAACGAGTGGCTATCACAGCAGCGGGCCAATGCTGCCGTGCAGTACATCATCTCGAAGGGCATTGACAAACGACGCTTGACGGCCAGGGGCTACGGCGAAACGCGGCTCGTGAACGAATGCAAAAATGACGTGGAATGCGACGACGCCACCCACGAAGAGAACCGAAGGACAGAAATCAAGATAACGCGTTTGGAAGAGAAAGGCGTGAGGTATTGATGGGTAATGAGTTATGAGTTATGGGTTCGGAACTCATAGCTATAAACCCGACCCAAATCGAGTATTCAAACGTGTGGTGCCTGGCAACATGAGGTTGCTGGGCATTTTTTTTGTGTTTATGTGCTTTTGTGTTTATGTGTTGGGGATTGATGCAAACACATAAACACCCAAGCACTCAAACACAATACCTTTTCTACCTTTGCCCAAAAACGATGAGCAAAACACCCCAAGCCACCGTCGTCTTCGACCTGCGCCGCTACCTGCCCGGCGGGTGGTACCTGCCCGGTGCGCACATCGTCGGGACGGACGCCGACGGCACGCTGAATTTCCTGCTCCAAACCGCTTCCCCCATCACCATTCCCGGCTACGGCATCGAGTTGACGCCACTGCTGGCGCAATTGTTCGACCTCATCGAAAGCCTAACGGAAAAGGCCCTGGAGGCCAAGTTCAACCCACCAAAAGGCAAGCCCAAGCCCCTCGACGAACTGCTGCAAAACCCTGATATTAAGCCGATTGCGGAGCGCTACGTCCACCGACAAATGGATGTTTTTCTTCGTAAGATGGTGGAGCACCGCCTGCCGCTCACCTTCATGGCCGCCAAGAAAGTGCTGATGAAAGACGTGCTGGTACGCTACCCGGACAGCGAAATCATCCCGCACCTCATCTTCCGAAAAACAAAGGAGAAAATCATCTACCGCCTCAATTTCACTACCGGCGAGGAGCGCTGGCTGGTGCGCTGGAAACAGCCCATCGTGCTGACGAACCACCCCGGCTGGATACTCGTCGGGGATGTGCTGTACCCGCTGCCCGGTCTCAACGGAAACATGCTGAAGCCTTTTACCCAGAAGGACGAGCAGCCCGTGCCGAACCACATGGTGAAGGAGTATTTCCAAAAATTCATCCTCAAGGCGGCGGAGCGGGCGGAGATAGAGGCGGAGGGCTTCGAGGTGACGAGCACCCGAAAAATCGAGGGTTGCGAGCTGGCCCTGACCAAGCATTTGTTTAAAAACGAGTGGCTGTTGGCGGTGAGTTTCCGATACCTCGGCACCCAGTTTTCACAGAACGACCCACGCCAGATGCGCACGGCACTGCACTTCGACGAGGCGGGCGAGATACGGGTCATGCAGGTAAAACGCCAGCCGGAAGCAGAACAAGCCTATCTCGACAAGCTTGTTGGTTTCGATTTGGAGCAAACGGAGGGCAGCTATTGGCAGAAACGAAATAACGAAAGAACGAACGATTTGTATAAAATGGTGGAATGGTTGCGGAGCAATGCGTCTGCACTGGCCGAGGCTGGATTCACGCTAGATGCCCCTGTTTTTGAGGATAAAAAAATCAGTCTGCGACAAGCAGAGTGGTCACAGGATGTGCAATTGGTCAACGACTGGTTCGACCTGCGCATCATCGTGAGGGTGGGGGAGTACGAGTTCCCGTTTGCCCGATTGATTAATCATATCCGCACCGAGAACCGCTGGTACGAGCTGCCCGATGGCTCGTTTTTCATTATCCCGGCAGAGTGGATGGCGAAGTTTCATGGGCTGGCGCACCTTGCACAGCTCGCTGGGGACGAGCTTCGGTTGGCGAAATCGCAGCGCCCGCTGCTGGAGGGGATGGGAAATTGGGAAATTGGGAAATTGGAAATTGTGGGTCAGCCAGATTTCGAAGTTCCAAGTTTGCTCAAAGCCGACCTTCGCCCCTACCAATTGGAAGGCGCTAGTTGGCTCGCCAACCACTACCGGGAGAGCCTCGGTGCCTGCCTCGCCGATGACATGGGCTTGGGAAAAACCCTGCAAACGCTGGCGGTTCTGCTATATGCAAAGGCCAGACTTAGTTCGACAGTTCGACAGTTGGCAGTTCGCAGTCAAGAACTGCTAAACTTGGACTTGACTGCTGGACTCAAGGACTCAAAGACTGACTGCCCACTGCCCACTGGCGAACTGCCACCTGAACTCATCCCACTCAAAGCCCTCATCGTGCTGCCCTCTTCCCTCGTCTTCAACTGGGAGCGGGAGGTGAAGAAATTTGCCCCGGGCATCAGCATCTGCAAGCACGTGGGGGCACAGCGCACGAAGGACGCCCGCATCCTTGCCCGATACGACCTCGTGCTGACGACCTACCAGACGGCCCGCATGGACATGGATTTGCTCCGCAAAATCGAGTGGGAATACGTGGTGCTGGACGAAAGCCAGTACATCAAAAACCCCGAAAGCGCGGTGTTCAAGGCCGTGGGCGAACTCATTGCGAAGCACAAAATCAGCCTCAGCGGTACGCCCATCGAGAACTCGCTCAGTGACCTTTGGGCGCAGATGCAGTTCCTCAACCCCGGCATGTTGGGCAGCTTCGGTTATTTCAAAAAGCATTTCATTCAGCCCATCGAAAAGAAGCAGGACGAGTTAAAAAAGGCCGAACTCCGCCGCCTTGTGCAGCCCTACCTGCTGCGCCGCACCAAGGAGGAAGTCGCTCCAGAGCTGCCGCCGCTGACCGAACTGGTGTTTTATACCGAAATGACCGAATCGCAGCGCAAGCTCTACGAGCAGGAGAAGAGCGCCGTGCGCAACCAAATCATGAAACTCGACCCGGCACAGCCACAGAACCGGATTGCCGTGCTGGCGGCGCTGATGCGGCTTCGGCAATTGGCCAATCACCCTTCCTTAGTTGGCAGTTCGACAGTTGGCAGTTTGCAGTCAGTTCGGCAGTCTGATAGTTCGATAGTCAATCCCGATTTAGCAGACCCTGACTGCCCACTGCCCACTGTCGAACTGCCAACTCCTAACAACGAGAGCGGCAAGTTCAATGACGTAGTGGAATACTACGAGGTCATAAGGCGGTCGGGTCATAAAGTCCTGTTTTTCAGTTCTTTCGAGAAATATTTGCGGCTCTTCCGGGCGCAGTTCGAGGAGGCGGGACATGCCTACGCTTGGCTCACGGGCGACACCACACAGGCGCAGCGTAAGCAGGCCGTTGACCGCTTCACGACCGACCCCACGGTGCAGGCCTTCCTCATCACCACCAAGGCGGGCGGCGTGGGCCTGAACCTCACGGCGGCGGACTACGTGTTTGTCCTCGACCCGTGGTGGAACCCCTTCGTGGAGGACCAGGCCATCGCACGGGCGCACCGTATCGGACAGACGGAAAAGGTGGTGGCCGTGAAGTTCATCGCCAAGGACACCATCGAGGAGAAAATCCTGAAAATGCAGGAAAAGAAGGCGGCGCTGGCGGGTGAGATACTGGCCAGCGGCGATGGGATGGCGTTTACGAGGGAGGAGTTGGGGGAGTTGTTGGGGTAGGGAATTAGAGTCTTTAAAATTAAAATTGATATGACAGTTTTAAGCACGATTCAATGGCTAATTGACAAAGTGATATTGGGGTATGTATTCTCCAATATATTCTTTTTTATACTCCTGCTTTTTTATCGAGAATACAGAAGTAGAACTGAACGACACCTTGATGTTTCTAATAAAATCATCTTGTCTGTACTGTTATTGAACGTGCTATTTTTGATTTACAAAATCATTCTTTGCCGTCAATGGCATGTTTCATTGGTGGAGGACGGAAGTAATCAAATACCTGAATATTTCTTAAGTGACAGCTCCTTCTTTATCATTTACTCTTTCTTTTTTGGATTTATATATCATGCACTTCTTTTGAAAAAAACCTTCAGAATAAAGGTCGTTCCGACTATTATATCCATGATTATGCTAGTATTTCTCCTGCAACAACAAAAAATTATTTTTCTAGCTATGCCATTTTCGATGGACTATTTGCCTTCGTCATGGTCGCATTATATCGACTACAAGGCTATAGCTTGGACTGCACTTTTTTCAATGGTTCATTTTGGAGTTTGTTGGGTTTCTTCACCGAAATTGCAGTAACTATTGCTTCATTCTGGGACGGCGTTTACTAGGGAGGAGTTGGGGGAGTTGCTGGGCTAGTGTAATGCCAGGCGGATTTTAACTCAAAACTTTAGAACTGACAATAGTGAATTTGAAGTTGCCCCCACTTGTCCCGAGACAATCACCAACAAACATCCCCTCAATACATGATTTTTGTCACTGGTGCAGGCTGCCAGACGGACTAAATTTGCCTAGGCTGTGGACGAAATCTCCAGCTCGCCATTGCTTTGGCGTCCATTGCGCCTAGAACTCCCGCAAAAAGAATAAAAACTAGGTACACCATGAAAAAACAATCCCTCCTGTCAGTCATCACGGGCACAGCTTTGTTGATGATAGTTGTTGCGCTTGCGCAATGCACTTCACCTGCCGATGAGAAGGCGCAGGCAGTGTCAGAACCTGCCACAGTTGTTGATACAAGTACGGTTCAGCCTGAGGTGGATACAGCCGTATCAACCACAACTAAGGCGGTGGTTGCAGAAGAAGCATCAGTGGTAGCTCCAAAGACGATTGAAGCGACACCAAAAGCGCTAACGAAAACGCCGCCCAAAGCTGCACCTGTGACCAAGAAGCCACAGGACGCCACAAAGACAACGCAGGCAAAATCCAAAACGGAGACTGCAACGACACCCCCTCCGGCAGCAAAGGAACCCAAAGTAGAAACTCCAACGAGCACCCCCGCTCCCAAGGCAGAACCCAAAGCAGAACTCGCTGCTACGCCCGCTCCCAAACAGGCAACCGTGAAGCTGTCCGACTTTACCTTAAAATCCTCAAAAGCTGTGGTGAAAGGATCTTCGACGCTGCACGATTGGGAATCCAAGATTACCAAAATGGAAGGAAAAGGCTCGTTTCAAACAAAGGACAATGTGCTTGTCGCCTTGAAAGACGTGGAAATAAAGATTGATGTGAAAGGCATTAAAAGCAAGGAGGGGAAAAAGATGGACGACAAAACCTTTGAAACATTCAAGTCGGACAAGCACCCTTCTATTGTCTATACTTTCGAGAATGCTGCGGTTAAAATGGGCGCCTCCAATGCCGTCACCGTGGAAGCCTCCGGCAAACTGAGCATGGCAGGCACCACGCAATCCGTGTCGCTGACGGCCAACGGAACCATGCTGGCCAATGGCGATTTGCAGTTGTCTGTTTCCAAGAAGATTAAGATGACGGACTACAAGATGGAGCCTCCTGTTATGATGTTGGGTACGCTCAAGGTTGGGAATGAGGTGACGGTGAGCTTTGACTTTGTGCTGGAGAAAGCAAAATAACGGGTACTCAAAATCTCTCTCCCGGCGGCGCAGCCTTTGGCTGCGCCGCCGGGAGGAGGGGGCTTTTTGGGGCGTTCCGCCC
>CAYTZS010000237.1:0-7263 GCA_964442355.1 uncultured Saprospiraceae bacterium | reverse complement strand
TTTTGAACCAGCCAGTTGCTCAAAATTCGGGATGACTCATGTTTTGGTTTCAAATTACTGGCTTACTACTATTTTCCTCATCATCACACCGCTGCCGACGGACACTTTCAGCAGATAAACCCCGGCAGGCTGGTGCGAAAGGTCGAAGCTAACTTGCGCTCCAGCAGTGTTGTCTCTGACCTGCTGGATGATTTTCCCGGTCACATCCAAGATGGAAAGGTGAACTGGTTCAATGGAACTCAGCGCTAAATTCACCCAGAACTTTCCATCGGTGGGGTTCGGCGAAATGCTCAGGTTTTCCAGTGATGCAATGTCCCCAGCGCCAGATACCACGCCAACAGTTGCCATGCCAGTGCAGCCGTTCGCATCCGTGACGACGACCGAGTAATCGCCGGTAGGCAAACCCGTTGCGGTCGCCGTGGTTTGGCCATTTGACCAAAGGTAAGCCAATGGGCCGGTGCCCCCCGTACCTGTAGCCGTGGCGCTGCTGTTGCCATTGTCAACCACCGTCACAGTCGGGGGTAGTGTTGGTGAGAAGCTGACGATGAGCGAGTCCATGGAAGTGCTGCAAACCGTGTTGGACGGGTCGCTGGCGAGGATGTAGGTCACACTTTTGACGACCCAAGTGCCAACCAATTGTGGCAGTGAGTTTGCGCTCAAAACACCGTTCAAGTCTGCATTGTAAGTGCCTGAGTAGGGAACTCCAGTGAGGGTGAAGCCGCCAGCTAACCCGCCAGTTCCACCCAACGCATCGTTGAAATACCAGCCGTGGCCACCGTTCGGAGGCGTAGTTTGGGAGCCATCGGTAGCGATGCTGAAAGTGGCACCAAGGCCACAGGCATTGACGTAGCCTGTGTCCACCAACTCGCCCGCCGAACATGGATTCGTCGGACACGTTGCACCACCCAAGCAAGTGAGGGCAGGAAAGCCGTTGCCGACTGCAGTATTTGGCCCACCGGGACAATGGCCCGCTTCGTTGATGACGATTATATAGTTTCCGGTTTCGGAGGCTGTCCACGTGATGGTGCAGCTGTCGCCATCGCCAGGTCCAAAGGCATCCACCGCCCCACTTGGAGCGATGATGGTGAACTCAGGAATCCAAGAACCAGCCCCAGGGCCGTTGCAAATGCTAAAGGCGTAAGTGCCTCCAGCCTGAAAATTATTGCAGACGTAAGCCTCGGAAGCAAAAACCTCAAAGTCCGTTATTTCATTGAATGGGCAGCCCGAACCAGCATCGCAGGGCGCTCCCAAGAAGATGTTGTTGAAATCATTGTACGTGCTCGGTGGGGTTGGGGCCGACCAATTGAGGCACTGTGCATCGAGTTGTTGGGCCATCAAAAAGAAGATGAAAACAAGTCCAGTGAAGAGGGAGTAAGATTTTTTCATAAGATTATATTTCAAAAATGAGTTGGCAAGGTAGGAAGTACGGCCCTGCCAAGCAATTGATTCGGGTGAATTAACAAATGCCGCTAATTGAACGACAATTGAGGACAAATCCTGTCAAAAGTCATTTTAGCAATGGTCAAATCATTAAAAATGTTCAATACCTTCACCCCAAAACAAACAATATGAAGCACATCACCGCTTTACTCTGCCTGTTGCCCCCCATTTTTGTGCAAGCGCAAAAAAAGCCGTTTACCTACTCCGAGCAGCAGGATGACCCGTACATCCAAGTGCCCCGTGAAGGTCGGCCCACTTCCCCACCCTACCGCCTCGATGGCACAGGCTTCAGCATCCGGCAAGTGAACGTGGACGATGCCGGGCAAAATATCCTTGGCGATGCGGCCAACGAGCCCTCCCTCGTCATTGACCCAACCAACCCCGACCGCATGGCCATCGGTTGGCGGCATTTCGAAACCATCGCCAGCAACTTCCGGCAGGCAGGCTTCGCCTTCACGTTCAATGCGGGCGAAAACTGGAACTTTCCCGGCCCCATCGAGCCGGGTGTATTCCGCTCCGACCCCGTGCTCGACTCGGATACCGAGGGCAACTTTTTTTACAACAGCCTCAGCAACAGCACGGGGGAATACCTCTGCCACGTGTTCAAGTCCGATGCAGGCAGCAATACTTGGGGCAGTGGCGTGTTTGCACATGGCGGCGACAAGCAGTGGATGGCCATTGACCGTACGGACGGAACAACCAACGGCAATGTTTACGCCTTCTGGAAAACGGGCATTTCAAGCTGTGTGGGTGGGTTGACCCGCTCCCTCGATGATGGACAGACCTACCTGCCCTGCGAACAACTGGTGGACGACCCTACCCGTGGCACGCTCGTCGTCAGTCCGGCAGGTGAGCTGTACGCCTGCGGCGGCGGGCCTTCTGGCGGCTTCGTGGTGCTGAAATCGAACGAACCGGGCACGGTTGGGCAGCCGCTGACTTGGGACATCGTTCAAAACGTGGACCTCGGCGGCGACCTCGCCATTTACGACGGCCCCAACCCCAGCGGGATGCTTGGTCAAGCGTGGATTGACGTGGACAACTCCGGTGGCTCCTCTCACGGAAACGTTTATTTGCTGGCTACGGTGACCAGCAATAACGACCCCGCCGACATCATCCTCTCCCGCAGTACCGACGGCGGGCTCACATGGAGTACCCCCATCCGCATCAACGACGATGCCGAAGCTGGGGAGTGGCAGTGGTTCGGCAGCTTGAGCGTAGCCCCGAATGGTCGCTTGGATGCCACTTGGTTCGACACCCGTGACCACCCTGGCACCTACCTCTCCCGACTTTACTACTCGTATTCCATGGACGGCGGCCTCACTTGGTCGCCCAACGAGGCACTCAGCGACCCCTTCGACCCGCACCTCGGTTGGCCGAACCAGCAGAAAATTGGCGACTACAACCACCAGCGCTCCGACAACACGGGGGCACATCTCGCTTGGGCTGCCACCTTCAACGGCGAAGAGGATATTTTTTACAGTTTTATCGTGCCGGATTTGGCTTCAACCACAAGTGATTTGATTCCAGGAAAAGCTGATGTGCATGGTGTACCTAACCCATTTTCTGAGGTTATTTCCTTCCATTTCTCATTACCACAACCTGCTTTCGTGCAAATTGAGATTTTGGATGGAATGGGCCGCAGGGTAGAAACCTTGACCAACATGGAATCACCTGCTGGCGACAATGTGATGGAATGGCAAAGCCATGCTTTGTCAGGATTATACTTTTTCCGGTTGACAGCAAATGGAGGAGCGATAGGTGGGGGGAGGATTTTAAAGCTTTAACGCAAAAAATATCAAACATGGCAAGTACAAAAAATATCCAGACCGAGATTGACGCCAGTTTTCTCTACCAAGTACTCGCCGACAACGAGCCAGATGCCAACGTGGCCAGCGTCTTTCGCCAGATGAGCGAGATAGAACATGGCCATGCACTGGCTTTTATGAAGAAAAACAATTTGGACATTGCCAAGATGCCGCCTCCTTCCCGGCGGGCCAGGGTGTTAAAATCCATCGGGAAATTGATGGGTTACGATTATGTGCTAGGCGTACTACTGGACACCGAAAAAAGCATCTCCTCGGCTATCCAACATGCCAAGCAGAAGGGGCAGGCTACAAGCTCCATCTCCGACACAGCCCACGTGACCATCCTCAAGAATATCCTGAATACCAGTTCGAAGATTTCAGGTACCAACTTGGCAAGGTTTGAGAAGCGCCACCGTTCGGTGGGTGGAAATGCCCTGCGGGCAGCAGTGCTGGGAGGCAACGATGGACTGGTCTCCAATTTCAGTTTAGTGATGGGCATAGCTGGTGCCACCAGCGGGCAAAGCGAGGTACTGCTTGCAGGCATGGCGGGGTTGTTGGCAGGAGCATTGTCCATGGCTTTGGGCGAGTGGATTTCGGTAAAAAGCTCGCAGGAATTGCACGAAAACCAAATGCAGCTGGAAATGGAAGAATTGGAAGCCAATCCAGCAGGCGAAGCACAAGAACTGGCGCTGATTTACCAGTCCAAAGGCATCCCAGTGGAGCAGTCGAGGCAAATGGCCAATGACATCATTTCAAACAAGGAGCAGGCTCACGAAGTGCTGGTAAAAGAAGAACTCGGCATCAATGCCGAAGACCTGAAGGGTTCAGCGATGGAAGCGGCCATCACTTCGTTTGTGCTGTTTGCTGTGGGTGCCATTATTCCGGTGCTGCCATTTTTCTTTGCGGGAGGCATGAAGGCAGTGCTGATTAGCACTGCCTTGAGCGGCATTGGGCTTTTTCTGATTGGTGCGGCTATTACCTTGTTCACAGGCAAAACTGTGTGGTATTCTGGATTCCGGCAGGTCATTTTTGGCTTAGCGGCGGCGGCCATCACCTTCGGAATTGGAAAACTGATTGGGGTGTCAATTGCCGGTTAAAGGCCAAGAATTCCCGAGCAGCACTTCCGCTAAAATCATGCATTGACGTCAAGAAATTCGGCCAAAAAGCCTTACCATTGCGCTAATTTTCAAAAACAAAAAACAGCACAACCATGTCAAGATTAACTCCTTTTGCAAGAATCCTCATCGTCATGGCCATCGTGGCTGCCATCTTCTTTGGGGTGAAGCATTTTTTCCCAGGTGTGATTGGCGGTGGCTCGACCACCAACACAGAAACGACCACTACAACACCGGAAGAACCAGCCACCACCGAAACGGAAACTGCCCCTCCCACCGACAACAGTGGCACAACTACGACGACGCAAAGCTTCAACTATACTTCACCTGAGCCTGTAAACGGCAAGCTCAAGGGCGTGGTAGAACTTGGCGCCACTGGCTTCAATTCCTTTATCATCAAAGTGGACGACCAGAAGAATTGGAAGCTGGAAAAAGCCGACTACGGCAGCAGCCTCGTGTACGAGAGCATGACCAACGATGCCGAAGTGACTGCTGGACTTAAAAATTACATCTCCAACATGCTGGCATTCGGCGTGGGTGGCAAGGACATCCACTTCGTCATCAGCTCAGGGGCGCAAAAGGTGGAGGTCACCAAGAAAATCATCGCCGTGCTGAAGAAGATGGGCTACTTCGTGAACACCGTGACACCTGAAAAGGAGGGTCAATTAGCACTGAAATGCGTATTGCCCTCCAGCTTCAACGACAAGGCATTTGTCGTGGACATCGGCTCCGGCAACACCAAAATCTCCTGGTTGCAGGGCAATGCCATCATGGCAAAGGAAGCTTACGGAGCCAAGTATTTTCAGAACAACATCACCGACGATGCAGCTTACCAAAACGCCGCCGCCATGGCAAAAGGCGTACCTTCGGCACAACGGGAAACCTGCTTCATCATCGGTGGCGTTCCGTTTGAACTGGCCAAGCAGGGCCGCAACGGCAAGGAACGCTACACCGTGCTGAAAGCCCCCGGCGACTACAAAGCCGATGGCGAAAAGCAAAAAGCCGGCCTCAACATCTACAAGGCCATCGCCGATGCCACTGGCTGCAAAACATTCGTGTTTGACTGGGACGCCAACTTTACGATTGGGTTCTTGCTGACCCTTTAGGAAAAAAGTAAGCGGGTGAGTAAGCAATTCGAGGTGTTTTGTTGCTCACTCACCCGCTCACAACGCCCACCTTGCCCACTCCAAATTTCATCCCCACTTAACGCTAAAGCCCACCCGCACCCCGTTTCATTGTTTTACCTTTGCGCAAACATTTGCCCAAAACAAGATTGATGATGGCTAAAAGGCATTCCCGTCCGCTCACCGTAGTGGTACTTCGCAGCAGCTTACTGTTTCTTCTCCTTTGCTTGCGCAACGCCAATATCCACGCCCAAATCTGGGTAGAAGACTTCAACACCTACGCAGATGCGACGGTCAATGCACCGCCCAAATGGACTTCCTATGCCACCGACTGTGACGATGGAGGTAACATCAACCTCGGCCCAGGGGCCAGCCAGTGGGGCGTTTGGGCGGGAGCTTTCACCTGCAACGATATTGAAGGAGCGCCTTGTTGTCCAACCTTTGGTGGCGGTGGGAACGACAATGGCTGGCAGTCGGAAAGCATCAATATTGCTGGGTTTTGCAACGTGGGAATCACGATGGATGTGTCGTCAGTTGGCACCTTTGAATGCTCCGCTGGTGGGCCAGTCTTTGCCTGCATGAACGACCCAGCCGTTGACAACGGGCATGACCAAATCGTGGCAGAGTACAGCTTGAACGGAGGTGGGTGGATACAGTTCGGCTACATCTGCGGACCTGCTTCTGGTACGCTCTCTGTGACCGGACTCAATGGAAATACGCTCCAAATACGGGTCTTCGCAGCAAATAAGGCCAACGCAGAGTACTACTATTTCGACAACGTGGTGGTGAACGGCACTACTGCGCCTACCCCAACCTTCAACCCGGTCGGGCCGCTCTGCGAACTGGATGCCCCCGTCGTGCTACCCACCACTTCCAACAACGGCATCACAGGCACATGGAACCCAAGCACCATCAATCCAACTGGACAAGGTGGCAATACTATCACGGCGACTTTCACCCCAAACGTGGGTCAATGCGGGCTACCGACCACGATGGATGTCACCATCAACGAGCCAATCCTACCAGTGTTGACGCCAATCGGCCCCTTCTGTACCAACGATTTGGGATTGGCACTTTCTACCATCAACAGCGGCATAAATGGGAACTGGAGCGGGCCGGGGGTAGCAGGAAATTTCTTCGACCCTGCGGCAGCTGGAGTTGGCAACCACACCCTCACTTTCGCCCCAACCCCCGGACAGTGCGCCACCACAAATACCCTTCAGGTAACCGTTGACCCTACCGAAACACCCTCACTAGGAACAGCAACATTATGCGAAACCGACCCCAACCTTGACCTTACAACTTTGCAGGACCCCATGTACCCAACGGGCACCTGGTCTGGCCCTGGTGTATCAGGCAGTAGTTTCGACCCAACTGGCCAGAGTGGGAACGTTGTTTTGACATTTCTGGCAACCGCCCCCTGTACCGAGCTAGCGAACACATCCATTACAGTCAACCCTGCGACCACTCCTATCATCAGTGGCATTCCTGCATCCATCTGCGAAAATGAGCCGCCCATCGCACTGCCAACCACACAGAGTGGCGTCACGGGCAACTGGTCTGGACAGGGCGTGACCAGCAACAACTTCGACCCCAATGGATTGAGCGGAAACATCACGCTCACCTTTACCCCAAATGTTGGACAGTGTGCCACCCCAGCAACCACCACCATCAACGTCACCCCGGAAACTACGCCTGTCATTTCAGGCATTCCGGCCTCCATTTGCGAAAATGAGCCGCCCATCGCACTGCCAACCACACAGAGTGGCGTCACGGGCA
>CAYTZS010000236.1:0-7326 GCA_964442355.1 uncultured Saprospiraceae bacterium | reverse complement strand
CTACCCTACTGCTCGCCAAGTCGGACAAAAGCTGGAACGCCTCATTGAAGGATGAGAAACAGAACAAAACAGTTGATGAATCAACAATTCTGTTCCAAGCCAGCGCTTTCAACGGAGCAGGCAAAATATATGCACCACGCTACCGACAAGCCCATTACCGCAGCTTCACATCAAAAGACAAAGTTTCATCAAAACAGGCCCTTGACTTGGCATACGAGGATGTCCGTGCTGCATTCGAATACTACTTGGAGCATTACAACCAGAATCGCCCCATCATCATCGCCGCCCACAGCCAAGGCACACTGCATACCCAGCGCCTTCTGTTGGAATTTTTCGACAAAAAACCCTTAAAAAACAAGTTGGTTGTCGCCTACCTAGTCGGTTGGCCCATTCGAAAAAACAGATTCGAAACCATTCCCGTCTGCGAAAACCCAGACCAGACGGGCTGTTTTTGTAGCTGGAGAAGCTTCAAGTACGGGCACACCCCAAAGGGCTTTGTGCTGGGCGACAGTGTCGCTGTCACCAATCCGCTAACTTGGCGAACCGATGGCCTACCCGCAGACAAATCACTGAACGAGGGGATGGTGGCTAGAAAATTCGAAGAAATACTGCCCCAGCAAGCCGATGCCAGGGCCATCAACGGCATCCTTTGGGTTCATAAACCGAAGTTCCCTGGCAGCTTCTTTTTCAGAAGGAAAAACTACCACATCGCCGATTACAACCTTTTTTACATGAATATTCGCAAGAATGCCCAGCACCGGGTGGACTTGTTTTGGAAATGATTGTTGGCGGTCAAAATACCTCCCGAAAACAGAAAAGCCCCGGAGCGAACTCCGAGGCTTTTTTATTTCGATACTAGGTCGTTGTAGTTGATTACCAACGGTTTCCACCGCCGCCGCCGTAGCCACCACCACCGCCGCCACGACGATCGCCGCCACCGCCGCCGTAACCGCCACCGCCGCCACGGCTTCCGCCGCCGCCACCGTAACCGCCACCGCCGCGACCACCACCGTAACCGCCACCGCCGCCACGGCTTCCGCCGCCGCCACCGTAACCGCCACGGCTTCCGCCGCCGCCACCGCCACGTGATTCACGTGGTTCAGCTTTTTTCACAACAATGGTACGTCCGTCGATTTCGCTGTCGTTCAACTCCGCAATTGCCTTTTCAGCTTCTTCGTCGTTTGGCATTTCAACAAAGGCGTAGCCTTTTGACTTGCCGGTAAACTTGTCTGTGATGACAGAAGCCGTAGTGACTTCGCCATACTCTTCGAAAACTTCACGCAGGTAATCTTCCTGTGTGTCAAAGTTCAATTTTGCTACGAAAATGTTCATTGCAAAAAATGATTAAAGTGAAAAATTAGAGCAACTCCTGAAGCAGTAAATATTAGGAACGGAAAAAAACGGGAAAGAAAGGCAGGTAGCGGAAGACGAGTTGCGGAGTTCATTGAACTTACGAAAACTTACTTACCGGGCTACTGACAAAAACCCTTGCCGGACAAATCTCTCTTGCTTGCAGAAAATTTCTCAAAGAACACCACAAATGTAGTGGTTAAATGATAAACAAAAACAATTTTTTACAGATTTAATTTTTTTCAATCAAAACATTTACGACGCTTTTGACAACCAAAATGAACATCACAAAGACCTTTGAATTATCGCAACAAAGTCACGGAACCTGAAATCTCCCGTTCCCTCCCATCGTCGAAGATGATGGTCGCTTTCCAGACGTACACCCCCTGCGATGCGGGCTTGCCTCGGTACGTTCCATCCCAACCCACTTGCGTGTCGTTGGTAGGCAGTGCGCTTTGCCGATACACCCGGCTGCCCCACCGGTCGTAAACTTCAAGGTTCAGGACTTCTTCCACGTCAGTGCCCGAAAAGATGGTAAAAACATCATTGATGCCGTCTCCATTGGGCGATAAAACATTGGGGATGAACACTTTGTAAACTCCAAGCACGAGGTGGACGAGGCTGTCGCAACCATTTTGAGAAGTGAGAACCACATCGTATTCGCCTTCCTTGTCAAAGGAAAAATTGCCCAGATGATAAGTCTCCGACTCGAATATCTTGGCATAAACCGTGTTTACACCATCCGCTGAGACTGCTAGCCGCAGGTGTACGACGCTATCGCACCCCTCGAAAGACTGCAAGGTATCCACGTACTCGCCAGGGATATTCAGACTAGTTTGGTTGAAAAACACCACTTCGTCACGGCAAATCAGTGTGTCAACAAACGTGGTGTAGCTGGGAATTTTATGCTTGAACACAGCGCTTATGCGGCAACTGTTGGGCCCAAGCATCCGCACTTGGTATTCTCCTGGCGCATCTTGAATACCGGAAAGCAAATGCCCGGTTTCTCCGACAAGCGCAATGCCGTCCTTGTACCATTGATAGGTCATTGTGTCTGCATCGACCACACTGATATTGAAATCACTGCTACAAGGATTGCCCGCCGCTTTTATTCTGTATTCAAACTGCTGCACGTCAGCCAACACCAAATTGTCAAAAAAATAATAGGTGCTAGAAATCAATTGCTCCTGAGAACAACTTGGCCCGATGGCTATGGCGTGAATGTCTTGAGATGGAGTGACGTTGATTTCCTTCAGCTTCCATTCCAAAGCACCATAAATCGGGACTCTGCCCAACTCTATCCAGCCGGGCCCATTGGTGGGGCAACCAAAGAATTCGTCACCGTTGCCAAAGGGCAGGTTGGTGCAATCGGTTGAACCGTAAAAAACGATATCGGTTGGTGGCGAGTTGAAAGCTTTTGTGAAACCTATCCAAAACTCGAAACGGTAGGCCGTGCCCGCTTTGAGCGGAGAGAGCAGGCAGGCTCCAGCGTATTCCTTCCAGTTGGGGTTGTCGTCGCTGGGGCCAGCGGGGCCATTCCCTCCGTTGCCCACCCGACCGTTGCGGAAGCCAACGCAGCCCTCGCCATCAGGGAAAGGTAGCGGCGGCGGCAGGTCGGGCCAACCCATCCAGCCGCAAGTGTGCAGGTAATCGGTAGTGGGGTCTGATGCTTGTATCCAGTCTTTGGCACAGTAAAGTTGAGAACGGTCTTGGGGGCAACAATTGCGTTCTTCGAAGGATGGATTTGGGATAAGCGAAAGTGGAAGCGCCAGCGGGCAGTCGCAGTCCACATCGTCGTTAAGGTCAATTAGGCCATCACCGTCATCGTCAATGCCGTTGTCGCAAATTTCGACTGGCAACAACACAGAAGCCGGCGTGCTTTTTTCTACCCAAAAAAAACCGCCCAAAAACAAAGGCAAAAACATGGTGAGCAACTTCATCGGCGAGGGTTTAAACTGGTAACATAGCCCGTCTGATTGGGTTCATCCAAAGGTAATCATAGCGCTGAATTCGACAATTATTTTCAATTGCAATTGGCCCAATTGTCACCCCAACGCCCATTTGACAAAGGTTAACACCCCAGCTGCGTTGCCCCTGCTGCATTCGGCCTTAACTTTGCACCTTCCGGCACGCAAACCATTTTATATGAAAATCATCACGTCCCTGCTTTTCGCCCTGCTTTTCGCCAGCGGCCTGCATGCCCAAAAAGGTTGCGAAATCCTAGTTCGGCTCGACTACTACACCTACGACACGTTGTGGTTCGGTACCACGGTTGGCAAACGGGTAGTGCCGGATTTCGCAGCTATCAAGCAGCCGGACGGCAGCTTCCTCCTAAAAACCGAAAAACAACTGGAGCAGGATATGTACGCCATTATCTACAAACGGGCAGCCAACGCACCGTTGCAGTCATTTCAAGTTTGGCTGGCAGAGGGTGAGCGCAAGTTTAGCCTCTCCACCAACATGTCAGCACCTTACGAGAAGCCAGTTATCGCTGGCTCCCCGGAAAACGAATTGCTCTTTCGATACCTGCGCCAGTTCCGCCCCGCCGATGCCGCACTTGAAGAAGCCATTGCCCGCTGGCGCTATCAACAGGACGAAGCGAGCTGGCTCCTACGAGTAAAGACTGAGGAGGATTTCCGCAAGTTTCAGGATGATTTTTTGAAAACAGCTGCACCGGGGCTGACCACCCAACTGGTTGGCCAAACGCTGCTGCCACTGCCGCCCGCTGATGCAAAAAAGCCCACCAACTTGCAGCAAGCCGCCGATGAGCGCTGGCGCTACCAAAGGGCGCATTATTTTGACAAAATGGACATCGCCACGCCCGATTTCCTGCGCTACCCGCAGTGGCTTGACCGGGCTGATTTCTTTTTGTTCCACCTACCCCCACCCCATCCTGATACCACGAAGGCGCTCTGCGACCTGATTTTCAAAAGACTTGAGTCGTACCCGGAGGGCTACAATTACTACCAAAAATACGTCGTCAATTCATTGGCTAAAATGAGCCAGTTCCGGCTCGATGAGGTATATGTTTACCTCGTGCAAAATTATCTCAGCACTGGAAAAGCCACGTGGGCAAACCAAAACGATGTGAAGAACGCCCAAAACTCAGCGATGCAAATGGAAAAGCTGTTCGAAGGGCAAATAGCACCACAGGCTACCATGTTCGACCGGGAAAACAACCCGGTGAAACTCTACGACATACAGGCCAACCTCACGCTGCTATTGTTCTACATGCCAGATTGCGGACATTGCAAAAAGGAAATCCCAATCGTTGCCAAACTTTACGAGCAGTACAAGCAGAAGGGCTTGAAAGTGGTGGCCGTTTGTTTAAAACACTACGATGATACCCCACAATGCTGGGCGTTCACAGATGGCCAAAACCTTCCGAAGGACTGGTACCTATTGGCAGACCCGAACCGCCAGTCCAACCTCGCCCCCTTGTTCAATGTGAAGAGCTTTCCCCGACTTTTCTTGTTGGATGCCGACAAAAAAATCCTGTACAAACGCAGTGGCGACTCGCCGGAGTGGCAGTTGGACGCGCTGCTGAAACAGCACCTGAAGTAAGTTTTTGTCAACGCCAGCAGGGTTTGGAGTCCTGCCGGTGATGAACGCTCTCAATCCAATTTTTGCCGAATCTTCGTGCCCCTGCGAAGCGATCTAAAAAACAGCAGCACAAAAAACGCCGCCAACCCAAACCCCCATCTCACGCCCACCAATTCGCCTTTTTCGTAAAATAGCCAGCCAAAATACGCGGAGGCTATGCTGAGGATGGTTAACACGAACTGCTGACCGGACTGGTAAAGTAGCTTCGCAGCTTCCCGGATGTCTGGGGTGCGGGTTTCGAGCCTGCCTTTTTCGACCTTCAACAGCACCCGGTGCAGCTCATCGGGCAAGCCGAGCGTGGTAGTCACGGTGCGTTTGAGGATGCCCTTAACCACTGTGGCGAGGCTCTCTTTTTCACCCAAAACAAAATCACGGGCGTACGGGCGCACCACGTCGAGGGGGTTCAGCGAGGCATCGAGCGTGGAGCAAATACCAAGCAGCAGCGTGATGGTGCGGTTGAGCAGCACCCAATCCTTGGGCACTTGCACCGTGCCAGCAATGCTGGACAGGCCCACCTCGTTGATGAGGTCGGTGAGGCTGTTGTTCAGCGGGTTCACCTTGATTTCCTTGAGGTTGAGTCCGTCCATCTGCACCTCGTTTTGCAGGAAATTGCGGAGCGCATCAATCATTCGCTCGGCCATTTCGCCTGCCTCCTGCCCCTTGGCGATAAAGCCCAGTTGCCGTGCGGCGGCAATCATGGCATCGGTGTCGTTTTTCACCGCCGCCTCGATGAGTCGAGGGATGCCCTTGCGGAATGAATCGGACAACTCGGCCACTGCACCGAAGTCGAGCAGCACGATGGTGCCATCTTTTTGCACCAAGATATTGCCGGGATGCGGGTCGGCGTGGTAAAACCCGTTCTGGAAAAGCATGTGGCAGTAGGCGCTCAGCAGCCGAGTGGCGAGGTCACGGCGGTCGAGCCCCCATACGTCAAGCTGCGCCAAATCTGCGATTTTCACCCCGTCGTGCCATGTGGTGGTCAAAACCCGACCCGTCGAAAAGGCAGCATGGACTTGCGGCACTTCGAGTTGTTTTTCGCTCCGCAAATTCTCGCTGATACGCTGCATGGCAGCAGCCTCTTTGGCAAAATCCAATTCCTCCTCAATCATTTGCCGCACCTGCGAATACACAAAGTCAAAGCCCTTGATGTCGTAAAACCAGTTGTGGATTTTGACGAGTTGTCGCATGATTTCGAGGTCCACCCGTGCCATTTCCTCGATGTTGGCGTGCTGTACTTTCACCACCACTTCCGTACCGTCGTGCAGCTGTGCCCGGTGCGCCTGCCCGATGGATGCTGAGGCCAACGGCTCCTCGTCAAAGCGGGCAAAAAGTTCGTTATGCCGCTTACCAAACGCTCCAACAAGCCGAGCTTCGACCTCGCTCATGGGGCGTGCAGGTATTTTATCCTGCAAACTTTCGAGCGGTTTCTGGAATTGTTCGGGCAGGTAGTTGCCCATCACCGACAGTAGTTGTCCGATTTTGATGAACAGTCCTTTCAGTTCCAAAATGGCCGTTTTCACCCGCTCGGCATTGCGCACGTGTAGCGCCATCAGGCGTGCTTCGTATTGTTTTTTGGATAAAAAACGCTTCAAAAAACTCAGCCAGAGGTAGCTAAAAAGCACGGTGATGGCGGTGCGATAGGCCCTCCTAAATCGCCAAGAGGCAGAATGGGTTTTGTCTTTCATCTTTTGTCGTCATGTTTAAGTTTACCTGACTTCCACCGGATTAAAAATTGTCGAAGGTTCATTGACTTGAACGTTGACCCAAACTTATGAGTACAATCTGACAATGACTCAGTTCATTTTGGGCAGGTGGAATATCGCCCTGGTTTGAAACAGATAAGCAACCATGCCTTCACTCATGGCCATCGAATTTGGTCGAACAATAATGTAAAATCCTTACTCACCATTAAAAAAGTTAACCTACACAGGTGAGTACCCTACTTTGAGACGAAGCGCAGCGGCTAAACTTTCCCAACAAGCATTTTTTAAGGCTGAAACTGTTATAGGCGATAGAATACGCTGTGATATATTGCTAATTTTACCAACTTTTTTTCGATACAGCGTTTCGAAAGGCAGTGAATAGCAAGATTCGTAACCAATTGATTTTCAATGCTATAATTTCATGCCCTTTCATGCCTTTCGAAGCTTTTTGTTCAAATCCTTCCATGTATGAAGCTTTTTCAAAAGCTGTTTTCCGGCCTTTTTTCCACCTCCGCTGCGGGGTTGTACATGATACTTTTTGCTGCGGCCATTGGCATTGCTACTTTCATCGAGAACGACTTTGGCACCAGCGCTGCGCAGAAAGTCATTTTCACGGCAAAATGGTTTGAGTTGCTGCTGGTATTTTTCTGTATTTCCTTGGTGGTCAACA
>CAYTZS010000235.1:0-7336 GCA_964442355.1 uncultured Saprospiraceae bacterium | reverse complement strand
TTGAGACGTTCGATTTGTTTGAGGGGTTTGATTTGTGCAGTTTGGCAACCTTTTTCAAAATTGGATTTAACATGAAGAAACGACTACTTTTTTTTGCTTTCTCTTGCTTTGCAGTGGTTTTGCTGGCGCAAACACCAGCGCAGACGCTCCGTGGCACGGTGACGGATGCCGACACGGGCGAGCCGCTCGTGGGCGCTTCGGTTTTGTTGTTGAAAACAAACCCGCCAATTGGCACAAACACCACAATTACAGGGACTTATATTCTTGAAAAAATACCCGTGGGCCGCCATCAACTCCAAGTTTCCTACCTCGGCTACGAGGCCCTCACCATCGCCGAAGTGCTCGTCGAATCGGGCCGGGAGACCGTGCTGAACGTCCAGCTTCGGGAGCGGGCGGACAGCCTCCAGACCGTGGTGGTCAAGGCGCTGGGGAACAGTCCGAGCAGCAGCATCGGTAGCCAGTCCTTGACCATCGAGGAGCAGTTCCGCTTTCCTGGTACCAACTTCGACCCCACTCGACTGGCCATGGCCTACCCCGGCGTGTCCGGCAACAACGATGGCACAAACGTCATCTCCGTGCGGGGGAATTCGCCCAACGCCCTCCAGTGGCGCCTCGAAGGCGTGGAAATCGTGAACCCCAACCATACCGCCAACGCTGGCACTTTCGGCGACCGGCCCACCGGGGCGGGCGGCGGCGTGAACATCCTCAGCGCCCAATTGCTCGGCACGAGTACCCTGCACACCGGGGCATTCCCGGCACAGTACGGCAACGCACTCGGCGGCGTCATGGACATGTACCTGCGCCCCGGCAACGACCAGCGCCACGAACTCATCGCACAGGCGGGGTTTATTGGCATCGAAGCAGCGGTGGAAGGGCCATTGGGAGTTGGCAGTTCGGCAGTGGGCAGTGGGCAGTCGGTGACTGCAATCCGGCAGAAGCCTTCTTTTTTGGTGAATTACAGGTACTCGTTCACGGGGTTGCTCACGGGCATGGGCGTTGACTTCGGCGATGAGGAAACGGCCTACCAAGACGTGGCTTTCAACGTCCTGTTGCCGGGCAAAAACGGCGGGAAGTTCACCCTGTTCGGCATGGGCGGCAAGAGCAGCACGTTGTACACATCTCCCACCGATTCTGCGACGATTGAAAAAGAACTTTTCAACATTGACTTCCACTCCGAAATGGGCGCTCTGGGTTTGGCTTACCTGCGGCCATTGGGCAAGCGCAGCGTGTGGCGAACCGTGGCCGTGCTTTCAGCGCTGGAGCACAGGCGCACTGCCGACCTCGCCGTCTCTGGCGAGCGCTGGGACAACGACCTGCTGAGAGAGCAAAAACTAGGCTTTTCCAGCTTTTTCAACCACAAGGTGAATGGTCGCCACCGGTGGCGGGCGGGCATCGAGGCTACGCAGCACATCGGAGAAGCGGCTGTTTTCCTCCAAAGGAGAATCGCCATTTGGGACTACGATGGTTCGGCGGGCGGTTGGGTCGTGCAGCCGTTTTTTGATTGGAATGCCAACTTGACAGAACGGCTGACGTTGGTGGCAGGGCTGCATTCAAGCTTTTACACTATCCTCCGCAAACAGCAGCTGCTTGAGCCTCGGATCAGCATCAACTACCGCTTGCGGAACGGCAACTTTGGGCTTGGCTACGGCCTGCACAGCCAATCATTGCCCGTGCAACTGAACGCCCTCGACTACCCAGCCGAATCGGTGCAGCCAAGCACGCCACGAGCCCATCACCTGACGGCAGGATACGAAGCAAAAATTCGCAACTCGTTGGTTTTTAAGGCCGAAATATATTTCCAAAAATTATTCGACCTGACTGTTTACGAAGGCGAGGGCAGCGGGTACGCAATGGTGAATTTCATTGACTTCTCACCCTCCTATTTCGGGTCGAGCAATCCATTCCAAGCAGGCGGGTTCGTCAACGAATCGTTCACGGGCCGCAACTACGGCCTCGACTTTTCCATCCAGCAGTACCTCACCGACCGCTATTTTTTCTTGCTGGCGGGTTCGTTGTATCGCTCGGAGTACCGGGGACTTGACGACCAGTGGCGCAGTACCCGCTTCGACGGCGGCCACACACTGAACCTGACCGCCGGGCGGGAAGTTGCGAAGCAAAAAAACGGCAAAACCACCATCAACGGCATCAGCGGGCGGGCGGCTTGGCTTGGTGGTTTTCGAGACACACCGATTGACGTGACGACATCCGCCGAAGCAGGCTACACGGTGTACAAGCAACAGGAGGCGTTCAGCCAAAAACTGGACGACTACTTCCGCTTTGACCTGCGGCTGTACCGGAAGTGGAACCGAATCAAGCGGAACTCGATGCTCTCGCTCGATATTCAAAATGTCATGAATCGAGAAAACGCCCAGTACTACTACTTCGACACCGTGCAAGGGAAGGTTTTGCTGAAAAAACAGCTCGGCTTAATCCCGATTTTAACATGGCGGGGGGAGTTTTAATTGAAAATATTTGACCTCCACTACAATCCTTTGCAATTCAATTTAAAAGTCCAACTGGAAGCTCAACACTGGGATGACGCCCGCTTGGTTCTTCCGATACCAGACTTTTTCTTCCAAATCATAGCCCCAGTTGAAGGCCCGTTTGTTCTTGTAGTTGGTGACGTTCTGCACGTCAATGGCCAACATCCAAGCGGCACTCGGCTTGTTCTTGCGGAAGGCAACCCGGCTGTCAATGCGGAAGTAGGCGGGTGCCCGCTCACTGAACGGATTGCTTTCGTCAAATATCGGCTTGGTGACATCGGTGGCCGTGTTCAGCAGCGGCGTGGAAGGCATGCCGTGGCTGTACATGGACCTCATGCCAATCTGCAACGATGAATTTCGATTTTTGAACTCCCATTCCTTGCCTATCGTGAAGCTGCCCAAGAAACGTGAGTCATACTGTGTGCTGTACGTCTCGCCGTTGAGGGGCTGGTAGGTGGACTTGAAAAGAGACGTGGAGAACAAGAAGAAAGCGCCTCGACGGAAGAATTTTTCCACCATTAAGTCCAGCCCATAGTTGTTGCCCTTGCCCTTGCTGACCAGTGCCCGCTTGCTGTACCCATCAATGGTGTTCAACAGCCAGTAAGTCTGGGGCGCTTCGATACCGACTGGCACATCAAACAAGTGCTGGTAGTACAACTCGCCGTGCAAGCGGAATTGCGAAGCAAACAACCAATCGTAGGACACCACGATGTGGTGCGCTTTAATCAAATCCAAGTCAAGATTGGGCTGTTCGCCGTCAAGTACTGTGAAGTAACTGCCTATTGGCACGTGCATGGAGTGCAGCCCGTAGGCCAAGCCGGCTGATTGGTTTTTGCCAAAAACATATCGCACGCCAAGCCGAGGCTCCGGCAAAAGGGAGTTGGTCAGGCCAAAGTACATGGCATGCAAACCGGCATTGAAAGTCCAGCGTGGCAATGGTGTCCATTGGCATTGAAGATAGGGCTGTACCAGCAAATTGGCTCCTTTTCCATTGATGATTTCCCGGAAGCCCCCATCTACTTCTATGCTGTCGTGCTGCAGGTCGTAAAAAACATTGGCAATCTGAAACCCCGTCTTCATGTAGAGTTCCCTACTAAAACTGCGGGTATAAACAGAGGCCAGCGAGACCCGGCCCTGCACGTAGTTTTCATCTTGGATGCGATGGGTCGTGAAGTCATCGGACAGTAGGTCATCGGTGCGATGCCATTGCTGTGCCATGACGGCAAGGCTTGTTTTCAAAAACGATTTTGCATCGAGTTGGATGTTGTGGGCTGCCCCGATTACCCCCATCCGGGTCTTGTAAAGATACTCGGCCGAGTCGCCGTGTACCTGCCAGTCCACTGGGTTTTCAACCGCCGACTCACTTTCCATGCTCAAGCCGCCAAGACCCCAGACATTGAAATTGGATTTGCCTTTTTTGCCCGGAAAATCCAAGTTAAATGACAAATCCTGAAAGTTGTTGTCAACCCGCTCACCCACCAGCCGCAGGCCCAATTGGTTCAAAATACCCAACGTGGAATAGCGGTAGTTGAAGAGATAACTTCCTTTTTCAGCGCTGTTGACCGTACTATCCCTCTTGCCAAACGGCCCCTCCGCTGCCAAGTCAAGCCCCATCATGCCAGCTCGGAAAGTGTATTCCCTGCGATCCTTGTTGCCTGACCGGAAATGGAGGTCGAAGATGCCAGAGAGGGCGTTGCCATACTCCGCCGGGAAGGCTCCGGTTGAGAAGTCGGCCTTGTCAAGCACGCTAATGCTAAAAATGGTGACGCCACCGCCCGAAGAACCCCTCCTGGCGAAGTGGTTAGGGTTGAGAATGTCCACCCCTTCCAGCCGCCAGACCGCACCTGCACCAGAGTTGCCTCGGATGACGACATCGTTCTCGTTGTCCTTCGTCGGCTGCACACCCGGCAGCGACACCACGCTGCGGCTGAAGTCGTTGCCCCCTGCGGGATAATATTGTGTCTCCTCTGGAGCAATGGACCGCACACTGACCATCGAGAGCGGGTTCAGCGCTTCGCTAGGCGGGCGCACTTTTATCATGGTCAGTTCGATGTTAGCCTGCGAAAGCTTGAAGTCCAAGTAACCTTCTTTTGCGGAATTCAGCAGCAGGATTTCGACTTGGGTCTCATAGCCGATGTAGCTGCATTGGATGGAGTGCCTACCGACGGGTATTTTCTCCAAAAGAAACTGGCCGTCCAACTCACTGATGGTGCCTGTTGTTTCGGCCATGTCCAACACCATGATGGATGCTCCAATGAGTGGCTCCTTGGTGATAGCATCGGTCACGTTGCCTCGTATGGTCTGTGTAAGTGGCTGGGCAAAGCAAAATGTAGCCATTGCGAACAACCCAGTCAGCAATAGAGTAGATTTTTTAGTGCGTCTCATGGTAATGGATTTGACGGTAAAGGGCTTCGGCACAGCAGGTTCTGAAAGAACATTTAGATGATTTTGATCATCCGGCCAGCCGGGCAAGCTCAAATCCACTCCTCTTCCAACTTGAATACCAGTAAAAAACCACGAATTGAAGGGAAAATTGACCAATAGATAAATACAACATCACTCATTTTTGCAAGGAGCGGCTCAACACCGACTTCGCAATAAAAGTAGGCCACATCCAAAGTAGTAGCGGTGACTAAAAGCCAGTGATTTCGGTGAGATTCATCAATTTTTGACGATGGGATTACCGCGCTTCTGAGTGAGCAACAGGCTGGCTACAATCGCCCATTCCCCCAGACCAACGCCGCAGTGCCCAACAGTGCCGCATCGTTCTCGCCCAAAGCTGAGGATAGCACTTTGATTTTGCCCTTGTGGAAGGCCAGTGCGTGGCGCTCCAGACTCTCGATGGTTGGCACGAAAAGCAGGTCGCCAGCCATTGCCAGCCCACCTGAAAGCACGACGGCCGCAGGCTCGAACCAAGCCGCCATGTCAGCAATGGCCCGGCCCAGCACCTCGCCTGTCAGTCCGAAAGCCTTTTTTGCCAAAAAATCGCCCGAGAGGGCCGCCTCGAAAATATGTCGAGCCGTCATTTCTTCATAGCTGAGGCTCCGCAATGGGCTGTCGTGCATCGTGCTCGACTGCAACTCAAACACCGTACGCTTGAGCCCCGTGGCACTCACGTAGGTCTCCGTGCAACCAAACCGCCCACAACCACAGGCCCGCCCGCTGGGTTGCACGCAGATGTGACCAGCCTCGCCACCATGCCCGAACTCGCCGCCGAGCAGCTGCCCATTGGCCACAATGCCGCAGCCGAGGCCCGTGCCGAGCGTGAGGAGCATGAAGTTTTTCATGCCCTTGGCAGCACCGTAGTGCCACTCGCCGAGGATGCTGGCGTTGCTGTCCTTGACCAAAAAAACAGGTACGCCATAACGCTCTCGTACCGTTTTGACGAACTCCACCTTCGGTGAAAAAGGCAGGTTGGCAGCGTTTTCGATGGTGCCCTGCTGCTCGTTGGCGCTGGGTGCCCCGGCTGCGATGCCCGCCAATTGTGAAGCCCCTGAGCTGCCCAACAACGCATCTGTCGTAGCGAATAGGTGCCGGAAGAAGTCGTACTCGTCCGTTCGGTCTGCTGTGGAAAAGGAACTGCGGGCGGTGATGTGACCCGACGGGTCAACCAGCGCCAATTTGGTGGAGGTTCCGCCGATGTCAATGCCAAGTGCGAGTTGCATGGAAAATGAATTGAAAATGAAAAATGGAGAACGGCTGTTGCGAAGGCAAATCTAAAAAGTTGGAGGAGGGCTGACGGGTATTTTTTGGTTTTCACGACTCGCCTTCCCATCTTCGCCCCTGCGTTCGTGGGCATTCTCAATTCTCAATTTTCAATTCTCAATTTTTTCTATCATGCAAACCTCATCCTTTGAAGTAACCGGAGGCCGCCCGTTGAGCGGCAGCATCGTGCCCAAGGGCGCCAAGAACGAAGCCTTACAGGTCATCTGCGCACCGCTGCTCACCAGCGAGAAGGTCACCATCTCCAACATTCCCGACATCGCCGACGTGCGCAGCCAAATCGAACTGATGCGGGGCCTTGGCGTGAAGGTGGAGCGCATCACACACGACACGTACAGTTTCCAAGCCGATGAGGTGGATGCCAACCTTTTTGAAAACAAAAACTTTTTGGGCAATGCCCGACGTATCCGTGGCTCTGTGATGTTGATGGGGGCACTGTTGGGGCGGTTCCGCAAGGCGCTGCTGCCACAACCCGGTGGCGACAAAATCGGGCGGCGCAGGCTCGACACCCACTTCCTCGGCTTGCAAAAACTGGGTGCCGACTTCCGCTACGACCCCGAAGAGCGCATGTATTTCATCGAGGCGCCGCAACTGCGTGGTACTTACCTGCTCATGGACGAAATCTCTGTGACAGGCACGGCCAACGTGCTCTTCGCTGCCGTGATGGCCGAGGGCACCACCACCATTTACAACGCTGCCTGCGAACCCTACGTCCAACAACTCTGCAAGCTGCTGAACCGCATGGGTGCAAAAATCAGCGGCATCGGCTCCAACCTGCTCACCATCGAGGGCGTCTCCAAACTCGGCGGCGCCGAGCACCGCTGTCTGCCGGACATGATTGAAATCGGCAGTTTCATCGGCCTGGCGGCCATGACGCAGTCCGAACTGACCATCAAGGATTGTGCGGTAAATGAACTGGGCAACATACTCCCCGTCTTCGAGCGGATGGGCGTGAAAATGAACATCCTCGGCGACGACATCCACGTGCCAGCACAGGAGGAAATCGAAATCCAGTCGTTCATTGACGGCTCCATCATGACCGTGTACGATTCCCCGTGGCCAGGCTTCACCCCCGACCTCATGAGCATCATCCTCGTGATGGCCACACAAGCGAAGGGCAGCGTCTTAAT
>CAYTZS010000234.1:0-7363 GCA_964442355.1 uncultured Saprospiraceae bacterium | reverse complement strand
ATTCGGGCACTGTCCGTTTGTCGAGCTAGTGGACAGCCGTTTTCGAGCTTCAGAACAAAGGAACGGAAGCAGCGATTTTTTGAGCCAATTTACGTGCTGCTGGAGTTGGAGCGCCCTATTTTGTACGAAAGAATCAACCATCGGGTGGACGAAATGATGCGCCTTGGCCTGCTAGAAGAGGCTCGGCAACTTTACCCCAAGCGGCAATTGAACGCCTTGCAAACCGTTGGTTATCAGGAGCTTTTCGATTTTTTTGATGAAAAATGCACGCTTGAGGAAGCTGTCGAAAAAATCAAACAGAACAGCCGACGATATGCCAAACGGCAGTCCACATGGTTGCGGAAAGACCCGCATTGGCAGGCATTTGACCCACGAAATACGGTCGAATTACTCACTTACCTTGACGAGAAGGTTGCCCCAAAAACTTAAAACACGACTTCCTTTTTGAAGAGCTTACCAAGGTCTTTGTAAGAAATGATAAAGTCGGTTGGGCCTTGGGCGTAGGCTGCCACTTCGAAGGGGTTGTACCAAAAGTAGATGCCTTCTTCTTGTAGCTCAAAGTTCTTCGGCAATACGAATGAACCTCCCCAGAAAAAGCCTTCTTCCTCAAGATTCGCATCCGATGGAAGTTCTCTGGCCTTCTTGAATTCCTTTTCCGCTAGTTTTTCCAATGCTTTAGTGTCATTGATGAAATCTTGCCAAGTGAGTGCCTTTCCAGTATTCAGGTCAAAATTCAACACCGCAACATAGGAATTTGGGTGAGCGCCACCAGCGTAGGAGTATGAACCGAGCGTGATGGAAGCCACCTTCGGCGTGTGGAGGCCAACCTCGCCCGTCACGCTCACTTCCCAACTGGCATTGGATTCGTCATCGGGGTTTTCCTTTTTGGCATTCTGCCATTCTTGCAGGAATGACTTTGCTGCTTTGTCAAGGTTGTCTTTAGAATTGTCTGCCCGAAACTCCTCGAAAACTAAGTTTTGAATCAAAAAACCAAAAATGGAGTCATTGATGGACTCCTGAATAGCGGGAACGCCTTCGACCACCAATGGATACACCATGTCAATTTGGGCACAAGCACCGTCTTGCTTATCGCAGTCCCCCAGTTTTTCTTGAAAATTTTTAATTTCGAAACGGACCTTGAGCCCTTTTTCACTTTGCAGACGATGCTTCTTTGCCCCTTTGCATCCGAACAAAAACAGGCATGGGATAATGGCGAGTATGGCGATTCTCACAGTAAAATAAATTGGATTGTGCTGAGTGATTCAATTCGGGAAAAATCTGCTGCAAATTTATGGCTTACCGATGACAAACAGCCAGAATCCAGTGACTACTTAAAAAACTGCGTTGCCATCGGATGGTTTTCCGGGTATATTTACCCAAAAAAGCATGAAGTATAAATTTCTACTCGCACTTTTATTGGCTGCCAGCCTAGTCTATGCCCAAGAGGATATGCTTCCTCGTGGTTTTTCAGAACATGAAAAAGCGTTGATGCAGTGGGAAAATTTCGTGGCCCCACAATCTGCTGTCGGAATCGAGGAGCCCCCACCCCACCCTGTTCGTCACATGGCTGAGTGGGAGGAACTGCAGGCACTGGCCATTACTTGGCGCTCTTACCCAGAAATTCTCACGCAAATTGCCCTGCACGCAGCCGAAGAAGTGAAAGTCCTGATTTTGTGCAACAACGAAACAGTTAAAAACAACGCCCAAAACAGCCTTCAACTTGCTGGGGTCAACATGGCAAATGTAGAGTTCATCGTCACTCCGAACAATTCAGTTTGGATTCGAGATTATGGCCCCAATTGCGTTTACGCCAATGAAGTTGACTCCTTGTATTTCATTGATTGGGTGTACAACCGCCCGTCTCGGCCAGCTGACGATGCCTCACCGAATGCCATCGGAGCGCACTTGAATATACCAGTTTACTCAACTACCGCAAACCCAGAACGATTGGTGAACACAGGTGGAAACTTTATGTCGGATGGTCAGGGAACCGCTTTCGCTTCCAAGCTTATTCTGGAGGAAAATGCACCTGGCAACCCATACAACGCTGGGCCACACAACGAGGAAAGTATTGACCAAATCATGCATGACTACATGGGCATTGACCGCTACATCAAAATGGAAACACTGCCTTTTGACCTCATCCACCATATTGACATGCACATGCGACTGCTCGATGAGGAAACACTCCTTGTTGGCCAATACCCCGAAGGAGTGGCTGACGGGCCTCAAATTGAAGCAAATTTGCAGTACGTCCTAAATAATTTCAACTCCAGTTCAGGGACACCTTACAAGGTGGTTCGGGTCGTTCAGCCACCTGATTTTGGAGGTATTTATCCAGACAATAATGGCGACTACAGGACTTACACAAATGCCGTTTTCGTCAACAAAACCATTTTGGTTCCCGGTTATGCCCAGCAGTACGACACCTTGGCTTTGCGGATTTACCGGGAAAACTATCCCGGGTACAAAGTTGTGAGTATCAATTGCAATGATATGATTGGGGCCAGTGGTGCATTGCATTGCATCACGAAAGAAATCGGTGCTCACGAACCCCTGTGGATTGTACACACCTGCCAAGAAGATTTGGAAGGCAACAACCAACTGAGCGGTTACGAAATCAAAGCACAGCTGAAACACCAATCAGGCATCGCCGAAGCGCAGGTATTGTACACCACTGATACGACCCAAGCGTACCAAGCTCTTGCCATGCAGCCAACGAGTAACCCTGACGAATGGGCTGCGTTGATACCGCACCAGCCGAACAGTAGCCAAATTTACTACTACGTTTCTGCCACTGCCAACTCCGGTAAGGTGCAGGTCAGGCCACTTGTTGCACCAGAAGGCACCTGCCGCTTCACAGTCAATGATGTGGTTTCGGAAACGGAGGAGGCATTCCGCCAAGCGAAGCTAGCGATTTACCCCAATCCTGCTTCAGCCATGACTGTTGTGGAAATTAGTGATGCTGAACCATTGAGTGCCCGCTTGGAAGTGACGGATGTTTTTGGCAAAAAAGTAATGGGGATTTTCTCGGGCCAGCTCCCAAATGGTTCGAGCAACCATTTTTTCAATGCAGGAGAATTGGCAAGCGGGGTTTACTTTGTAACCTTGAAAACCGCAGTTGGAATTTCTACACAACGGCTTGTTGTGGAGTGATGTAGAAATAGTGAGTGAGACAAGATTGGAAGCTTCGAAAGATATGAGCTTCCACAAAAAAGGCAAGCTGCTATCCTCAACAGCTTACCCGAAAACAGTCTATGAGAAAACGTAGGTCTTGATGTTGGTTGGATTGCATGGCCATTGAAGCTTCGACAACCATGCAATCCAACTTTCAAATATCACCCACACTTGGAGTGGCCGCAGCTTTTGCAAATCAAGCAACCTTCTTTGTAGATTAGGCCGTCTTTGTCACCACAAGCTGGGCAGCTTTCCTTGTAGGCCAATGTACCATCTGGTACGAACTTCTTGAGCGCCCGCACAACGCCTGTTTTCCAAGTATTGATGTGCTCTTGCTCAACGTTCAAGCCAGATACCATGTTGATGACGTACTGGAGCGGCATCCCATGGCGCAACGCACCAGAAATGAGCTTGGCGTAGTTCCAGTATTCTTTGTCAAATGAACGGGAGAGCCCTTCCATCGTCACTTTGTAGCCATCCTTGTCGGCAAACTGGAAATCGTAGCGGTTGTTGCCTTCCTCATCTTTTTCTTTGATGACCCAACCCCTATCAACATAGGGAGGGAGCATGAAAATGTCCTCAGAACGTCCAGTGAAAATCTCGTAAGGTTGGCCGTCTAGCAAGCCGACGAAAGCCATCCATTTTTCATGGTTGTTTTGAAAACGGATGATTTCTGTCTCCAACTTTTTAGGACGCTTGGGAGCGAAAGTAGTTGGAATATGATTTTCTACGTCTGTGGTTTGCTTGTCGTCCTGCTTTTTGCCCTTGTCATCGGTGGACACCAAAACGCCTGAACGTGAACCATCACGGTAAATCGTACAGCCTTTGCAGCCAGTCTCCCAAGCAGTCTGGTAAATCTTCTTCACCATTTCCTCAGAAGTTTCGTGAGGAACGTTTACCGTCACGCTAATGCTGTGGTCAACCCATTTTTGGATTGCGCCCTGCATTTTCACCTTCTGTACCCAATCTACATCGTTGGCGGTCGCCTTGTGGTAGGGTGACTGCTCTACAAGCTTGTTTAACTCATCAGATGACATGTGCTTCACGGCATCCAAATCATGGCCATTTGCAGCCAGCCAATCAAGAAACTTGTGGTGAAAAACATTGTACTCTTCCCAGTGGTCACCAACTTCGTCAATAAAAGACACCTTGACTTCTTTGTCGTTCGGGTTGACTTTCCGACGGCGTTTGTATGTTATCAAGAATGCAGGCTCGATACCAGATGTTGTTTGAGACATCAAGCTCGTTGTGCCCGTAGGTGCGATGGTTAGCAGGGCGATGTTGCGACGACCATATTTCACCATGTCCTCGTACATCTGTGGATCAGCCTCCTTCAAGCGGTTGATGAAGGGGTTCTTTGCTTCACGGGCTGCATGGAAAATGCTAAAAGCGCCGCGCTCCTTGGCCATTGTGACGGAAGAACCGTAAGCATTGATTGCCAGTGCTTTGTGTACTTCTACTGAGAACTCAAGTGCTTCATCAGTGCCATATTTCAAACCCAATGCAGCTAGCATATCACCCTCAGCTGTGATGCCCACACCGGTCCTTCGTCCTTCAACACATGTGCGGCGGATTTTTTGCCAGAGCCGAAGTTCGGTAGCCTTGATGTCCTCAGCCTCCGGGTCATTCTCGATTTTGTCAATGATTTTGTCAATTTTTTCAATTTCGAGGTCAATGATGTCGTCCATCATCCGCTGCGCCATCCTTACGTGGTCAGCAAATTTCTCAAAATTGAACTTTGCGTTTTTAGTAAAAGGATGTTCTACATAGCTAAACAAATTGATGGCCAACAATCGGCAGCTGTCGTATGGACAGAGCGGAATTTCACCACAGGGGTTTGTTGAAACGGTGCGGTAACCAAGGTCAGCGTAGCAATCCGGCACTGATTCACGAATGATGGTATCCCAAAAAAGCACGCCTGGCTCTGCTGATTTCCAAGCATTGTGGATGATTTTCCCCCAAAGTTTTGATGCGTCTATCGTATTTTGGTAAGTTGGATTGTCAGAGCCAATGGGAAACTGCTGGGTGTAATCCTTACCTGCAACTGCTGCTCGCATGAAATCATCGTCAATGCGTACAGAAACATTGGCGCCAGTTACCTTGCCTGATTCCATCTTGGCATCAATAAAATCTTCGGCATCCGGGTGTTTGATAGAAACCGACAACATCAATGCGCCACGGCGTCCATCTTGTGCAACTTCACGGGTGCTGTTAGAGTAACGCTCCATGAATGGTACTAAACCAGTGGATGAAAGCGCACTGTTGAGCACGGGGCTACCTTTCGGGCGGATGTGCGAGAGGTCATGGCCTACCCCACCCCGGCGTTTCATCAGCTGTACCTGCTCCTCGTCGGCACGGATAATGCCACCGTAGGAGTCTGCGCCACTACCAATCACAAAGCAGTTCGAGAGTGACGAAACCTGCAAGTTGTTGCCAATGCCAGACATCGGGCTACCCTGTGGAATGATGTATTTGAAGTCTTTGAGCAGTTCGTAGAGTGTCTCTTCTGGAATGGGGTTAGGGTATTTTTGTTCTATCCTGAAGAGTTCTGAAGAAATACGACGGTGCATTTCTTCAGGGCTTTTTTCGTAGATGTTACCCGAAGAATCTTTCAGCGCGTATTTGTTCACCCAAACATTTGCAGCAAGTTCATCTCCCTTGAAATATTCTGTCGCAGCTTTCAAGGCCTCCTTGAATGCGTAAGTTTTAGGGGTGGCTTTCTCAACGTTTTTAGCCGGGGTCTTCTTTTTAAGCTCTAAGGTTTCCATGTTTCAAAAAAAATTATAGTGTTACACATTGGATTATTAAGACCTTACCTCAACTCGAATACAGTTTTCTGTCAAAGGTTTGCACCTGTCCACATCATTGGAACAGGTGCAAAGCCGTTATCTAAAAATCCAGTTTTAGTATCAGTAAGAGATAGATTAAACCAATATTAGATGGGAAAGCCAAGCATTAGCACGGCATTTTGCCCCCCATTTTTTTCGCTATGATTGGACGATAGTGATTATCTCATGTATGCGGAAATATCAGCACGAAAGTAATGCCTCATTTACCAATTTGGCGCTTGAGTTTTCAACAACTTGTGGAAAACTTACACAAAAGACTGATTATCAACGAGATGATTTTTTTAAAAAGAATAGCTGATGTGGACAACTCTAATTTAAGTGGAAAACACTCTGTCATCAAAAAAATTAAACAGAGATTTACGTATCACGTTTAAGCCATTGAAAATCAATCGCATTTGCAACGTAGCTGATGGATTTTAACCCAAAAAGTTGAAATGCGCTACTCAAAACAGGTTTTTGCGTTGGAAGTACCATGAGAGTACCAAGCTAAAGGCCAAGGAAAGCAACAGTATGATGTAGAAGGAGTAGTTGGAGTGCTCCGCAAATGGCAGGTCAACGTTCATGCCCATGAATGAAGCTACCAACGTCGGCACCATTAATATGATAGTGATGGTGGTAAGTCGTTTGATGGTAAGGTTCAGGTTGTTGGAGATGATAGAACCGTACGCGTCCATCGTCCCGTTTAGGATGTTGGTGTACATGTTGGCCATCTGCTGAGCTTGGTTGTTGTCAATGATGACATCTTCGAATATTTCAAGCTTTTCTTCATCCTTGCCAATGCTCAGAAAATCTATGCGCTTCATTTTCATTTTGAGCAGTTCGTTGTCACTGAGCGATGAAACGAAGTAAACCAAGCTTTTTTCGATGCTCAAAAGGTTTTTCAATTCTTGGTTCCTACTGCTGTGGTAAAGCTCTTTTTCAATCAAGTTGCGTTTCTGGTTAAGCTGCTTTAGGCAGTTCAGAAAACGATAAACGGTTTGCTCAAGGATTTGCAAGACGAACAATTGGTCGTTGACTGGGTCAAAGTTCTTCACCTTGTTATCCAGGAACAGGTTGAGCACAGGATTTTCCTGGGAAGTGATGGTGATTACATGATCAGGAGTAATTATGACGCCAAGGGGCACAGTAATAAAAATTGCATCAATATCCTCCTCAAATGGATTGAGAATCGGGCTGCTGAGAATGATCAACCGCTTGTCCTCGTCCTTTTCATAACGTGGTCGCTCGTCAATGTCCAGTGGGTCGGTTAGAAAGTCGAATGGAATGTCAAACTGCTGCGCTACTTCCTCCAATTCTTCGGGAGTAAATGGTGGCGAAATATTGACCCAGCAAGCATG
>CAYTZS010000233.1:0-7528 GCA_964442355.1 uncultured Saprospiraceae bacterium | reverse complement strand
TTGCCCATCAAACACCAATTGCATGAAAAAATCTGACCTGCCATTCGCTCCTTCCTACTACGACACCTACATCGGCAAAGTGGGCGACATTGACCTCAATGACGCACTCGACCAGAGCCTCGCCGAGTTGGACGGCCTCGACCTCAAAACCCTCCAACGGCTCGGCGACCAAGTGTACGCCCCCGGCAAATGGACGGTGCGTGACATCATCCAACACCTGACTGACGGCGAGCGGGTATTTGCCTACCGTGCCCTTCGGTTCGCACGCAACGACAAAACTGCACTGCCCGGCTTCGATGAAAACCTGTTTGCCGAGAACACTGGTGCCAACAACCGCCCGCTGGAGCAAGTGCTCGAAGAATTCCGATTGGTCAGGCTCGGCACCATCGCCCTATTTCGCAGCTTCGACGAAGCGGCCCTGCGCCGCACGGGTACCATGTCCGGCACCGAACTGCCTGTGCTGGCTGTTGGCTACACGATTGTTGGTCACCAAAAGCACCATGTTGGCATCTTGCGGGAGCGGTATTTCCCACTCCTTGCCCAATAATGACCAATGGCTTAACGACTAATGACATGAAACAAAAAAACACCCGCACTGAAGGCAGCCGCTACTACCCAAAGCGCTACGACTTCGACCCCGCTACCCGCAACGCCATCCTCGACGAAGGACTGGTTTGCCATGCGTCCTTTGTGATTGACAATCAGCCGTTTATCCTTCCAACCGGCTACTGTCGGGTGGGCGAAACCTTGTACCTGCACGGCTCCGTCGGCAGTCATTTTTTCATGCAAATGGCGAAGGGCATCCCCGTCAGCATCGCCGTCACGCACCTTGACGGGCTGGTGCTGGCCCGCTCCGTATTCAACCACTCAATGAACTACCGCTCGGTGGTGGCCTTCGGCAAAACCCGCCTCGTGGAGAGCGACGAGGAACGCTGGTTGGCGGCGGAACGCTTCACCGAGCACGTCATCCCCGGCCGCTGGGCAGAGGCCCGGCAACCCAGCAAAAGCGACATGAAAAAGACAATGTTCATCGCCGTGGAGATGGAGGAAGCCTCTGTCAAGTTCCGGGCCCACGGCGTCGGCGACGACGAAGCGGACATGGGGTTGGCCGTTTGGGCAGGCGTGCTGCCGCTAAAACAGGTTCCGCAAGCGCCAGAGACAGACGAGACAGGTGTGGCAGGGATTCCAGTGCCGGATTATGTGTCAAATTATAAGCGGTGAGGGAGTGAGCGGGTGAGCGCTGGAGGGATTGGGAATGCCGCAACTGAAATATTAACCTATGACTTTGACCAAGAACGCAGGATTAACGAAGTGGCTGATTCTCATCGTGTTGTCGCTGATTTGGGGCAGCAGTTTTATCCTAATCAAAAAAGGACTGACAGGCTTTGGGTTCGTCGAGGCGGCAAGCATCCGGCTCATGGCGGGGGCGGCGGTATTTCTGCCAGTGGCGCTCACGCAATACGCCAAAATACCCCGTGACCGCTGGCCTTTCTTAGTGCTTATCACCTTCATTGGCATGTTCATCCCGGCGTTTTTGTTCACGCTGGCGCAACAGCATGTGCAAAGCGCCGTGGCGGGCATGTTGAACGCCTTGACACCGATTTTCACCCTGATTTTTTCTTGGTATTTGTTCAAAACCAGCCACAAGCCAATTCAAGTTTTCGGCCTGTTGCTGGGCTTGGCAAGTGCAGTGCTGCTTATCGTCGAGCGGTCTGATTCGACGCTATCGCTCAATATTTACGCTGGCTTGATCGTCATCGCCACGGTTTGCTACGGCCTGAATATCAACATCGTCAAGAACTATTTGAACGAGGTGCCCTCGCTTGCACTGTCCTCCGTTTCGGTTGCTTTGGGCGGGTTGCTGTCATTCCTGTTCATCTTTTTGCCCCGCCACGAAAACTACACCATGACCGAAGAACGCTGGTGGCCGCTGGCCGCACTTGTGGCGTTGGGCATCCTGAGCACGGCCATGGCGCAGGTGCTTTTTTACAAACTCATCAAGGACACCTCGGCTATTTTCGCCAGCTCTACCACCTACACCATGCCCATCGTAGCGGTGGTTTGGGGATTGCTCGACGGTGAGGCATTTCACTGGATGCATGCCGTGAGCATTGCCGGTATTTTGACGGCAGTGGTGTTGGTGAGGAAGGGGTAGCACTACTCCACCACCACCTTCCCAAACCGCATAACTCCCTCGCTTTCAATCGAATAGGCGTAAACACCAGCTGCCAGCCCGTTGATGGCCAACTGTCCTTCCCGCTCGAAAACGGCCACCCGCACGGCACGACCTTTCTGGTCGTAGAGCTTGAATTTCAACTTGCCAGCAAGGTTGGTCTGGATGTTCAAAGTACCATTTGATGCCACTGGATTGGGTGAAATGCTCACCATCGGCTGCGGCATGGCAGGTTGCTGAGTGGCCGTCGCCATTGGTCGTCCAATGATGAACTGGGCGGCCTCTTCCACGGTGTTTCCATCGCTAAAAAGAATGGAACCATTCGGCAGTGTCGTGTAATCATCACCCGAATCAAGCAGCTGCCAAGTGTCGCCGTCGGCACGGGGCGGACGGGCGAACAGCTGGTATTGTTGCGGCATGGTACTCGTGGGCACGTTTCCGATAAAGTCGAAAAAAATGTACGACAGCTCGTCAAAAATCGGGTTGCTGCCAAAATTGTGCATAACCCAGTACGATGAGCTGATACTGTCCGCCGCTGGTGAAAAGTCAGGGGCAATGTTTAGGCGGGTAACGACCAATTCGCCGTCCGGCAAAACACCGCTGTTGGGGAATGAGGCCATCAGGCCCGTTGAGCCAAACGTAACATTGCCTCCGCTCGTCACAACTTCCCGACCACTCACGCCCGGCCCAACCGCAACCGTCGAAACTACTCGGTGCGCATCGCCGCCGAAGCTGGCAAAACCGAGGCCCACCCGGTCGAAAGCAGGGCCGTCAGCCTCGTTGAACTGTAAGTAGGAGCGCAGCCCGTCGGTGTCGGTGTCGGTGTGGGTGCGGGTAAGGTGCATTTCCTCCCGTATCTGGTTCTGGGTCAATGCTTTATCATAAAAACAAACCTCATCCATCAGGCCCTTGAAGAAGCGGTTGTTCCAACCGGGGTCGCTGCCAAGCACCATCGGCGAATCAAACTCCTCAGCGAAATGCGTGGTGTTCATGGAAGTGGGAATGCCGTTCAGGTAAATGGTGGCCTTCGTGGGTTCGATGACCAGCGCCACGTGGCTCCACTCGCCAAGCGGCGGGTACACGCCCGTGTTCCACCACCAATTGGCGTCGTCCCACATGTAATGAAGTTCGTTGCTTTCTCCAAAATGCAGTCCTGCCGTCGTGCTGCCGCCCCGCACCAACGCCACGCCAGCCCAGTCGCTTTGGTCGCCGATGGGCTTCATCCAGAGGGTGATGGTGGCCGTATTGGAGTTGAGATTGAGCGGTTCGCTGGACGTAGCGTAGTCGCCGTCGCCGTCGAGGCTGAGGGCATTGCCGGGCAGTGCTTCGGGCAGCAAGCTGGTGCATTCGTCGCCGACGTGGACGGTGAGGCTGTCGGTGAAAACGCCCTGCGGCGTGGTCAGGGTCATCACCACCAGCTTGTCGCCAGCCGTGTTGAACACGACTTTCGGCGTCCTCGTATTTTCACCGATAACCGATTGAGCGTCAGCGAATTGCCAAGCCCAAGAAACGTTGTCATGCATCACCACGCTGTGGTCGTCGAAGTAGAAAGTATCGGTCGGGCAGAAGCCTGTCAGCTTGTCGGCCATCGCCAACGGCTGCACGGCACTTGGCTCGAACAATGGCGCTTCCCAAACACCAGCATTCCAAGCACCTACCCGAATCAGGCTTTTTTTGTAAAAAGGTTTGAGCTTGTTCGGCTCGATGCTGATGGGCAACCCATCGCTGTACGGCTGCCAGTCGGCCATCGTGTTGTTTCGGTAAAAAATGCCCTTCGTCGTACCGAGATAGACGCCGCCATCCGTGCCGTACTGCGCCATGATGCTCGTCACGGTTGCGCCGTCGAGGATGCTGGTCGTGATGTTTTGCCAAGAAACGCCTGCATCGGTGGACTTGAAAATCTTCTTTCCGTTGGAGCCATAACTGACCGCCGCCCACAGTACGTCGGGGTTTTCGGCGCTCACGGCCAGCTTCATGCGGTCGTTGTTGTTGGCGGTGGTGAGTGCTGCGCAAATCTCCCAAGTCTGGCCGCCATCGAGGCTGCGGCGCACCACGTCGTCGGTGCCATTCCACTGCGAGACGTACATGCGGTCGGGGTTGCTCCGGCAAATTTCGATGTCGTAAACGTTGCGGTCGGCACCTCCGGGAAAGTCGTGGAGCACCGTGAAGGTCGTGCCGCCGTCGGTCGAGCGCCAGATTTTGTCCTCCTTTCCGAGGAAAACGATGTTCCAGCAGTCAGGGTGCCATTCCATCTCGGAGTTGGCGTAGTAGGCGTAGCTCTCGTTGGGCCAGGTGCCCACAGGGAAGCCGCCTAACCCATTCCCGAAGCCGGGCCGCAGGATGTCGCCACCGATGTCGGAGTGGTAAATCTTGCGCTCCGGGCCGGGGTTCACGTAGCCCGTGGGGGCCTCTGCCCCACCAATGGCGTAGTACGTGCCATCGGGAAAACTCTCGTGGTAGGCCATGTTGCCATTGTGGTAGCGACCACCGACGAGGATGTCCTCGTTCCAACCGCTGTCGAAACCCCAGAGCGCCGCCCCGCTGATGCCGTTGTTGCGCCCCTCCACGCTCTGCCCGAAATTGGTGGAGTAAACCAATCCGCCGTCCGAAGCAATCCACAGTTCGTTGCCGACGGCAGCCGTCCACTGGATGTCGGGATGGCGGTCACCAGTGATGCCAGTGCCACCCACGTAGCCGCCGTAACCGCTCCAAGTTGCCCCACCGTCGTTGCTGCGGAACCATGAGCAGCCGCCCGCAATCAACTGGTTGTCGTTCAGCGGGTTCACCACGATGGCCTGGTCGTAAAAGCCCTGCCAGAACCAGTCCACGCCGTTGGCGTCCATCAGGTTCGTGTGGCTGGGAATGGAGTACGGTTGGCCGATGGCGTTTGCGGGATGGGTGTTCGCCCAGGTTGCACCGCCATCCGTGCTTTTGAACACGCCGATGTAGCCACCCAGGCCATCGCCCTCACCACTGAGGAAGGCGTAAATCTTGGTAGGATTGGAGGGGCACGGAGCGATGATGGCGCCGGTCACTTGACGGTTGCCAGTGGGCTGCCACCAGCCCGAGTTGGAGGCAGTAAAGCTGCCGCCGCCATCGGTAGAAATCATGAAATCGGAGCTTGCGCCGTTGTCACGGATTGCCCAGACGGTGTTCGGGTCGCCGGGCTTGGCCTTCACGCCCCAGGTGTTTTGGGTAAAAATTTTGACCCAATTTGCGCCAGCGTCAGTACTGCGCAGCAGGCCTTTTTCGCTGGCCACCAGCACGATGTCGGGCGTAGCCTCGTGGACGTAGATTTCTTGTGCCCAAAAATTGCTTTCTGCGTAAACGGTGGCCCAAGTTGCACCGCCGTCGGTGGTTTTGATGAGCTTGCCGCCTGTGCCAGCGTACACCACGTCGGGGTTTTGCGGGTTGATTTTCACCGCCCCGAATGCGCCATGTACTACGTTGGCGGTGAGCAATGTCCAGTTCAAACCTTTGTCTGTAGTTTTCCAAACGCCACCTGCCTCGCCACCAGCGTAGAGGATGTTTGGGTCGGCGGCGTAGATGTCGAACGAGTAAATATTCGTGTGGTCAACAGACTGTGCCGATGCGTCAGGGAAGTAGTGAACCTTTGGGCCGTGGAAGGACCAAGTGGATTGACGATTAGGGGACGTGCTGCGTTCCCAATCGTCAATCGTGAGTCGTGAGTCGTCAATCGTGCCGTCATGCTGTGCGTAGGGCCTTGCCCACTGCATCCAGTGTTTGTAAAATTGGGTGTAGCGGGTCTTTTCAAAAGGCCGTTCGTCGTAGTAGGCTTTGTAGGCTAGCTGGATTTCACGGACATTGGGGTTTTCTTCGAGGAGCATCCTTGCCCAAGCCGGGGCATCGGCGTCGAAATAGGGCGGCTTTGGTTGTTGCTGCGCAAAAACGGTGGCAAGGGTTAAAACCAGGGCAAGGGTGTGGACAAGTTTTTTCATGTGTTGGAAGTTTGGGGCGAAGGTAAGGAAGGACATGAAAATCCAGCCCCTTCTTCACTACTGAAGGGCATCCACGGCAGCCTCTTCCACATCTTGCCTCAAAAGCAGCCCCGTCGCTACGGCCGCAATGACCGTTTTTGTTTCGGCATCGAGGTTTTGGTCAATCCAAACTTTGCCGTTGTTGATGGTCGAGACAGCACCCACGACTTTGCCTTGGTAGCGGAACTCGTGCCCATAAACCGTCAGTTCCTTCATCCAATTTGGCTGGCCTTTCAATCCTCTAATTGCTTGAATGTCAATGCGTTTTGTGCCATTTTGAGCAAAGCCCGCCGATGCCTGCTCCCGCAGGAAATCGCCGTTTGGGTTGTAGAGGATAAAATCCCAGTTCGAGTTGTTTTCCCCGAAGGCAATATTCCCTGCGAAGAAGTTGGTCAACTTGACTGGTACGCTGAAAAACTCCTCCAGCAATTGGACTTCCGTGCTTTTGAACCTGCTCACGCAAGCCACTTCCGCCTGCTGGCCGTCCGGTCCGAACTGCGTGAAGCTCAATTTCTCTTTCGCCCCTCGAAACCGCACAACGAAAGGGACATCGTAGCTGCTCGTCCAGCCCCGACGCACTTTGCTGGTCTTGAAATCGCCGTAGCGGATGACCTGTCCGATTTGCAGCCCCTGCCTCCCTTTCACGGGCAGCGCTTTGGCCTCCAGTGCGGGGTCAATTACGATTTCGGCTGGCTTGCAGGAGAAAAGGCTCACCAAAATGACGAACGGAAGGAAAATGCGGAATGTTTTCATGGCAATATTTTTTAATGATTGGATTTGGAAAAATTCGCTGGCCATTATTTCAAATAATGCAACTGTACCAGCCCTGTTTCAAACTGTTTGGTGCTAATAAGTTTGAGCTTTAATTCAGGTCGCTCATCTTTAAAAAGCGATATGCCATCTCCGAGCAATATTGGAATGATGGAGATGTAAAATTCGTCAATGAGGTTTTCCTTCAATAATTCATGGACAATTTCTGCGCCGCCATCCACAAAAATATGTTTGCCCTGTTTGGCTTTCAATTCGGCGACAAGTGCTGGCAAACTGCCCGTGTAAAACTTCACCGAGCCAATCGGGTCTCTAGCCGTCCGGGTAATGATGTAGGCATCTTTGTTACTATGCGGAAAATCATACCCCATGGACAGCACTTTATCATACGTTTTTCGTCCGACGATAACAGCATCGACCGTACTCACAAAATCGGTGTAGCCATAGTCTTCGCCTTCTTTTTCTACCATGGACAAAAAGCCTAAATCACCGTCTTTTTTAGCGATATAACCATCCAAACTCATGGCGATATAAAGAATTACTTTGCGCTCCATATTCATGCATTTTTGATTAATTCGTCAACATTATT
>CAYTZS010000232.1:0-7593 GCA_964442355.1 uncultured Saprospiraceae bacterium | reverse complement strand
TTCAAAGTCGAAATGTGTCAAAATTGCAGCCTAAATTAATCCAAACCTCACGTTCTTTTAAGGTTTTTAGTGGTCGCCGCAGGCGGCCACTAAAAACCTTAAAAGCGTCAATTGTCATGCAAAAAGTCATCATAGAACCTGTCACCCGTGTCGAAGGGCACGGCAAAGTCACCATCCACCTCGACGACGAGGGGCGGGTGAAGGACAGTTTTTTCCATATCGTCGAGTTTCGGGGCTTTGAGCGCTTTATCCAGGGGCGGCCCTACTGGGAGGCGCCCGTACTGGTGCAGCGGCTCTGTGGCATCTGTCCGGTGAGCCACCACATTGCGGCAGCGAAGGCCATTGACCAACTGGCGGGCCTCGACCCAAAAGACCTCTCGCCAGCAGCTACCAAAATCAGGCGCCTGCTGCATTATGGACAGATATTCCAGTCCCACGCACTTCACTTTTTCTACCTCGCCTCACCCGACCTGTTGTTCGGGCTGGATGCCCCCGCCGAGAAACGGAACGTGGTCGCCGTGGCCATTGAAAACAAGGAACTTGCCCGCAAGGGCATCACCATGCGCAAATTCGGGCAGGAGGTCATCAGGGTAATTGCGGGCAAACGGATTCACGGCATCGCTGCCGTGCCGGGCGGCGTCCACAAGCGCATGAGCCTCGAAGACCGGGACTATTTTTTGACCGGAAAAGACCTGCCCAACGTGGATACAATGATTGAGTGGTCGAAGGAAGTCGTGGATTTCATCAAAGATTACCACGAAAAAAATGGCGCTTGGCTCGACAGTTTCGCTTCGTACCCCAGCGGTCACCTCGGCCTCGTCAACGCCGACGACGGTTCGCTAGAACTTTACGACGGCCGTCTACGGGGCATTGACGCCGAGGGCAAACGCACACTCGACGACGTGCGGGACGTGGACTACGTGGACTATTTTGCCGAAGGCGTGGAGCCGTGGTCGTTCCTAAAATTTCCGTACCTGCGCCACCTCGGCCGGGAAAACGGCTGGAGCAGGGTGGGCCCGCTTGCCCGCCTCAACGTCTGCGACCGCATCAACACGCCGCTGGCGCAACAGGAGTTTGAAGTTTTCAAAAAATATACCGGTGGGAAACCAAACAACCACACCATGCACTTCCACTGGGCACGGCTCATCGAAATGCTGCACTGCGCAGAGGTGATGAAGGCGCTCCTCCACGACGACGACATCCTCAGCGACGACATCCTGCGCAAGGGCCATCGCCGACCGGAGGGTATCGGCATCGTGGAAGCGCCGAGGGGTACGCTCATCCACCACTACCAGGCGGACGAGAAGGGCATGATTACCCGATGCAACCTCATCGTGAGCACCACCCACAACAACGAGCCGATGAACCGGGCCGTGCGCTGGGTAGCCAACAACGTCCTTGACGGTCAACCCAAACTGACGGATACGTTGCTCAACCAAGTCGAGATTGCCATCCGAGCCTATGACCCCTGCCTGAGCTGCGCCACGCACGCCATTGGGCAAATGCCGCTGCAAGCGGTGCTGTACGACGCAGCAGGGAGGGTGCTAGACGAGCGTTTTAAAAATTGAATTGCGCAAACCTAAAAATTCAGTCATGGAACTCCCTTTCACAGCTTCGCAATTTTTGGAAGTATTCAGGCAGTACAACACTGCCGTTTTTCCTGTCCAGTTCTTGTTCATCCTCTTGGCAGCGATGGCCATCGTGTTTGCCGCTAGGCACCACCGAAACAGCGGACGGGCTATCTCCGCCATCCTCGGCTTGCTGTGGCTTTGGATGGGCATGATTTATCACTGGGGCTTTTTTGCTGACATCAACAAGGCTGCATACGGCTTTGGGGCGGCGTTCGTGGCGCAGGGCGTCCTGTTCCTTGTGAAGGGCGTACTGCACGATAAGCTGAAATTCAGCCACAAACCCACGCCCGCCGTGTGGGCAGGCAGTGCGATGATGCTGTACGCCTTGCTCATTTACCCGCTGCTCGGCTACATGCTGGGGCATGGCTACCCCGATTCGCCGACTTTCGGCCTGCCTTGTCCGACTACCATTTTCACGCTGGGCATCTTGCTTTGGCTGGACAAAAAACCGCCGATTTACTTGCTCGTCATCCCGCTTTTGTGGTCGTTGATTGGCACGGTGGCCGCAGTGAAACTGGGCATCCGGGAGGATGTGGGACTGTTGGTTTCGGGAGCCCTGACTGCTTGGTTTTTTGTGCGCAACAAGCCGCTTTAAGCTTGCTCATTTTATCAATCCCAGTTTGTTTACATGAAAACGATACTCTTTGCAATCGGCAACAATGGCAGGCAAGATGACGGCCTAGGCTGGGCCTTCGGTGAGGCGCTGGAATGGAGCCGTAATTTCGAATGTGATGTACACTACCGCTACCAGTTGCAGGTGGAAGATTCGGAGCTGATTTCGGGGGCGGAGCAGGTCATTTTTGTGGATGCATTCAAGGGGGAATTGCCCGACGGGTTTCAGTGGAAAAAGGTCGAGCCTTCGGCCAGTTTTGAGTTTACCACCCATGCGCTTTCGCCAGAGGCGGTGCTATTTTTGTGTGAGAAATTGTATGGGAAAATGCCAGAGGCACACTGCTTGCTCATCGGCGGGGAGCAATGGAATTTGGAACTCGGGCTAACGGCGGCGGCGGCAGATAACTTGGCAAAAGCGCTTGATTTTTTTCAAGCAACAACAACTCCGTGCGCTCTGTGAAAACCCTCCGTGTGCTCCGTGTCCTGTAAAATTTGGTTTGGACACAGAGGACACTGAGGGTTTTCACAGAGCGCACGGAGTTGTTGAGTTTATCCCAACGAATCAAACCTCGCCTGAAAGAACCGCAAGTATTTCGGTTCGTACACCATTTTTAAGCCCTTGATGCGGTTGCGTTGGTCGTACACTTCTAGGATGGATTCCACCACCACGTCCATGTGCGCCTGGGTGTAAACCCGGCGGGGAATGGTTAGTCGTACCAGTTCCAGTTTGGGGTAGTAGTGGTCGCCCGTAGCCTTGTTTCGGCCCGCCGACACGATGCCCCGCTCCATCGAGCGGATGCCAGAGTCGAGGTAAATGGCCGCAGCCAGTGCCTGTGCCGGGAAGTTGATTTGCGGCACCGCAGGCAAAAAATTCCTTGCGTTCAAGAAAATGCCGTGGCTGCCGATGGGCTTCACGATGGGGATTTCGTGGGCCAGCAAGCGGTTGCCGAGGTACTCCACCTGCCCGATGCGTGCCCGGATGTGGTCGTCTTGTACCGACTCGGCGATGCCGATGGCCATGGCCTCCATGTCACGCCCAGCGAGGCCACCGTAAGTGTGCAGTCCTTCGTAAACGACGACAAGGTTGCAGGCTTCTTCGTAAATGTCGAGGTCGTTCATGGCCAAGAAGCCACCGATGTTGACGAGGGCATCCTTCTTGGCGCTCATTGTGGCACCGTCTGTCAGCGAGCAAATTTCCTTGACGATTTCAGCGACGGATTTGTCCTGATAGCCTTCCTCCCTGACCTTGATGAACCAAGCATTTTCGGCTACCCTCGTCATGTCGTGGATGATGCGAATGCCATGCTTGTCTGTGTACGCCCGCAATTCTCGTAGGTTGGCCATCGAGATGGGCTGTCCACCAGCCATGTTCACCGTGGTTGCCATGCTGATGTAGGGTATTTTTTCAGCGCCATATTTTTTTACCAGTGCCTCCAGCTTGTTGAGGTCAATGTTGCCTTTGAAAGGGTGTTCGCTCTCCGGGTCGTGCGCCTCGTCAATCACGATGTCGTGAAACTCGCCCCCAGCCAGCTCTTGGTGCAGGCGGGTGGTGGTGAAATACATGTTGCCCGGCACGATGTCGCCTGGTTTTATCAGTACTTTTGAGATGATGTTCTCTGCACCCCGACCTTGGTGCGTCGGCACGACGTACTTGTAGCCGTAGTAGCGGTGGATGGCTTCTTCCAAGTGGTAAAAATTCTCGCTGCCTGCGTAAGCTTCGTCGCCGACCATCATGCCCGCCCATTGGCGGTCGCTCATGGCGGAGGTGCCGCTGTCGGTGAGCAAGTCAATATAAACATCTCGTGAGCGCAGTAGGAAGGTGTTGTAGCCAGCATCCACGAGGGCTTTTTTGCGTTCCTCGTAGGTGGTCATTTTCACGTGTTCGACCATTTTGACTTTCCAGGGCTCTGCCCAAGAACGGTGGCGGTAGGTTTTGACGTCGAGTTCCATGCATCGTTGTTTTTGATGATAAAAATTACGCTGCAAAACTCGTGGGTAGGGAGGGAGAAAGAGATGAGAAAAATCAATGGGGGAGGGTTAATTGTTGCTTGTTGATTGCAGTTTCAGTTGACTATATCCTGTAGTCCACTGAACTTCTTGACATAATTTTTCAAAGAGTTGGTTTCCAGTTGACTACCGCTTGTACCCAACTTATTGCCCTGCTTTGTAAACCCATACTTAAAAACATTCCAGTAATTTCTTGAGATAGAAATTTGGGCAAACCTAATTTGCGAAAATTAAAATTTTTCAATTCGACGATGTTTTAGTTGTTGGAGTATTTGAACTCTGAACAACTTGAGATGGCGGAACATTTGATGTCGTGGCAGGGCTTTTTGGAGGTTTAGTCATCCCCCTAATTTCTTCTTTATTGTTGAAAGAATTCATAGATAAATTTTTATTAGGTTTGAAATTGTAAAGTAGTTAAAAGACAACATTACAATAAAGATATTCCATATAGGGCACTTTAGTAAGTTTGTCTAACTACTCACTGTTATTCGACTATTCAGTTAGGTTTTTCTCCTTTAGGAGAAGTTTCTGGTTGACTTTGAGCAGATGGGGTTTGCTGACCACCTGAGTGAGAAGGTATGTTTCTTGGTGGTTTAGTCATTCCTAATTTTTCAGGAACTACGGCAATGATGGTCATTTCTTTGTTTTTCATGATAATAAATTTATAATTGCAAATATGATGAACGAAAGCATAGCTATCAAAATCATCCATATTGACAACCTGTTCATTCTGTCTGTATGTTTATTCAATTTGTCACTTTTTGTAGTATTCAAGGCTATTTCAGCATCCATAGAATCAATTGATGTTTGATGAGAGAAAAGATTAATGAATAGTGCAAACGCAAATAGAATCCAACTCAAGAAAAGAAACAACTTGAAGTTACTTTCTGGTAATTCGACAATCTCTTTGGCAAATCCAATGGTCAACACCAATCCTCCTCCAGCAATATAGACTATCTGTTTGTCCAATTGCTCTGCAGAATATTTTCGAGTTTCCTGAATCTGCTTAATGTAATCAGTCTCGTCCATTTTAATTGTTTTTAACTGGTTTGTCGGAAGTTGGCGGCTTTGGTGGCTTTGTTGCACCGCTGTTAGGATTTGGGGTCGGGTCTTGCAAAGGTGTCCTGACGATGTCAGGTTTTGAGTTAGTAATCTTACTCATCACTATTTCGTTTTTAAATCTTAATAAATTTGATTACAAAGCTACAAAATGCAAAACAATAGCAAACAAAAAATTTCAACAATGTGTGGATAACTTCAATCCTTTAAACCGAGACACCCAATTTGTTTCATTTAGATTCTAACGTCTTCGATTTGCTCCACACCTTCCCCCACCATCTCCTCAAACCCCTTGCCCTGCTTCCTCGACAGGAACGAATACATGGCTGGAATGACAAACAACGTCAACAACAGCGAGAACAGGATGACATTACCAAATTCGTTTAACATCATAAGCATCGAAAGCATCATCGCTTGTGATGAGACACCAATCTTCTATCGATGCTTGGGCGATAATCAGCCTGTCAAAAGGGTCTCTGTGGTGCAAAGGCAACAGGCCATTTTGAAGGACATGCGCCTTGGAGATTTCGAGAACAGAAAATCCGTTTTCTTCCACTTCCTGAATGAATTCTGCCAGTGAAAGCCCCTTGACGTTGAGTTTGCCAAGGTTTGTCTTGATGGACATTTCTCAAAAAGAAGCCATACTGATGTAGCAAATATTGGAAGCCTCGTCCATTGCTTGTCGTGCATTTGAAGTCAATGCCGGGTTGTTTTCGGCATACCAAATGATGGCTTGGGTATCAACGAGGATATTCATTCCATATAATCTTTGAAGTCCTCCATTGGTGCGTTGAAATCAGCAGGCATTTCAAAACTGGCTTTGCTGAATCCAGCTTTGCGAGGCTTCTTGCCATTTCCATTCTGTTGTGGCTGCAAAAAGACGATGATGTCGTACATCCCTTCTGGCACACCCTTCACCTCCACGTAGGGCTTGCGGGCGGTGATATGTGCTTTGGTTGAAACGGTTATCATTTTACAATTTTTTACTTTCAATGTAGGTTACAAAGTTACCCCTTTTTCCTCTTTGACAATAGTATCCCCCACCATCTCCTCAAACCCCTTGCCCTGCTTCCTCGACAAGAACGAATACATTGCCGGAATGACGAACAACGTCAGTAGCAGCGAGAACAAGATGCCACCCACGATGACGATGCCCAACGGAATACGGCTCGTAGCCGCTGCGCCCAGTGAGAGCGCAATCGGCAGGGCACCCAGCGACATGGCCAAGCTGGTCATCAAAATCGGGCGGAGGCGGGCGGTACTTGCCTCCACCACGGCCTGCCATTTGTCCATGCCCTTCTTTCGCTTTTGGTTGGCAAATTCGACGATGAGGATACCGTTTTTCGTCACCAAACCTATCAGCATAATCATCCCGATTTGCGAGAAAATATTCAGCGTTTGGTCAAATAACCAAAGCGAAAGCACGGCCCCAGCCAATGCCAGCGGCACGGTGAGCATGATGACCAGCGGGTCAACGAAGCTCTCGAATTGCGCAGCGAGCACGAGGAAAATCAACACGAGTGCGAGGATGAACGCAAAGCTGGTATTGCCTTGGCTCTCGGCGAACTCTCGGCTGCTGCCCGCCAGCGCCGTGCTCCAAGTGTCGTCGAGCAGCTCGTCGGCGATGCGCTGCATCTCTGCGATGCCGTCGCCGAGGGTCTTGCCCGGTGCGAGTCCGGCGCTGATGGTGGCGCTTTTGTAGCGGTCAAAGTGGTAAATCACAGGCGGCGAAGTTTCCTCCTTGATGCTCACGAGGTTGTCGAGCGGGATGGCTTCGCCTTGCGTGTTTCTCACGAAAATGTTTTTCAAATCCGTCGGGTCGTCCCGGTCGCTGCGGGCCACCTGCCCGATGACCTGGTACTGCTTGCCCTCCTTGATAAAATAACCGAGGCGGCGGTTGGAGAGTGCGAGTTGCAGCGTCTCGCTCACGTCGGCCACACTCACGCCCATTTGGGTCGCTTTCAAGCGGTCAATCTCGATGCGGAGTTCCGGCTTGTTGAACTTGAGGTCGGGGTCAACGCCCTGGAAAATGGGGCTTTGGTTGGCTTGCTCCACGAACTTGGGCAGCACTTCCTTCAGCTTCTCAAAATTGTTGTTTTGGATGACGAACTGCACGGGCAAACCACCCCGGCGGTTAGCGGTGATGGTTTGCTCCTGAATGGCGAACGCCTTGCCCTCGCTGAACTTTCCGAGGTTGCGGCTTACCATGTCCACCAGGTCTTGTTGACTGCGCTCCCGTTCAAGGGGATCCACCAGCACTACCCGCACAAAGCCCTGATTGACG